>CAXTBP010000243.1:0-6890 GCA_964241985.1 uncultured Armatimonadaceae bacterium | reverse complement strand
TATTTTCTCGCAACCCGGCCCGCCCCCGCCCCCAATATTCAGCTAAACCGAAGGCAAAACGGCTCCGATACACTATCGGGGCCGTTTTTTCTTTTCATTAAAACGAAGCAAACTGGGCGAAAAGGTGTCAAAATAAATACGATATGAGCGAACGCGCCCAGCGCTATTTTTTGTGGATTTTGGCCGCCGCCCTTGTTGCCGGAACGGGCCTCGCGCTTCGCTACGCCAAAAATTACCGTGATCAGGCCGCCTCGTTTGTGCCCGGCGCGGGCGGGTTCCTGCCCGGCGGCATCAATCTGCGCTTTCAAAACGTGACGATTGTGGGCCGCAAGAACGGGCAAAAAGCGTGGACGGTCAAGGCCGACCGCGTGGACACGACAAAGGAACGCAACCGCGTGGAGTTCGCCGGGAATTTGCGGGCCGTTTTGTACCAAGATAAAAAAGTCCGCGCCAAGTTTTCGGCCCCGTTCGCAAACTACGACGCCGTCGGACAAAACTTAACCGCGTTCGGTGCGTTAGCCTGCGATGTGTGGGACGAGAAAAGCAATGCAAGCGCCCCGGCCCCGTTTCATATAAGCGCGGGTCAGTTGTTTTGGGGCGTCGGTTCACAAACCCTGCGGTGCGCGGGGCCGGTGACCGCGACGGGGCCGGGCGCGACCATCACCGGCAACGATATTGTGGTTGATTTGCGAACACGCGATTACACGTTGCAAAACCTTAATGCACGCTTTACCATAACGGAAGGCGGGTCGTTTCCCGCCGGTTCCACGATTTTGCCCGAAGGAGCGACCCCATGAGATTGCAGTTGTCCCATCGAACCTTGCGCGCGGCTTTTGCGACCGGCGCGCTCTTAACGCTTGTCGGCATCGGCGCAACCACGGCTTTGCGAGCGCAAACGAACAACGGAAAAGGCGCGAAAGGCGGGCCTTCGGTCGGCAGCGGCGCGCCCAAGAAAAAAGAACGGTTCGTGGATTTCGTGTCCGGGCAGTTCAGCGACACGCACACGGCGCAGGGCGAACTGCGCACGGCGTGGGGCAGCGTCGTAATCAAATCCGAAGACACGACGCTCAAAACCGATCAGGCCATTTACAACAAGAAAACCGAAATCGCAAGTTCTCCGGGCAAACTGCAAATCGACGACTCGCAAAACACGATCAACGGCGACACGGGAACCGCGTTTTATCGCACCCGTGACGCCATTATCACGGGAAAAAATGTCGTTATGATTTTACGCCCCAAACAGGACGACAAAAATACGCCCGAAGGGTCGGCCCGGCGCGAGTTCAAAAGCCCGGCAAAAATCACCTGCACCAAAGTCGAATATAACTGGCGCACCCGTATCGCAACCGCGACCGGCAACTTGACCATCAAGTACGAAGACCGCACGGTCACCGCCGATAAAGCCATTTACTACGGGGCCGAAGAAACCGTGGAGTTAGTCGGCAACGTCAAATACACGCGGCCCAACGGCGACAAGGGCGAAGCCAAACGCGCGATTGCCAAACTCAAGGAAGGGGCCGAAGCGTTTTACGCCGAGGGTGAAAAAGGCAAGCAATTGTCGGGAACGCTGCAAGTGACGGGCGACGACGAGGACGAAACCACGCCCAAAGCCGCCGCGCCTGCGATTCCCACGGTCGGTACGTCGCCAGCCGAAACGCCCGCAGCCCAGCCCACGCCGCCCTCGGTTCCGAACGGCCCTGCGCCAAATGCGCCCACGCCGCCCCCGGCGGAAACGCCGCCGACCGGCCCGGCCAAAACGACCGGCGAAGGCACGACGCCCGCAAATCCCCCGGCAACACCGCCCGCGACCGCACCCGAAACGACACCTACTACTAAGCCGTGACGACCCTTTACGGCACGCCGCCCGAACCTAACCACGACGCCCGCAATCGCGCGGGCGACGTGCCGCCCATCGTGTACGCGCGGGCAGCCCACTTTTTCCCCGACGAAACCGGACGCCATACCCTGTCCGACGATTTGCTGGTTGAAATCGCGCGGCGGCTCAAGCGCGGCGACGGGCCGCTCGACATCGTTCTGCTCACCGACGACGCCCAGCGTGCCCTTGTTTCGCGCTTGCCGATGGGATTGGCGCTCGCTGCGGTCGTCGCCGAGCGCGAAGGATGGAGCGACAACGCGCCCGCCGGTACGAATTCACCGATTGCCGTCGTTTCGGGCGTGCCGAACCTGCAAAAATCGGTCGCGGAAAACGATTTGCTGATCGTGGACGCGCACAAAGCCCGCGTTTTGGTGGAACCCGACGCGGAAGAATTTGTCCGCTTGCAGGCCGAACGCCACCGCGCCCGCGTCCTTTTGGGGGCCGCGCACACGCCTGCGCAAACGCAGGCCGGGCGGGCCGTTCCCGTGTGGGCGAGCGTGCGCTCGGCCCGCGATGTCAGCGACGCCCTCGCGTGGGGGGCCGACGGCATCGTCGTCGAAGCCGGGGGCGATTTAACCGGCGAGATTGCGTATGCCGCCTCATTTGAGCCGGACGAAAATAACCCCTTCCCCGACGTTCCCGAAACGATGTCGCTGCTCTCGGTCGTTGAGGCCGTCGGCGGCGGGGCTGTGGGCTTGCTTTTGCCGTTTGAAAATTTGGATCCCGCCCTCGTTTTGTCGCTCGCTTCGGTTTCTGAATTACGCTGGGCCATTTCCCCCGACGATTTGCCCCTGCCGCTTCCCGATTTGAAAGCGGAACTTGCGGCCCTCAAAAACGAAGAAAGCGAAACGGACATTCCGCAAATGACGGGCGCGGCCCTGCCGCTTTTCGCCGCCCTCACAAACACGATTGTTGGCGAAACCGCGCAAAACGATTTGTCCGCGTTTGACGAACTATGGGTCGCGCCGGGCGCATTGGATGACGCGACACTCGGCGATGTGTACGCCTTGCCGCCCGTGCGCGTTCTGATCGGCGACGCTTTAGATATGTTGCCGGACGCGCTGGCTCTCGGCGCGCGCGGCGTGGTCGTCGCGCCCCAACTTATCGGCGTGACAAAGGATATGATCCGCCAGCAGCCGAACTAAGCGGTATGCCAGACGCCCCCGCTTCCTCGCCTTCTTCGTCCCCGACGCTCCCCTTAAAAATCGTTTGTTTGTCCACCGACGAGGAGTTGGAGGACGTTCTAACCGACGAACTCGCGCCGATGTTGGGAAGCGCGGTCAGTCTCTCTTTCGTCAGCCGGGAAAATGCCAACGATGCGCTCGTGGGTGCGGACGCCGTGTTGTGCGGCGGCTTGCCCAAAGAACTGCGACAAGTGGCCCCGAACCTGCGCTGGGTGCAGTTTTGGAGCGCGGGCGTGGAAAAAAATGTGTACCCAGAACTGTGGGACAATGGCTGCGTCGTCGCCAACGGGTCGGGCATCCACGCGGCCTCGTGTTCCGAGCATATTTTGTCGCTTATGCTTGCCTTTGCCCGGGGATTGCCGCAAAGTTTCGCGGCCCAACAAGCCCGCGACTGGTCGGCCCGCACCACCATATCGGAAACGATGTTCGAGTTGGAAGGCAAAACGGTCGGCATCGTCGGCGCGGGCGTGATCGGGCAGGCCATCGGCAAACGCTGCCAAGCCTTCGGCATGAAAACCGTGGGCACGAAGCGCGACGCTTCCCAGCCCGTGCCCGGCATCGACGTTTTGCTGCCGCACCTTCAGTACCACGATTTGCTTTTGGCCTCCGACATGATTGTGCTCGCCTTGCCCCTCACACCGTCCACGCAAATGCTGTTCGGCGAAGAAGAAATCGAAATCCTGCAAAAGGGCACGTATTTGTTCAATATCGGGCGCGGCGGTCTTATTGACGAAATACATCTTATCCGCGCCTTGCAAAACAAGTGGATTGCGGGCGCAGGGCTGGACGTTTTCGTGGACGAACCCTTGCCCGAATCGTCGCCGTTTTGGAGCCTGCCCAACTGCATTGTCACCCCGCATGTCGGCGGCAATACGCCCGCGTATTGGCCCCGTTTTTCGGTTTTGGTGCGTCAGCAAATCGAACGCATCTTATCCGGGCAGCCCATTCACAACGTCGTGGACAAAGATTTAGGGTATTAAAAACTCGTGAACCGTGCCGATTTGCAAACCCTGTCCGAACTGCGCCTTCAAGAAGCCCGCGCCCTTTTGGCGTCGGGTAATCCGTACGGCGCATATTATTTGGCGGGCTATTCGGTCGAGTGCGCCCTCAAAGCCTGCATCGCCAAGCAAACCCGCGAAGGCGACTTCCCGGACAAAAAACGCGCCCTCGATGCTTTCGATCACAACTTTGATATACTGCTCGCCACCGCTGACTTGAAAGCCGAATATGATCAGGAATCTGGGCAAAATCCGGCTTTCGCAAGGGATTGGACGACGCTTCGCGCGTGGAGCGTTGACAAAAGATACGCGCATGACATACAGGCACAAGAAGCGATAGGATTAATCGATGCCGTCGAAAATACGCAGAATTCATCGGAAGGGGCGTTGCCGTGGCTACGAAAGTACTGGTAGAATTTCCGCTTGACGCGGGGCGGAATTTAGTGGAAAAGTTAGAGCAAAACGGCCTTGTTTTGTCGGCGGCGTATTGGAAATATCAAGAAGATACCGACGAATGGCTCCTTGTTCTCGCTTCACCCGACGTACCCGTTAAAGTACCTCGCTATGTCGTGGAACAGGTACAATCCGCCCTTGCTTCTTTGACGAGTGACGAACGCGACGGTTTGTCGTTGCGTAATTTGCTGGTTGACAGCCCGCATCGTCGAGAAATTGAAGGATTGGGACGGCGTTACGGCACAATTCAGAGCGATTCCAAAGATTATTGGCAAGCGTTCCGTCGGAGCGAACCCTATATCTACCGACTTCTGCCCGCTTAATTATTGCTTTTAAGGACAACCTATGCCGCTTGTTGATATGCCGCTTGACCGGCTCCGCACCTATGAGGGACGCAACCCGCGCCCCGCAGATTTCGACGCATATTGGGAACGGGCGCTTGTTGAAATGGACGCGACCGAGCCGAATGTGGAACTCGTGCCGCATGAACTTGACGCGCCGTTCGCCGAGTGCTTTCATTTGTATTTTACGGGCGTCGGCGGGGCGCGGGTTCACGCCAAATATCTGCGGCCCAAAGAAACCGCGACGCCTCACCCCGCCGTGCTGATGTTCCACGGGTATTCCGGGTCGAGCGGCGACTGGGCCGACAAACTGAACTATGTCGCCCGGGGCTATTCGGTCGCCGCCCTCGATTGCCGAGGGCAGGGCGGCCTGAGCGAGGATGTCGGCGGCGTGCAGGGAAACACGTTACGCGGGCATATCATTCGCGGTTTGTCCGACCCGAACCCAGACAAACTGTATTACCGAAACGTCTTTTTGGATACGGCTCAACTGGCGAAAATCGTTATGGCGTTACCCGAAGTGGACGCGGCCCGGGTCGGCGCGACGGGCGGCTCGCAGGGAGGCGGACTGACGCTTGCCTGCGCGGCCTTGACGCCTACGCTGAAAAAAGCCGCGCCTGTATACCCCTTTTTGTGCGACTATCAGCGCGTGTGGGAAATGGATTTGGCCCGCGACGCCTACGACGAACTCAAAACGTATTTCCGCAATTTCGACCCGCGCCACGAACGCCAGAGCGCGATTTGGGAACGCTTGGGCTACATCGACAACCAGCATTTGGCGTCGCGCATCAAGGCCGAAGTGTTGATGCTGGTCGGGCTTGTGGATACGGTGTGCCCGCCGTCTACGCAGTTCGCCGCGTACAACAAAATCACCTCGACGAAAAATCTGCTCATTTATCCCGACTTCGGGCACGAGGGCTTGCCCGGCTCGACCGACGCGATTTACAATTTCTTGGGCGATTTGTAGATTCGTAAACGGTTTGCGGGCCGTAACCGCGCATGGTACACTAAGTACCGTGCTTCTCGGTTATGGCCCGTTCGTCTAGTGGCCTAGGATGCCTCCCTCTCACGGAGGAGATCAGGGGTTCAAATCCCCTACGGGCTATTTCTATTGGCAGCCATACTTTCTTAAATAAGTCAGTATGGCTGCCAATCGTGTTATTGGGCCGCACCTTTTGGCCCACACTTAACCCCAAGCGCACGAACATAGGAGCGGTATTTTTTCATGGGGCGACCATTGAATTTCAAACCCGGGATTACGTTGGCATCCGCGCTCGCGCTTCCCGCCTTGCTCGCATGGGCGAACGCATCGCTTGCGACGCCGCTGGGCAATGGCCCGAGCGTCGCGGCCAAACCGACCAAAGCCGACTTGGAAAAGCGGTTTGCGAGCACCGTCCGCCCGTTTATGGAAACGTACTGCACGGATTGCCACGGCGACGAAAAACCGGCAGCGCAGCTCGATCTTTCCGCCTACAAAACGATGGCTGCGGTTACGCAGGACTATCCGCATTGGAGTTTAGTGCTGGAGCGCATCCACGCAAACCAAATGCCGCCGTCCGAGTATGGCAAGCAGCCGACCGCCAAGCAAAAAGATGCCGTGCTTGCGTGGATACGGGATGTGCGCAACTACGAAGCGCAAAAAAACGCGGGCGACCCCGGCCCCGTCCTTGCCCGCCGTTTGAGCAATTCGGAATACGACTACACCCTGCGCGATTTGACCGGGCAGGATTTGCAGCTTGCGCGCTCGTTCCCGGTTGATCCCGCCAACCAAGAAGGCTTCGACAATTCGGGCGAGTCTCTCACGCTGTCGCCGTCGCTGGTTAAGAAGTATTATCAAGCGGCCAAAACGGTTGCCGATCACATGGTGCTGACTTCGACCGGTATCGAGTTTGCGTCGCATCCCGTGATCGGAGAAACCGACCGAGACAAGTTTTGCACGCTGCGGATCGTGGATTTTTACCGCAAGCAGCCCACCGACCTTGCCGCGTATTTCGAGGCTTCGTGGCGGTACGCCTATGCCGCCGACCTCAAAATGCCC
>CAXTBP010000242.1:0-7341 GCA_964241985.1 uncultured Armatimonadaceae bacterium | reverse complement strand
CCCTCGCACACGACGTTCGTGCATTATTGGGGGGCAGGGGGGCCTTCTCTCGTCTAAGCGGAGCCGCCAATAATGCGCGTCGCCATCGTCGGGGTCGGCCTTATCGGCGGGTCGCTGGGCCTTGCGCTCCGCGACCGTCGCTTGGCGGAAACCGTCCTCGGAGTGGGGCGCAGCGCGGATGGGTTGGAAAAAGCCGTGCGTTTGGGCGCGATTGATACCTTTTCCACCGATTTCGCCGAAGGCGTCCGCGACGCCGACCTCATTTTTCTTGCGACACCCATCGGTCAAATCCTCGCCGACATAGAAAAGTTGCCGGGCCTCCTTGCGCCGAACGCAATCGTTACCGATGTCGGCTCGACCAAAGGCGAAATTGCCGACGCGGGCGACCGCTTTTTGCCCAATCACTTCGTGCCCTCGCATCCTATGGCGGGCGGCGAAAAAAGCGGCGTGGAAGCCGCCCGCGCCGATTTGTTTGAAAACGCGACGTGGGCCATCACGCCCACCGAACGTACCAATCCCGACGCGCAAAATACCGTTCGCCGTTTGGCGCTCGCCTTCGGTTCGCGCGTCATTACCTTGTCGCCGCCCGCGCACGATGCCGCCGTTGCCGCTATCTCGCATTTGCCGCACGTTTTGGCATACGCCCTCGCATCCGTTGCGGGAAAAGAAGCCGAGCAAAATCCGCACGTTCTTAACCTTGCCGCCGGTTCGTTTGCGTCGGGCACGCGGGTCGCGCACAGCAGTCCCGATTTGTGGCGCGAAATCGCCTTTTCCAACCGCGAAGCCCTCGCAAACGCCGTGCGTTTGTGTCAGGCCGAACTTGCCGATGTTCTGCAAGCCCTCGAAACCGGCGACGCCGACGCGATACAAGCCGCGTTCGTGCGCGGCTACGACGCCCGGCAAAAATTTCCCACGTAGCACAGGCGAAAATATGCCGCGCGTTTTCGTGCTATCATAAAAACGTGATTGTTCCCGCTTTATCGCCGCCCGACGTTTTGCGTATCGCGCCCGCGCCCGGCCCCGTGACGGGTGTCGCGCGGGTTCCCAGCTCCAAAAGCATCACGAACCGCGCCCTCGTGCTTGCCGCGCTCGCGGATGGCAAAACGACCCTGACGAACGCCCTATTCGCCGACGACACGGCCCGCATGATGGATTGTTTGCAGGCGCTCGGCTTTTTCGTGGATGCCGACCATACCGCCCATTGTATGATCGTAGACGGTCAGGGGGGCAAAATTCCCGCAAATCGTGCCGATTTGTTTGTCGGCAACAGTGGAACCACGGCCCGCTTCGTCACGCCCCTGTGCGCGCTGGGAAATGGCGAATACCGAGTGGATGGCGTGCCCCGAATGCGCGAGCGCCCGATGGGCGACCTTATCCGCGCCCTGCGCGAACTGGGCGCGGATGTGGAAAGCGTAGCAGGAAACGGCTGTCCGCCGCTGCGCGTCCGATCCTCGGGCCTTAAAGGGGGAACCGCGACCGTGCGCGCCGATGCCTCGTCGCAGTTTTTGTCGGGCCTCCTCATGGCGACGCCCTGCGCGGACGGTGCGGAAACGCGCCTCACCATAGATGGCCCGCTCTTGTCCGGCCCGTACATTGGGATGACGACGGAAATGATGCGCGCCTTCGGCGCGACCGTCCACGAGGATGAAGCCGCGCGGACGTACCTCGTGCCGGGCCGCCAAACCTACAATGCACCAAACGGTGGACAGTATGCCGTGGAGCCGGACGCCTCGGCGGCTTCCTACTTTTTCGCCGCCGCCGCCATCACGAACGGGCGCGTGCGGATTGAAGGCATCTGCGCAAATCCGCTGCAAGGCGACTGGGCGTTTGTGGACGTGCTCGAACAAATGGGCTGCACCGTGACGCGGCAAAACGAAAGCATCGAGGTCGCGGGCGGAAATCGTTTGCGCGGGGTCACGGTGGATATGAACGCCATATCCGACACCGTGATGACGCTCGCCGCCGTCGCGCCGTTCGCCGATAGCCCGACCGTCATTGAAAATGTGGCCCATATTCGGCACAAGGAAACTGACCGACTGCGCGCCGTCGCTACGGAACTGATGCGCCTCGGTGTGCGCGTGGACGAGCGGGCCGACGGCTTAACGATTTATCCTGCGCTTAACTGGACGCCCGACGTGGTGCAAACCTACGACGACCACCGCATGGCGATGGCGTTCGCCTTAATCGGCTTGCGCGTGCCCAATGTGCGTATCGCCGACCCGGCCTGCGTCAACAAAACCTTTCCCGATTACTTCACCCGCTTGGACGAACTGGTGACAGAAAAAACGCCGCTTCCGGCAGAAAGAACCAACGCTTAATGAAGCCGGAAACGATTGCGATTGACGGCCCCGCCGGTGCGGGCAAAAGCACGGTCGCGCGCATGGTTGCGGGCCGTTTGGGTTTTGTGACGATTGACAGCGGGGCGATGTACCGCGCTGCCGCCCTTCACGCATTGCGCTGCGGGGTCGATCCCGCCAACGAAGACCCGGTCGCCGCGCTCGTGCGAACGACACCCATCGAATTTCGCCCCGGCGAAGCGGCCCAAAGCGAACAGCGCGTATTTTTGGGCGGCGACGACGTATCGGACGCGATTCGCACGCCCGAAATCGCAAGCCTTGCGTCGGTTGTTTCCGCCATTCCCGGCGTGCGGGCGGCCCTTGTCGCCCAGCAGCAGGCACTGGGCGCGAGTGGGGGCGTCGTTATGGAAGGCCGCGATATTGGAACCGTCGTCTTCCCCCACGCCGAAGTCAAGATTTTCCTGACCGCAAGCGCGGACGAACGCGCGGCAAGGCGTTACGCCGATTTAATCGCGCGGGGTAGTCGAACGACGCTGGACGCCGTGCGCGCCGATCAAGACGAGCGTGACCGGCGCGATGCGACCCGCGACGTATCGCCGCTGCGGCCCGCGCCCGACGCCCATATCATCAACTCGGACGGTTTATCGCCCGAACAAATCGCCGACGAAATCGTGCGAATTGCCGACGCCCGCAAGCGAGGCCACGACGCATGAGCGACACGCAAACAAAAGCAAGCGAGGCGCCGGTCGCCAAATCGGCAAAAAAGGCGGAACCCGAAAAACAAACGCCGGATACTTACTGGCTTTTGGAAGGTGTGAGCCTGCTCGTGCTCAACGCTTTGGGCGGCTTGTTTGTGCAGGGCGAGGAAAACGTGCCCAAAACCGGGCCGGTGCTGATGGTCGCAAACCACACCTCGTATCTGGATCCCGTTTCCATCGGCGATGCTTCCCCTCGGCGCGTCGTGTTTATGGCGAAGGCACAACTTTTCAAAATCAAGCCGCTGGGCTTTCTTCTGCGCGGTGTAGACTCGTTCCCGGTCAAGCGTGGCGAGGCCGACCGGGCCGCGTTCAAAAATTCGCTGGCGATGCTCGGCGAGAACCGCGTCGTGTGCATCTTCCCTGAAGGGACACGAATGCCGACCGACGTTTTGGGCGAAGCGGAAGCGGGCGCGGCAGTGTTCGCCATTAAGACGGGCTGCCCGGTCGTACCGGTTTTTGTAGCTGGCGCGAATAAAATGCTGGACTGGAACGGCAAACTGCACCGCGCCCGCATCACGGTCGCCTTTGGCACGCCGTTCACGTTTCCTAAAAACGCCGACCGTGAAGCCTCCGCCAAAGAACTCATGGCGGCAATCGCCAAAACGCGCGACGAATGGAAAGACAAACCGTCGCGGCGCATTGTTCCGCACTGGATCAAGAAACCCCGAGAGGGACGCCGCGCAAATCCACAGGCAGGCTTAGAAACGACCACGAATTCGTGAGCGAGCGCAGTGTTAACGTAATCGTTATCGGCGGCGGGCACAACGGATTGGTGTGCGCCAACTATTTGCAAAAGGCCGGGCATTCGACCGTCGTCTTGGAGCGGCGCGGCATTGTTGGCGGGGCGGTTTGCACGGAAGAGATTTTCCCCGGCTACAAGTATGATGTCGGCTCGTCCGTGCATATCATGGTGCATCAAACGCGCATCGTCGAGGAATTGAGCCTCAAAGCGTTCGGTTTGGAATACTGCCGGATGGATCCGTGGGCGACCTATCCGCTGCCGGACAAATCGGGCCGGTCGATTTTGTTTTGCAACAGCATCGAGGAAACCTGCGACAGTATCGCCCAAGTGTCGGAAAAGGACGCCCGCGCCTATAAAGCGTTCATCGAGGCGTGGACGCCGATTGCCAAAGGCACATTCAAGGCGTTTTTGGCCCCGCCGACGATGGCGAGTTTGGGTCGCCATTTGATGCTCGCTAAAGGGCCGGTCAAGGGAACCGAGGAAAGTCTGCGCCGCATCCTCACGGGCTACGGACGGCTTATCGCGGAAACCTTTGAAAGCCCCTATGTGCGGGCCGCGATCAACTGGCTCGCCGCACAAAGCGGGCCGCCGCCAACCGAAATGGGAAGCGCGCCGTTTGCGGCATGGCACGCCGCCGTCCACGAAACGGGGGCCGCGCATCCCAAAGGCGGCTCGGGAATGCTGACGCAGGCCCTCGCCCGCGCGCTTGAAGCCGCAGGCGGTCAAGTACGCTTGGACGCGCCCGTTGAGCGCATTTTGGTCGAAAACAATAAAGCCGTCGGCGTCGTCTTACCGGGCGGCGAAACCATCAAGGCCAAAGCCGTTGTGTCGGCGTGTCACGTCCAAACGACGTTCAATAAACTGCTGCGCCCCGAAGACGTGCCCGGCGATTTGCTCCACGATTTAGCGCACGTCAATATCGGAAACGGCTTCGGCGCGACCGTACGCTGCGCCTCGTCCGAACTGCCGGACTACGGCAAAGGACAAAACGACCGCGCCCATGTCGGAATGCAGCTATTGTGCCCGTCGGAAGATTTCCTGCGCGACGCCTACGCCGATTTTTTCGCGGGCAATCCGTCGCGCAAACCGCCCGTGCTGTCCATGACGTTTTCGCCGATTGATTCAACCCTCGCGCCGCCCGGCAAGCACGTTTTGTCGTTTTGGTCGCAGTACTTCCCGTACAAGCGCCGCGACGGGCGGAACTGGGACGACTGCGCGGACGAAATGGCGGACAGCATAATGGACACCGTGTACGACTACGCGCCGAACCTGAAAGGCAAAATCGAAAACCGCTATATCCAAACGCCTTTGGAGTTGGAGCGGCGTATCGGTCTTGTCGGCGGAAACGTCATGCACGTCGAAATGAGCCTCGACCAGATGTTCGCGTTTCGTCCGCTGCCCGCGCTGGCCCAGTACAAAACCCCGATTGAAAATCTGTTCTTGTGCGGGGCCAGCACGCACCCCGGCGGTGGCGTTTTTGGCGCGTCCGGCCTCAATTCCGCCGCCGTCGTAATCAAGCATTTGCAAACCGGATGGCGTCGCTTTTTGCCCGTCTAAGGCGTTATTTTTGGTTCGTGTACGGGGAACTCTTTCCGCTTTTCATTTGTTTATAATAGTGAAGAAGTGATAAAGGAAGGGTTTATCTATGCGAATTCAATCGTCGGTTTTAGTGCATTTGGGGTTTGGAAAATACGTGCGCTCCGATCAGGTAACCGCCGTCGTTCCCATTGAAGAAGAGCGCGGCCCGGGCCGTCGCACGTTCGTGTATGTGGAAGATCGCAAAGACCCACTGATTGCCTCGCGGGCCGAAGATTCGCTCGTCCGCGACTTGGTACAGGAGCCGCGCGAAATCACGCAGTCGCGGCAGCAGCAGGAAATTCTGCGCGACTTGCTCCAAGATTTGCGCGGTGTCAATGAAACCGTGCGCCGTATCGCGCGGGATCAAGGCAATTTGGAACTGGATATTTTGGAGCGTCGCATCAAAGAAGTTCTGCCTGAAGAAGAAGAATAGTCTGGTTTTTACAAACAGGTTGGGGCGCGGCAAATATGCCGCGCCTTTTTTGTTCACGCTACGCACACGCGGAGGCGATAGCCTGCGGACATCACGAAGCGGAAGCGGCGCATTGCGCGCTGTTTTTCCGCATAAAGGAAAACCGCATGATTTGTATTGCTTCGCTGCTTGCTTTACGTTCGACCCGAAATTTCCGCCGAATTGCTGCGCTCATGGGATGTGGCGTCGCGGCACTGACAATCGCCGCCACGCCGCACGTTGCTTGCGCGCAAACGCTGACCGGAATATCGCTTTTCTCCACGTTCTCAAATGGTCAGGCAGGATATTCGGGGAACGGAAATTCGGGGGGCGGAAGCACGACGGACATTTGGAACACGCTGGGCGGAGACAGCAAATACAATTTGTGGGTGTCGCTCGCCGGTACAGCTATCAACGGCCCGCTGGATGCGAACGCCAACATCAATCAAATTCTGACGACGCCGGGAACGTACAATTTCACCATCTTTGGTAACCCCGGCTTCAACCAATCCTACCACGGTATGAACCTGTTTTTCGGCAGTGACACCACCAATCCGGCTATTTCCGTGTACGCTCCGACCGCATCGGCGACGACGGAAATACCCGCGTTCTTAGCCAACGGCCAAACTACACTCGATCTCGCGGGAAGCAATACGCCGGGAGCGGGAACCTTGTCTTTTTCCACGGGCGGTAACAAGGTCACGCTGACAAACTATCGCTGGGAATTCAGTACGGTGCAAAATCAGGATTTGGTGGGATCCTTCAACCGCGCCGCGAGCGGGGGCGCGGATGAGCAGGGCAGCTTTACACTCAGCGTCACGCCGCTGGATGCGCCCGAACCGTCCGCGTTCGCCCTCGCTCTTACGGGCGGCGTACCTGTCTTGGGTTTGGTTTTTCGACGGCGCGCCCTCGCCCGCAAAGCATAGCAATCTCGCAACGCACGGCGGATGACGCGCGGCCCGCAGCACAATGCGCTGCGGGCCGCGCGGTTTGTTTTTATAAACGCGCGAAAAAATTTATTTAGCGGCGTTCCGGTTTGGCGCGATACAGCGGAGGAACGCAAGGCGCCCCCCGAGCGTCTGTTTACGGGGCGTGCCTTTTGCCACGTCGCTGATTTCCGGTTTTGCTGTTTTTGTACGTTGCGCCGCTTTGCGGGAAAGATTTTTGCTTTATGACGGTTATTACACGCCCCTTAACAGATGACGAACCCATAGAAAATGAGGCGGTTTTAATCCGCGAAACCGCCGATTTGATTGCCGAAGACGGGCATAAATTCGGGCGGCGTGACGTGGTCGTGACCAAAGATAAAGTGTCGGTTGTCGATCCGTCGTCGGGCGTGGAGCTTTTGACCGTGCCGATGGCGGACATTACGTCGGCGCGGACGGAATCATTGGTTGGCGGGGCGCGGCTGGAACTCACGACGACTGGGGGCATTTTGCCGGTCGCCGAGTTTTCCGCATCGGTCGCGGCCCGGTTTTCGGAAATGGCGCGCGGTATTGAGCAGTTGGCGAAGGG
>CAXTBP010000241.1:0-7392 GCA_964241985.1 uncultured Armatimonadaceae bacterium | reverse complement strand
ATTCGTCAGCGATAGCGAAAAGCTCGATTGCTCTCTTGATGAATTTATCGCGCTGACCAGTTTCGTGCCCGCCAACTTTTCCGACGCCGAAGGCTATGAACGGTTGAGCGCGGAACTCAAACGGGTGGAAGTCGAGCGCAATACGTACGGCAACCGCTTGTTCTACATGGCGACGCCCCCGTCGCTCGTGCCCGATATTTTGCACCATTTGCAGGAAGCGAAACTCACGACCGAATCGGCGAGCAAAACCCCGTGGACGCGCATTATCGCGGAAAAACCGTTCGGCGTGGATCGGGATTCGGCCCACAAATTGACGGATTTGTTCCACCAAGTTGTCCGCGAAGAACAGATATATCGTATCGACCATTATTTGGGAAAAGACGCCGTGCAGGACGTTTCGGTTCTTCGGTTCGCCAACAGTCTGTTCGAGCCGCTGTGGAACCGGGGCTATATTGAACAAGTCCAGATAACGGTCGCTGAAACGCTGGGCGTGGAAAAGCGCGGCGGGTACTTCAACGCGATGGGCGAAACGCGAGACATGGTGCAGTCGCACGCCCTTCAAGTGTTGGCGCTCGTTGCGATGGAGCCGCCGAACTCGTTTGCCGCGCACGCGATCCGCGACGAAAAGGCAAAAGTGCTGGAAGCGATGCGCCCGCTGTCGTCGCATTACGCCGTGCGTGGTCAGTACGGGCCGGGCAAAATGCCGAACGGCGAGTACGTTCCCGGTTACCGCAGCGAGGAAAACGTGCCGCCCGATTCCAACACGGACACGTTTATGGCGGCCCGGCTGCATATCGAATCGTGGCGTTGGAGCGGCGTGCCGTTTTATATTCGGGCCGGGAAACGGCTGCCGACGGCGGTGACCGAAGTCAATATCCAGTTTCGGGGTGCGCCGCTCGCCCTCTTTCGTGGCTCGTCGCGCAAGCCCGAACCCAACCGTTTGCGGCTGCGTATCCAGCCGGACGCGGAAATTGCGATGGTGGTCGAACTAAAACGCCCCGGCACAGTCAACGATTTGGTTCCCGTCGAACTCGATATGTACTATCAGGACACGTTCAAGTCGCCGCTCCGTGACGCCTATGAGCGTCTGCTTTTGGACGCTCTAAACGGCGACGCTCTGCTTTTCATGCGCGAAGACGAAATCGACGCCGCATGGCGCGTCGTTGATCCGCTCCTTGCCTACTGGCGCAGCGAAAACGACGACTTTCCGAATTATGCCGCCGGTTCGTGGGGGCCGGACGCCGCCGATGAACTCTTGGCCCGCGACGGTCGAAAGTGGCTACTGTAAAGCGATAACCCGATGATTTGGGATATTTGGATTGCCGAACAAAAACTGCGTTCGTCCAGTGACGAGGACGTTTTGCGGGATACCGTGGCGTATCTGGGGCACTCGCACGACCGAAAGCGGGCGGTCGACTTGCTCGTTACCGCCCATGGATGGCTCAATAATCGGTTCCGCGACGACCACGAAACCGTGCGGCAAGCCCTTATTCAGCAGGGCCAAGCGGACAGCCGCCCCGTCATAAACGCTTTGCGCGAGTTTCCCGACACGTTGTTTACCTATGGCGATCAGGAAACGCGCAAACTGCTTCTCAGCGTTTTGGTACGCCTTGACGCGCCCGACGCTTTCGACGCGATTGTGGAATGCACGCAAGACCTTAACCGTGCCGTTTTGCGCCGCGACGCCGCGCAGGCACTGGGGCAAAAGGGCGATACGCGCGCCGTCCCGATTCTGCTCCCGCGCCTTAACGATCCCGACCGCGAAGTACGGCAGGAAGCGGCGCGGGCACTGGGCGTTTTGGGCGATACGTCGGCAATCGGGCCGCTGCAAAAGTCGCTGACCGATTGGAACGCCGACGCCCGCAAATGCGCCGCCGAGGCATTGCGGATGCTTGAATGGGAGCCGACTTCGTTTATCGAACGAGCGGATTTCGCGGTCGCCGACCGCGACATGGAAGCATTGACCGCACTTGGTTCGGACGCCGCGCCGTTTCTCATTTTGCTGCTCGACCACGGTTACGACGAGGATCAACAGTTCGCCCTCGAAGTCCTGCGCAGTATCGGCGACGCCCGCGTTCTGCACGACGTGATGCGCGCCGCGCTCGACAATTACATTACTGCACAGGAAAGTTTGGACGTTTTGCTGCTTATTATCGAACGCGACGGAAAAGACGCCCGCACCGAGGTTTTGGAAGAACTAACCCTGTTGCCCGTCGTGCGCGGGGGCGAGCGCGATTACGACGGGCGCGTCCAGTTGGAGCCGCTCGATGCCCAGCCCGTCCGAAGCGCGGCGCGAGCGGAACTTGTCCGGCGCGAAGGGCGGTAATATATAACAAACAATGCCGCTTAATCAAGCCCTATCTTCCGCGCGTAAATCCCGCGCTTTTTCCAGCCTCGCTTCTTTGTTCGCCATTTCGACAGGGGTGTATTTCCTTTTAAGCGGCCCTTATTCCGCCCGTCCGCTTTTTGGTCAGGAGCCGCAAACCGTGCCTGTTGCACCCGCGCCCAAGCCGCTCCCTAAAGGCAAGTTCACCAACCCCGTCAGCCGGAACGCCGCCGACCCGTGGATTGTGTACCGCAACGGGTTCTACTACATGACGATTACGCGCGGCTGGGGCGTCGCCGTGACGAAATCGCCCACGCTTGCCGGACTCAAGGAAGCCAAGGGCGTACCCGTGTGGAACGCAGGCGGCGCGGGCTACGAAGCGTACACGCGCGATGTGTGGGCGCCGGAAATCCATTTCATCAACGGCAAATGGTACATCTACTACACGGCGACCGACGGCCCGGACAAAAACCGGCGTGTGTTCGCCCTCGAAGCCCTGACCGACGACCCGCAGGGCCGCTACGCTTTCAAGGGGCAGATGCGCGTCCCGAATAAAGCCGACGACGCCTATGCCATCGACGGCACAATATGGCAGCGCCCCAAAGACAGCGCGCTATTTTTCCTGTGGTCGGGACGAGAACAAGCGACGGGCGGAGCGCAAAATATCTACATCGCGCCCATGAGCAATCCTTGGACGCTGAGTGGCCCGCGCGTCCGCTTGTCCACGCCGACGTTTCCGTGGGAAGTCCACGGATGGCGGGTCAACGAAGGCCCGGAAATTTTGACAAAGGGCGGCAAAACGTTTGTCGTGTATTCGGCGAGCGGCGGCACGACACCGTTTTACAGTTTGGGACTACTCACGAACACGGACGGCGATTTATTAAATCCGGCCTCGTGGTCGAAATCGAATACCCCGGTTTTCGTCAGCTATCAAGACAAAAACGGACAAGTCTGGGGGCCGGGGCACAATGGCTTTTTCCGCTCGCCCGACGGCAAAGACGACTGGATCATCTACCACGGCAAGGAAACGAACGCCGATACGTGGGGGGGCCGCCACGCCCGCGCGCAGAAGATCAACTGGAACAAGGACGGCACGCCCGACTTTGGGCATCCCATTCCCGCCGGGGTTTCGATTGATGTGCCCGGTGGGGAGAAATAAGCCCCCCTGCCCCCCAATAAGGGGGGGGTCTGAATAAGGGCTTTCCTGCACTCCGGTTGAACCAACGGTTCCGGCGGGCTATTTCGGAACCCCCCATTATTGGGGGGCAGGGGGGCCTAAAATTTCATCGGCGCGGAGCGGAAACGCGCCGACAGCGGCTTCCGTGTTGTGCGCGGCCCATTTGTAGCGGTCAAGGAGCGGGCACGGCACGCGCTCTAACACCCAGTTTTTGCGCTTCAAATTCCATAAGCCGACGGGATGAACTTTGCCCGAATGCAGGCGCAAGGCGAGGCCCCAGTCCATGTGATCGTAGGCCCCCCACCAGCAGTAACCGATAAGCGGGAATCCTTCGGCCCGCAAGCGCTTGCAGTCATCGAGTGTGTAGTTCATCCATTGCAAACGGTGTTCAATCGGGCCACCGCACCAGTTGGTTTCGGCAAGCACAATCGGCTTGTTGTAGCGGGCCTGATACGCTTTGGCGACGCCGTAAAACCCGACGGGCCACGCACGGTCAACGGGCGCGAGATGGTCGGCGTCCCATAACAAATCCACTTTTTTTGCGCCCATCATGTCGCGCTGATTATAGTTGTTTTCCTCGTCGATAACACGCAAAATGGCTTCGCTTTGCGGGTAATAATCCAGTCCGATAATATCGACGGGCGCGGGGTTATCGACAAAATAGCGCAAGTCGTCCTCGCGGAAGTTGTTTTGCAGCAGCCAATCGGCGAGCGGGTGATCGTGCGTCACCTTGCCCATCGCCATATCGAACGAAATAAAGCGGCGCAGGTTGCGCGTCGTTATGATGTCGTCCAAACCCGCATCCGGCGACCAAGCGTTTTCGGTCGTGTCGATGAACATTAGGACGGCGTCGGGCTGCTCGGCCTTGATAGCGAGCGAGGCGTCGATAATCGCCCGCGAAATGTTCGCCATAATCGGCGGGAAGTTTTCCTCGCCGCGCAGATACGGGGGCCAGCAGCCCAAGTCGCCGGAAAAAAGGGCCGTGATATAGGGTTCGTTGATCGGGCAATAGGTTTTGATCGCGCCTTTGTAGCGGGCCGCGAACGCGCGGGCATAATCGGCGAAGCGGGCGGGGAAATCCGGCTCGGCCCACTGCTTGAGCATCCACAAAGGCGTGCCGAAATGCGCCAAATCCACCATGAGTTCAAAGCCCAATGTGTTTACGGCGTAGTCCGTGTACTCGTCCCACCATTCCCAATCGTAGATATTGGGGCCGGGGTTCAGTTTGTACCACGGCGGTGAAACGCGCAAATGCTTGACGCCCAGTTCGACGCGAACGCGGCGCAAATCTTCTTTCCAAAAATTGTAGTGCTGCGTCCAGTCCATTTGATCGACATTGAGCTGGGGAATGGTCGAGCCTTCAATCGCCGTCATCCACAAAAACGCGCCCTGCGCGGGGTCGTGGTTTCGCTCCGCGTCCGTAATGTCGCCGCCTTGCGCGGCGGCTTCCATCGCGCGGGCCGCCCCGCGTTCCTGCCCGCGCGTGCCGCCCTGCATGATTTCCCACGCGGCATCACGGCCCGCAGGGGCGTTGAAAGTGGGGTGTTGCTCCGCCCACTGCTCGGCGGCTTCGGCAAGCGCGCCCGGCCCGGTGGGCGTATTTTCCTCGGTGGTCGGCGTTTCGGAATTGGCGTAATTATTGGCGTCGTTTTGGCTGCTCATCAAGGGGCACGTACCCGAAGGGTCGCATAATTAAACGGGGTTGTCAGGATAAGAAGAATGTTTTTTGTCCGAAAAGAGGCCTCGTTGCTTCGTTGAACGTCGCTTCGCTGAACGTCCGCCTGTTTGGGATTCGCCAAATAAAATTTCCTTTATTTTTCGTCGCGCAGGTGAAACCTGCGCGACGCGGGGGAATAATGGTTCTCGATTCGCCCCGACTGCATTTATAGCAGCGGGAGAAAACCACAGGAGGGTGTAGGATGATTACGGTACGCACGGCCCGATGGGCCGCAATGGGCGCAATAGCGGCAACGATGTTGCTCGCGGGTACGGCAAGTTCGGCGAGGGCGCAGACTTCAACGGGTGGCGGGGGAGGTACAACCCCATTACCGGTTCCAGCTCCCGATTTTGTTGACGATCCAAATACGGATACCTCGGGTTTCAAAGCGGGATGGGATTTGCTTTGGCATGGCGGATTTACGACAAATCGTTCATTCTCTGTTAATCTTCGTTTTACCAATGCCAGCCCCTACTCTCAAGACCCCGACGGCGCTCTCGCGGCTATCGCTGACGTCGATAACGTCTGGATAGGTGCAGGTCAAACGCCTGCCGATCACAAGGCCATCAATACTTCGGCAAAAATAAGAGACGAGTACGGTGGAGGCGGTGTCATACATTATGAATACCGCCTGACGGCAAAAGGCACGGATGGAAATGGTATGCCTTTGGCTCCTACAACCGTAAGCGGCGGAATCCGTTCTTACGCGCTTTCACAATAAATCGGGATATTGCAGCTAATATCTTTGAGGAGAAAACCAGTGGTGAAACGTTTAGTCGGCCTTTTCGGCTTGGTTTGTTTGACGGGTTCGAGTTTGACTTCCCCCATTCTGGCGCAGACGCCAAGCCAAACCAAAGTGAACGTTTCACCGCCGGTTTTACCTGTTGGCGCGGACGGCGACATGAAAGCGGTGGTCTCGATTTCGGCGGTCAGTCAGCCGCTTTCTATCGTTTTGAAAACGTTAAGCGCGGCATCGGGCGTTGCGGTTCAAGCCGCGCCAAGTATAAGGGATCAGCGCGTGACGCTGTGCGTCAAAAACAAGCCGCTATCTCACGTAGCGGCTTGTTTAGCGTCTCTGCTTTCTCACGATGTCGGCGGTGAACCGCATTATTTTTGGCAGGACGATAACCAAAGTGGAGAAAAAGTCTACACACTTCGGCCTACGGCTTCCGCCGCAGTGAAATATCGAGAAAATCTTTCCAAGCCTCGGCAGGAAGCCATACAAACACTCAAAGATTTTCGGGCGTTAGCCCAACTGCCAAAAGCGGAAAGAGGCGGTTATAAAACGCGGCTATCTGCTTTACTCGTTTCACACGTTGATGACGGCCCCTACACACAGGCCATAAAAGAATTGACCGAACCTCAGTTCACACGCTTTCTCAAAACGGGTTACGCTACGCTACAGGCGGCCAAAATTCAGGAATCACTGACCACGTACAACGCGATGGCGAAAAAGGATCGTTTCGTGGCCTCCGGCCTCGCCAAAGTTCCCGACGGGCCGTATCGCCCTCCCGTCACCCAAATTCAGCTTCGCTTTTTTTCGTGCGGTCAATACGGCAGCCAAACAACCGGAGAGATTGGACTGAACGATCCGGTTTTATCCGAGTTCTACGGCTTTCAATTAGGTGGTATTTCTGCGGCTTATACCTACTTAAACGTATTTCCCAATGAACCGAATCGCGCTGGTCGCCTGTTGGAAGATCACAAACCCGGTGAGACACCGCCGCTCTACGACTTGAACGGGCTACTCGGTAGCGCGTCCGCAACCTTTTCGCAGCGTAACGATTTTGGGTTCATTTTATCGGCTTTATCTCGCGCGAGCGGTGCGTCGATCTACGAGGAGCATTTTTTGCGGCCCGGCTATTGGGGTGACGGACAATTAGGTTCCGGCAAGCCCGATATTCTGGATCCCACTGTGACCAAAGGAACCCTGCCGCAACTCCTCAACAGCCTTTGCGACAAATACGATTACGACGCGTCGCAAACCAAAAACGGCGACTACGTTTTTTGGAGCAGACGTTGGGGACGCGACAAGCAAGCCGATATTTCGGAAACGGTTCTCGCGCCGTGGCGGCGTAACTTGAAAAGTAAGGGTTATCTGACGGAACGCGATTACCGCGACATGGTACAAAAACTCTCGTATGCCCAAATAAAAATCACCCTACCCTACGC
>CAXTBP010000240.1:0-7404 GCA_964241985.1 uncultured Armatimonadaceae bacterium | reverse complement strand
GTTTTCAAAGGCGACCACGACTTGCTTGAGTTCCGGGATGGAGTGTTGCCCGTTTGGGCTATTGGCGTCGCCGGTCGCACCGGAGGCCTTAACATACAAGGGCTGAACGTATAGCAGGCTTTGCTCGACCGGCACGACAAGCAGCGAGCCGAACAAAACGCGGCTCCCTTTTTGGTCGTTGAGCGCCAAGTAGGGACTGATTTTGCTGTCCGAGCGAATGCGCTTGTTCACCTGCTGCGGGCCGTACACGACGCGCGAGGCGGGAAAACGATACAAAACGCGCTCGCCGTACCGGGCGCCATCGCAGCGTGCAGCAAGGAGCGACACCATATTTTCGCGGCTCCGCGATGTGAACGGCGAAACCAGCGCGAACTCTTCCGTCGTTTGATTGGGCAGCCGCAAAAGGAGATAGTACGGGGCCATTGTGCCATCGTCATCTTCCAAGCCGGTGTCGTTAGCGTTTTCGACCGTATTTTGACTGCGTGGAGCCTGCCACGTATCGGCCCGGGCATACCAAACGCTCGGCTCCTGCACATGATAATCCGCCAAAACGTGCCGCTGAATGGCGAACAAATCTTCGGGGAACCGGCGATGGGCGCGCAGTTCGGGCGGCATTTGGCTTGCGGGCAAAATCAGGTTGGGGAAAATGCGTCGGTAGGATTTGAGAATGGGATCGGCTTCGTCGGCGGCGTACAAGCGCACCGTCCCGTCGGTGGCGTCCACCGTCGCTTTGACCGCCCCGCGTACATAGTTCAACTCTTGGGCCGCATTCAAGCCGTCGCCGAAAACAACGGGCGCGGAATAGGGATAAGCGTTCGATGCCGTAAAAGCGTCCTGCACCCAAACCACGCGCCCATTTGCAATCACCGGGTACGGGTCATGATCAAGCAGCAAAAACGGCGCGACTCGCTTGATGCGTTCGGGCACGCGCCGCAAAAACATCAAGCGCGATTGCGGTGTCACGTCGGACGACAGCATCAAATTCGCCCAACCGGCAAAGCGCAGCGCGAACGCGAATTTGGCAAGCGGCGTCAGCGGAATGCCGCCGATACCGTTGTAGCGCGTTTCCACCTCGGCTTGTCCGTTGCCGCCTTCGCCCGCGTCGCCGGGATAATCCAGTTCCGCTTGGTTGGTTTTGACGACAACGTACGCCTGATTGGACGTGCCCGTGCCGTAATAGATTCCGGGCGTCGTCAAGGCAAGCGCCAAGTCGCCCGCGACCGGCGGGATGTTTTTGAGCAAAAACTCGGGTAGCCCTTCGCTCGTCACTTTACCCGCCGAACTCACGACCGCGCCGTAGCCGTGCGTGTAGCGCAAATGCAGATTGGGCCACGTTTGCGCCCGCGCATCCAACTGATCGGGCGCGATTTCGCGGGCGGCAAGCAAAACCTGCTGCGCGCCGCCATTTTGTAGCGTGTACCGGTCAACATCCACATCGGGGAAGCGGTAGTATTGGCGGAAACCCTGCTGCTGCGGGTAGGTTTCCAAAAGCGGCTCGTAATCCCACAAGCGAATGTTGGAAAGCGTCGGGCCGTTGGCCGAGAGTTCGGCGCGCGTTAGCGTCGGCTTGGCGGGAAATTCCTCGGTCTTGATCGTGTCCAGTTCATAGGCATGGCGGGTGGCCTCGATGGCGCGAGCGATGTACTGGGCTTCGCGGGCCGCTTCGTTAGGCCGGACGCGAAACCGCTGAACCGAACCGGGAACCACGACGCCCGCAAGGGAAAACGCAAGCCACAAGCCAAGCGCGACGCCCGGCAAAACGAGCGAGCGACGCCATACATTGACGAGCACGGCGAGCGCGGCAAGGCACGTCACGCCGACCATCAAATTCAGCATGGGCAAACGGGCGTGTATGTCCGTGTAACCCGCACCGGGAAGCAAACTCACCGCTCCGCCGTATAGCAAATCGAAGCGGTCGAGCCAGTAATCCCACGCCTTGACAAGCAGGGCCAAACCGGCAAGCGCGGATAAATGGGCGCGCACGTGCGGAGCGGCAAACGGGCGACCCGCAACCGTGTTGACGCTGTGCTGATACAGGTAAAAAACCGCGACGCCCACCCCGACGAGCAGCAAAACCACAAGGAGCCAGTTTTGTACGAACCGCACCCACGGCAAGGTGAACACAAAAAAGGACATATCGCGCCCAAACTGGGCGTCGCGGATGCCGAACGAGACGGGCTGTGAGAAGCGCAAAAAACTGTCCCACCGGCTTTGCGCGGCAAGTCCGCATAAAATGGCGAAAAATAGCGCTCCCAAAAGCAGCAAAATCGATAAAACCCGGCGCAAACCGGTTAAAACGCGCACAGTTTTTCCCGCCGGTTTGGCAATCCCCTTATCCCACAGCACGCTCGCTTTGCCGTCGCCGCCTGCGGGAAGCGCCCCCGACGGCGAAAAGCGGTCGGCAAGGCGCAAGTTCACATACGCCAAGAGAAACGATGCCAGCCCAAAACTCAAAAACAAACCGATGCGCGTTCCGTAGAGGCGCGCGAAAACCGCCTGCTGCCCGACTTCGCCGAACCACAGCCAGTCCGTGTAAAACGTGGCGATATTGGTTCCGAAGTATAGGAGCAGCAGGCAGGCTAAAACACAAAGTCCAATTCGATAGCCGCGATGTTTTAAGAGCATAAGCAAAAGGGTCGCGGAACGGGTTTAAGCAGTATTACACGGTTAGTTGCCGGAACCCAAGCGCACGGTTGCGGTAAAGCCGCCCCGGGGACGCATCCCCGCAACGGTGACGGAATCGCCCGGCTTTTTGCCGCGCAGATATTTGATCAAATCCCCCGCGCCGGTAAGGGACGTGTCGCCAAGTTTGGTCAAAATATCCCCGTTTCGCAAACCGGCCTGCGCCGCCGGTGACCCGTCAGCGACATCATACAGCAAAACGCCCTGACGTATGGGCAGGCGATACTCGCTGGCAAGCTGCGGCGTGATCGATAGGGGTGTGATACCCATGACGGCCCGGCGCACGGTTCCGTTGGACACGATTTGCCGGGCGACATCGCGGGCCGTGTTGATGGGAACCGCGAAGCCCAGCGACTGCGCTTCGTTGCCGCGCAAAACGGCGGTGTTGATTCCGATGACGCGCCCCTGCGAATCCAAAAGCGGGCCGCCGCTGTTGCCGGGGTTAATCGCGGCATCGGTTTGAATAAAGCCCTCCACATCGTCGGGGCTAATTTTGCGGTTCAATGCGGATACGACGCCATGCGTCAGCGTTTGCTCCAACCCGAGCGGGTTACCGATAGCGATTGCGGTTTGCCCAACCTGCAGTTTGTCGGAATCCCCCAACACGGCTTGCGGCAAATCGCCGCCCTTAACCTGCACGACGGCAATATCGACGGCGCGGTCGGTTCCCAAAACCTTGCCCGGCAGCGTTTGCGCGTTTTTGAGTTTGACCCGTACCTGCCCGCCCGAGTTTGCGACAACGTGGTTATTGGTCAAAATGATGCCGTTTTTGCCGTCGATAATGACACCCGACCCCAAGCCACCATTCTCGTAAACGGTCACGACAGCAGGCGAAACGTTTCGCGCGACGCTGATTGTGTTGTTTTCATCGGTCGAGCGTGGGTTTGCAATAGGTGCGGCGGCTTCCGCTTCCAGCGGCGACGCTTCCGTTGTGTCTTCCGGCGCGGGGTCGGCCGGAGCCGCCGAAGCGGGCGTACTTAACCCAAAATCGGCGCTAATCGGGGCTTGTCGCGTCGTCGCCGCCTGTCCGCCGATATTCCCGCGCAGCATGCAGCCTTGCCCGATACCAAACCCCGCCCCCAGCGCGAGCGACGCCACTCCAACCGTTAGTATTTTTCCCGCGAATTTTTCCACGTTTGAACCGTTCCTTAGTTAAGCAATTTGATAGGAAATTTTGCGAGCCGAATGTACCGGCCCGTTTTGTTTTTCCTGATGCTATACATACGGTAAACCTGCCGTGAAAGTTCGTCCGCCAAACTGCCCAAAGGAGCAGTTAGCGACCTTTAAGAACGGCGGCGGTATCGAAGTGTTTTGCGTCGATGGCAAGCTGCCGCGCCGTCAAGCCTTTGTCATCCACGGCGTCGATTTCCGCTCCTTGCGTAACAAGAAACGCCGCCGCTTTCGTGTGCCCATGCAAAGCCGCAAGCATGAGCGCATTCCGGCCCGCGTAACCGTCGCGGGCGTCAATATTCGCCCCACGGTTCAAAGCGTCGCGTATACCGTCAACATCGCCTTTGAAGGTGGAATCGCCCAACTCGAAACGCGGCGAACAGAAGTAAATCAACGGACGCGCGTACAACGGAGTCAGTATCACAAGCGGAGCGCTTACGATAAACCACAATTTCAGAAAAAGCGCGGCGCGATGTTGTTTGTGCAATTTCATTTATAAGCCTGACTTCGTTGTACCTCACGTCGGTTTAATTAGGCAGCGCGCATCGTGATTGTGTTGTCGTTTCGCATTGCGGTCAAATAAAATTCAGGATCGTTCAAAAGGTCATTGACTACGCGCGGGTCAAGCGGGTCACGATGCCACCAGTGATTGCAGCCATCTTCGGTTTCCCTGTGGTAAACCGCGCTTTCCGCCAAGCCAAAATAGTAAACGAAGACGGGAAGCACAACACGGCGCTCCTTACTTTCGCACTGCATCAACCACTCAAGCAGCGTTGTATTCAATTTGTTTGAGTAGTCGCCCCGAAAGGAAGCGGCGCTACACACAACCGCCGTTTCGTTAGATAAACCGGCGGCTTCAACCGCCGCGTGAAACGTCGTTTCTTTGCCTCCGGCTTGCTGGGCACAAAGGAACAACTCGTTCAGCAAAGCAACTTGGCCTTCAGTGGAAAGTGTTTCGTACCAGTCCACAAAGCCGGATACGTTTATTTCCTTGCGAACCAACTGGTTCATTCGGATACTATCCGCCAATTCCATTGTCCCCTCCCCTTAATTTTTATGGCACGTTGTTTTTGAGTTCGTCGAGCCAAACGGTGGCCTCACTATCCGACGGCGCGCGCCAATCGCCGCGCGGGGACAGCGAACCGCCCGAGCCGACTTTGGGACTGTTTGGGACGCACGTGCGCTTGAACTGGCTCGTTTTGAAAAAGCGGTACAAAAACACCTCCAGCCATTTTTTGATGGTCGGCAAGTCATACGCGACGCGCTGCGTGTTTGGCAAACCGTCGGGCCACTCGCCCGTTTCGCCGTTCACCCACGCCGAATAGCTCAAAAAGGCGACTTTGGACGGGCGGAACCCGTAGCGCGTCGTGTAATAGATGTTGAAATCCTGCAAGGCATACGGCCCGATTTTGGCTTCCGTGCTTTGCGCGGGAAGTTCTTTGCCCTGCGCGTCGCCCGCACCGGCAGGAATGAGTTCGGGCGAGATTTCCGTGTCCACGATGGACTGCAAAATCGCGCTCGTTTCATCATCGAACTGCGACGTGCCGATTACCCAGCGAATTAGATATTGAATAAGCGTTTTGGGCACACTCGCGTTCACGTTGTAATGGCTCATGTGATCGCCCACGCCATACGTCGCCCAGCCTAAAGCGAGTTCGGACAAATCGCCGGTTCCCAAAACAAAAGCGTTGTTGAAGTTAGCGAGCCGGAACAAATGCGACGTGCGCTCGCCCGCCTGTACGTTCTCAAAGGTAATATCGTACACGGGCTGACCGTTCACAAACGGATGCTCCAAGTCTTTGAGCATCTGCGTGCACGACGGGCGAATATCAATCTCGCGGGCCGAAACGCCGAGGGCGTTCATCAAACCGTGCGCGTTTTGCAGGGTTCGGTCGCTGGTCGCAAAGCCGGGCATCGTATAGGCCAAAATGTTGGTACGCGGAAGTTTTAGCGTGTCCATCGTTTGCGCCGCGACAATCAGGGCGTGGGTTGAGTCCAAACCGCCGGATACGCCGATGACGATTTTTTGTATGCCGGTGGATTGCAAGCGTTTCATCAGGCCGTGAACCTGAATGTTGTAGGCTTCGTAGCAGCGTTCGTCGCGCAGTTTGGCATTGTTCGGTACATACGGAAATCGCTCGACCGGGCGGGCAAGCGGCACGTCCACTTCGGGCACGCCCAAATCGAAGCCGACGCGACGCATCGTTTGCAGTTTGTCTTTCCAGTCGCGGACGGTATCGCCCCACGAGGTCAGGCGCATTCTCTCTTGAAGCAATCGCTCCAAATCCACGTCGGCATAGATGATTTGCTCGTTGGGCGAGAACCGTTCGGACTCCGCCAAAAGTTCGCCGTTCTCGTAAATGAGCGCGTGTCCGTCCCATGCCAAATCGTTCGTCGATTCCCCCGGCCCCGCCCCGCTGTACAAATACGCGCTCGCACACCGGCCCGATTGCGCGGCACACAGCGTTCGGCGATAATCGGCTTTGCCAATCGTGATGTTAGACGCCGACAGATTGGCAAGAACGGTCGCGCCTGACAACGCCCCCCATGTGGACGGCGGAACGGGCGTCCACATATCTTCGCACGTTTCGATAAACAGCGAAAAGCCGGGCAAATCCCGGGCCTCAAAAACCACGTCCGTTCCAAACGGCACATTCTCTTGTCCGGCAAACGTCGCCGAATTGGTGAACGCTTCACTCGCCGACGCGAACTGCCGCTTTTCGTAGAACTCCCGGTAGTTCGGCAAATACGTTTTCGGAACCAGTCCAAGCACGCGCCCTTTGTGAATGACGGCGGCGATGTTAAACAGCCGATTTTCCAATCGCAGCGGCAAGCCGACCAAAAGAACGGGCGTCAAATCGCGGCTCGCTTCCACAATCCGCGCCGCCGCCGCTTCCACGGCATCGAGGAGCGCGTCCTGATGAAATAAATCTTCGCACGTATAGGCCGACAGCGCGAGTTCGGGAAATAAAATAAGTGCGGCGTGGTTTTCATGCGCCTTTTGCGCCAAAGCAATCATGCGTTCGGCGTTGTAGTGCGGATCGGCGACGCGCACATGGGGCACGCCCACCGCCGTTCGCGCGAAACCGTGCCGATACAAAGAATAAAACGAGGCCATGCTATCCTCCAAAAATCAAACGCTTTTCAGTTCGTGTTAAATATACTATTAGTATGTCATGTCGCCGAAGCGTTCGCAAACCAATTCATTGCCCTTTTGGCTTGCGTCGCTTCTTAAAGCATGGTACAACGCAATTCGGTGTTTGGTCGCGGGGCCGGTTCAAAAGCCAAGCGGAAACCAAACATTTGCGGGGCTGTTTGATTGTTAAAACAGCGTTCGTGCCATGCCCTTGTAGCTCATTGGTAGAGCACTTCTTTGGTAAAGAAGAGGTAACGGGTCCGATTCCCGTCGGGGGCTTTTTCTTCGGCATCTTCCCCGCACGATAATTCTCTTGTTTTTTATGCGCCGCGCACGTTTGCGGGCGCAGGGAAAGAAAAATTATGGGTAAAGCGAAGTTTGAGCGGATTAAACCGCACGTGAATATCGGGACGATT
>CAXTBP010000239.1:0-7445 GCA_964241985.1 uncultured Armatimonadaceae bacterium | reverse complement strand
GGCTTGTCAAGGGCAAATCACCGCAAATGAGAAAAACTTGTGGAAAACTTTGAAAAGTTTTTCCTTACCTCTATTACCTCGCACTAAACCTGTATATATGTAGAGACTCCATTCCGCGTTTTATTGCGGCGTAGACAGGTCGTTTATATCCCGTCCGTCTTTATACAAGGGCAATGCCTTTATACCTATTGCGCCGTGCCTTTCCGCATAGGGTTTCCTCAGTGTAGTTAAGATGGGGCAACGTTGCCGCAAACCTCGGTTCATGGTACAATTACGTTACCAATTTAGATTAAAAATTGTCATTAACTGACACGAAGGGACAGTATTTTGGCTCGAAAATTCACCAAGAACGACAACCCCGCGCCTCCCAAGCCAAGCCCCGATGAGCAGCCCCTTTTCGGCGGCGACGAGGATGTGCTTCCTACCGATGCGGAGTCCGCTCCGGCGACTAAAAAGATCGAAGGCGAATATACCGCGAACGAATCCATCCGCGTCCTCAAAGGTTTGGAAGCCGTGCGTGAGCGCCCCGGTATGTATATTGGCGATACCGGCCCCAATGGCTTACACCACTTATTCAAAGAAATTATCGACAACTCGATTGACGAAGTGCTTGCCGGACACTGCGACACGATTAGTATCGTATTGGGCAAAGATTACAGTTTGTCGGTTGAAGACAATGGGCGCGGTATTCCCGTTGACATCAATAAGGACAGCGGCAAAACCGGCGTTGAGTTAGTACTTACTGAGTTGCACGCGGGCGGCAAGTTCGGTGACGGCGGCTATAAAGTATCGGGTGGCCTGCATGGCGTGGGCGCGTCGTGCGTGAACGCTTTGTCTACGTGGCTGGAATGCGAAGTTAAGCGCGACGGCAAAATCTACCGAATGCGGTTCGAGCGTGGCGTTCCCGTGACGCCCCTTAAAGTCGTGGGCAAATGCGATAGAGAGTTGCATGGAACCAAAGTGACGTGGCTCGCCGACGATACCATGTTCATCTCCGCCCTTAACGAAGAAGGTCATTTGGCCTATAGCACGGAGCGCCTGCGAAAGCGCATCAGCGAACTTGCGTATTTGAACAAGGAAGTGTCGATTACGTTCGACAACCAGTTGTTCGGCAACGAACCCGATGCAGAAACCGCTAAAGCGATTGACGACGGCTCGCTCGAAGTGACACCCGAAACGGTTTTCCCCGCCGAGTTGTTTCACTTTAAGCGCGGTATCGCCGAGTATGTGGCTCATCTTAACGGGGCGAAGGAACCGCTGCACGGCAAGGTCGTGTATTTTTATCGCCAGCGCGACACGACGCAGGTAGAAATCGCGCTCCAATACAATAAGAGCTACGCGGAATCTATCTTCTCGTTCGCCAACAACATCAACACGAGCGACGGCGGAACCCACATGTCGGGCTTCAAAACGGCCTTGACGCGCGTTATCAACACGTATGCTCGCAAAAACAACTTTCTTAAAGCCGCCGACGCGAACTTTTCCGGCGACGATGTGCGCGAAGGCTTGACAGCCGTTATCTCGGTTCGGCTGGCAAATCCCCAGTTCGAGTCGCAAACCAAGGTCAAACTGACGACCATCGAAATCGAAGGGCTTGTCAATAGCATCGTTGGCGAAGGCTTGACCGAGTTTTTGGAAGAAAACCCACAAGTCGCCCGCGCCATTCTGGATAAAGCGACGACAGCGGCACGGGCACGCGAAGCCGCCCGCCGCGCGGCTGAACTCGTTAAGCGACAATCCGCGCTCGAAGGCAGCAACTTACCCGGAAAACTGGCCGACTGTTCGGATCGTGACCCGCGCAAGTGCGAGTTGTACATCGTTGAAGGCGACAGCGCAGGCGGATCGGCCAAACAAGGACGCGACCGACGCACGCAAGCCGTACTTCCCTTGCGCGGTAAAATCATCTGCGTGGAAAAAGCGCGCATCGACAAGGCCCTCGACAATGATGCGGTGAAGAACTTGATCTCCGCTATCGGCGTCGGCATCGCGCTGGGCACGGGCCGCGACGCGGAAAAAGACACCGGGGCGAAGTTCGACTTGTCCAAACTGCGCTACCATAAAATCATCATTATGGCCGACGCGGACGTGGACGGCGACCATATCCGAACCCTGCTGCTTAACTTCTTCTACCGGTATATGAAGCCGCTGGTCGATGAAGGCCACGTGTATGTCGCGCAGCCGCCGCTGTATTCCATCCGCATTGGCAAGGACGAAAAACGCTACGTCAAAACCGAAGCAGAGCGCGACGCCGTGCTCAAGGAAATCAAGCGAAAAGACGTGCATATCACGCGCTTCAAAGGCTTGGGCGAAATGAACCCGGAAGACCTTGCGGATACAACCATGAACCCGCAATACCGGACACTCGCGCAGGTGATTGTAGAGGAAGACACCGCCGCCGATCAAATGTTCACCGTTTTGATGGGCGAAAAGGTCGAGCCACGCCGCGCGTTCATCGAAAAATACGCCCGCGAAGTTACGGAAATCGACGCTTTTTAAGCGATTCGTTTTCTTTGGTTAAAGGCCGCGAACTTTGAAAGTTCGCGGCCTTTTTGTTTTTCGGTCGCGTATAATGAAAGTGCTTTGTTAAGGCTATTCATTTTCGCGCTTCTTGCGGGCATACTTCTAAGCGGCTGCACGCCGCAACCGAAGCCGTCGCCCGACGGCAAAGTCACGGTTGCGCCGGGCATCACGTTTCAGCGCGACGAAAACGCGGGCTTTCAAATTCTGGACGTGGATTTGCAAACGGCCCGCGTCAAGCCGGTTGTCGCGGCCTCCAACGTCAAGCGCATCCGCAACAATTTTGTCGGCGATGCCAAAACCGTGCGCGAATGGGCCGAGGAAAACCACGCGGTCGCCGGTATCAACGCCAACTTTTTCGGCGTAACCTACGACACCGTTGGGCGGCGCAAACAGATTGTCGGACTTGCCGTCGTTGATGGACAAGTCGTCGCGCCAGGCGATATGGCGGAAAGCCACAAATTGCCGAAAACCCGGCGCGTTCGTTCGGCCTTTGGCGTGAGCGGAAACGGCGTGCCTGATATTGCATGGGCGACCGGATCGGTGCGCGGCGTACCCCGCGCGTACCCCGCCCCCATTGACCCGGACACGTCCGACGTATGGCGTGTACGGTTCGCCGCCGCCTGCGGGCCGCGTTTGTTCGCAAATGGTGTGCTGCACATCGGCGACCGCGACGAATGGCTGGTCGATCCGAAGCGCGTCAGCCGCGCATTTGTCGCCTACGATGTCGTGGGGAACAAGCCGCGCCATATCATTATTGGGCGAGCCGACGTGACCGATTACGCGGGCATCACCCAGTATTTACAGTCTTACTTTTCGCGCGTTCATCAAAGCGTTCCGCACGAAGCCATGTGCTTTGACGGCGGCCCGTCCGCGCAAATCGTGTACCGCAATGGTGAAAACGGTGCGCTTGAAGACGTGGAAGCGACCGGCGTTTTGGTTCCGACTGCCCTTCTTTTCGTGCCCAAGTAACCAAAACGGTTCGGCGCGCGTCATATCGTAGGAAATTGCGGAAACTTCGCAGAAATGACGCCGCGTAATGCTTGATGAGATACCTATTCCCCCCGGCCTGCCCCTTTCACAAATCGCGCAGGCCATTGAGACGTTTTTGGAAGCAAACGGGTTGCGGGCGACGCAACGCGGGCCGCTGACCACGCACGTCGGCGCGATTTTTTGGCACATCAAACACGGCAAAGACGCGGGAATGCTCCACGTAACGCTGTTCAACCGGGAGCGGTACGTGCAAATCGAAATACCCAAAGGCAAAGTCGGCCCGTGGACGGAAGGTGCGCTGGACGGTTTGGGCGACGCTCTGCGCGCCCAATTGGCGATGCCTCCGTCGGCAAGTTAAGGATACAATAAAGATTATGATGGCAGATACCAACGGAACTCAAAATAATCAAACGCCGCCCGGCCCGAACGCAAGTGCGCCCGGCACGCCCGCGACGCAGGAAGACCAAAAACTGCGCGGTATTTCGCGCTCGCTTTTGATCGCGGTCGGCGGAACCGGGCACAAAATTTTGCTCGACGTGCGGCAGCGGCTTTTGCAAAAATACGGGTCGCTGGATAAACTGCCCATCGTTTCGTTTTTGCTTTTGGATACCGATCAAGCCATTTTCGGCAAGAATCCGAATTATTCCGACGCCGCCAATTTGGACAATGCCGACAAAATTCACGCCAGCGTGTACGGCGTGGAACAACTGCGGCGTAATCTGCGCGAATACCCGCATCTTCGGGACTGGCTCGATCCGCGCACTTTGAGCGGCGACATCAATCAAGGCGCGGGTGCGGTTCGCGCGCGCGGACGCTTGGCCTATTTTTGGAACTACGACCAAATCAGTAAGCGCATTCAGGAAGAGGCCGTCGAAATTACCAAAGATGCCTCTAAAGCCGCAGCCATTCGCAACGGTTTGCAGGTTTCCGAAGGCGTGACCGTTTATATTTTGGGGTCGTTACTTGGTGGCACGGGTTCGGGGATGTTCCTTGACTTGGCGTACACCGTCAAAGAGGCGCTGAAATCCCAGCGAATGTTGGAAACCGTGGGTATCTTTTCCATTCCGCCGAACACGCAAGCGGTCGCCGTCGATAACCGACCGAACGCCTACGCCAGCCTATTAGAACTCAACCATTACACGGATTCGTCCACGACGTTTACGGCCCAGTACAAGCCGGATATGCCGCCTATCGAGAACGCCGACCCGCCGTTCCGCTACACCTATTTGGCGGACACGTCGTCCCCCGCCGCCAACTTGGGCAGCGTGGATAAATTGGTGGAAATGGTCGGACATTCCATTTTCTTGGACATGACGAGCGAGTTTCAGCGGCAGAAAAAATCCAACCGCGACAATTTCGACCAGTTCTTAACGAACCCCGACGATTTGGGCTGCCCGCAGAACTACCTTGCGATGGGCCTCGCCGCTATCCATTTCCCCAAAGACAAGGTGCTGACCGCGTGCGCGTCCCGTTTGGCCCGGCAGATAATCACGCGCTGGACGGAACCCTTGCAGCGCGTTGCCAATGTCGGCGCGTTCACGGAAACCGAACTCGACCGTTTGGGTCTTGATCCAAACCAAGTGCAGCGGCAGTTGACCGTTGCCAACGCCGAATCGGGCGATTTGCTCCGCGATGTCGCGCAGGGCTTTTGGAAAAACGTCAACAACCAGTACGAAACTGCGTACCCCGGGCATGGGAAAGTCGTGGATTTGCTTGCCGCCAAACAGGCCGAGCAAACCGTGCGGTTCGTGGATACCGACCCGAACCCGGATTTGCTCGCCAAGCGACGCGAAAATTTGGGGAGCGATATTTTCCAAATCCAGCAGAATTTGAAATTTCTCATTCCCGCCAAAGAGGAAGCCCTGCGCGGCTTTATTTCCGAATGCGTCAACGATCCGAACCGGCGGCACGGGGTCGCCCGCGCATTTCTGGATCAAGCAACCGAACGGTTCCGTGCGTATGCCGACGGCCTTTCTAAAGACCGCGACGCACAAAAAGAAGCGCTTGTACCGCTTGCCGAGCAGCGCGATGCGAACTTGGGTAGCATTACCGGCTACGCCCGCGACCCGTTGCTGTCGCTTGTCATGGGCGCGAAGAAAAAAGAGATTGACGAGAAAAAAGACGTTTATCTCAAATTCGCCCGCCAATGGGACACGGCCTTTTTGGACATCCGCGCCGCCGACGCCGCCATTTACTTCTACAATGCGATGGCGATTGTAATGGATAAACTCAAGGGCGAAATGGACGCCTATATCGAGCGAATGAAAGGTTTGGAGGCACACTTCCGCAAAGAAGAACAAATCGCCATCGAAAACCCGGTCGATGTGAACGGGGCGATTTTGTTCGACCGGGGCCGCCGTGTAGAATTGGACAATGGAACCGCGACCTATGTGGACGGCGACATTGACAAAAGATATGCCGCCTACGTCGGCGACGGAAGCGACCCCGGCAACCCCGCTGTCAACACAGCCTCGACCGAATCCCTTGCCGAACTGGGCACGACCGGCAATATCTACGGTCTGCGCGACGCCGACCGCAACCGTGTCATTTCCGTTTTGACCGGACGCGCCCGCCACGTTTTCGCGGCTGTCGAAGCCGAATCCGTTTTGGACAAATTCTTCGAGAAGTTCGGCACGAACACCGACCGCTCGATCGAAGAATTGCGCCGCGTGTACGCCTTGTCGCAGCCATTCATCCACTTGCAGGAAAACGCCCCGAACTACAAGCACCACCAGAACAAGCAGCAAACGATTGTCGGTATGATGCACGGGGCCGAAGGCCGCACCGACGCCGAAGCGCGCTTTCTGACCATGCTCCGCGATACCGTTCAGGGCATCCGCGACGGGCAAATCTCCAATGCCAACGAGCAGCACCAAGTCCTGTTTTTGCGCGAACGGGCCGCTTATCCCCTGCGTCTTTTGGAAGGCATGGATTCGTACCGCTTTGCCTACGAGCAGGCCAAAGCGCAGGGCGCGAGTGCGAACCCCATTCACACGCGCAAAGACGTGAAGGAATGGGTACGAATTTCGCCGCCCTCATTTGAAGATCAGAAGCGAGCATGGCAAACGTTCTGCGTGGCGTGGGCGTGCGGCGTCATTTCGGAAAAGCACGAAATGCGCTATACGTCGGTCGGACGGCGCGATGCGATGACGTTTGAGGCCGCGTACCGCGATCAGTTCGGCTTGCCCAAAACCGACCCACTGGGCGGTTTCGGACGCATCGACGGCGACTTGGCCCAACTCGTCCGCGACGCGCAGGACGTGCAAACGCAGGAATCGCGCCCGCCCATCGAAGCCCGCGAAATGGTGCTGCTTTTGTGCGACCATGCCTCCATCCGCGAACACATCGACCGGGGCATCGAGCAGAAAATGATCGAAATGGGCGCGAACGCTTTAGGCGACGTGCTTGTCGCCCATGTCAACGCGCAGGAGAAACTGCTGCCGACCCCGATTTATCGCCCGTACAGCAAAGCCATCCGCGACTATCTGGAAGAAATCAACTATTCCGGCGGACGCGACAACGCCCAGCAAAACGGCAACGGCTACAATGGCTATGCGACAACGCCGCAAGCCAACGGCTACGCGGCGCAGGCCGTCGCGCCGCCCGCACCCACGGTTCCAATAACGGCCCCCATACAGCCCGCTGGAGCCGTCGCCGGGCCGACGCTCACCGACGCCGCCCCCGCCCTTCCGCCGCCCGCAATGGCTTCCGCGCCGAGCGCGGCCCAGAACGTGCGCGAACGTCTCGGCAACTTGAAAGGCTTGCTTGAAGACGGTCTCATCACACAGGAAGACTTCGACAATCGCAAAGCCACTATCTTAAAGGAAATTTAGAACCCAGAGAGCATTATGCGACAAAAAGCCCGCCTGCAATCGCAGGCGGGCTTTTTATATATCGTCGCGCAGGCCGGATTTTTGGCCCGCGTCCAACACGTT
>CAXTBP010000238.1:0-7453 GCA_964241985.1 uncultured Armatimonadaceae bacterium | reverse complement strand
AAGCCTCTCCGTATTCGGCTTGAACTTTGCGGCAACCTTCGTAGGGAAATGGCCCCTTAATGCTTTGGTAGATCTTGGTTATTTCATCTACCAATTCTGTTGGAGAAACTGTGTTGTTCATGCTTGATTTTATTTGGAGGCCAGCGGCTCGGTTTCCGCCAGCCTCCAATATCGTTCGCCATATTAAGCTTTTTCTTAGTCCAAATACACGAACTCGTTGAGGTTCAGGGCGACCAAGCAGAACATACGCAAACCGTCGCGTTCGCTCAACGCGCCGTTTTGCTTGCGGAGCCGGGCGATTAGGTTTGTGCCGCGCGTGATTTCGGTTTGCGTCGGTTCGCGTTGCAAAGCGTTTACCAAAGCGAGGCGAACGCATTTGGCGCGGCTTGCTTCTCCGTCGCCACTTGCTTTTTGCAGTTGGTCGGCCCACAGGCCCGCTTGTTCGTTCATCCATTGACTGTTGAGCATGGTCAGGGCTTGCGTCGGCTGCGTCGTAGCGAAGCGCACGGGGCACGACGTATCCAAGTCTGGGCCGTCATACGCGGCAAGGATCGGAACGGTCAGTGACCGCTTGATATGGACGTAGATACTACGCCGGTTCTGCTCGTCTTTTTCGGACACGGGCCACCCGTAGCCGGGGCGCGACTGACCAGCGAGCACTTCGCGTGGAATTTCGGGGTAAATGCTCGGCCCGCCCGCTTTCAGGTTCAAGTTGCCGCACACGGTCAAAACAGAATCCCGCAACTCTTCGCCGTCCAATCGGCGCGGGTCGAACCGCCACATCAAATCGTTTTCCGGGTCGGCTTTCAGGCCCGCCGTTTGCGCGGTTGCCGCCATCTGATACGTGGACGACAACACCATCATGCGGTGCAGGGGTTTGAGTTTCCAGCCGCTTTGCACGAACCGGTTCGCCAAATAGTCCAACAGTTCGGGATGGGTCGGGGCCGAGCCGCCAAAGCCGAAGTTATTCGGCGTTCGCACAATGCCGCGCCCAAAATGGTGCTGCCAAACGCGGTTGACGATAACGCGGGCCGTCAACGGATTTTTGGGATCGGTAATCCAATCCGCAAGGGCCAAGCGTCGCCCCGACGAGTTCGCGCCGGGCGTGATTTTGGGCGCGGGCGCGGACAACACCGACAAAAAGCCGGGTTCCACTTTGTCGCCGGGAACGTGCGGATTGCCGCGCAGGGCGACGAACATCTCGTCGGGCTTGGGGTCTTCGGTTACGCACAAAGCCATTTCCAAGCCGCGCGGCGGATTTTTCGTCAGTTCCCGTCGGTCGCCCATCAGCCGCACGTAGTCTTTGACTTGCACGTCGGTCAAAACGCCGCCTTTGCGCTTGCGAATGAGCGGGATTTTGTTTTGCTGGGCGTTGAAATCTTCTTTTTCCACCGGCGTGAACGTCGGCGTGGCGATGTCCTCAATCGCTTTGAGCTGCTTTTCAATGTCCGCTAAATTGGTTTGGTAGGCTTCTTTTTCTTTGTCGAAGCGCGCCTGCTCATCGGGCGGCGCGATAGAGCGTAGCGAATTTTTGACGACGGAATCGTAGCCTCGGACGCCGTAATGTGTGACGCCCGCAAAGCAGGCCATCATCGAATAATAGTCTTTGGTCGGAATGGGGTCGATTTTGTGATCGTGGCAACGGGCGCAGCCGACCGTCAAGCCCAAAAAAGCCTGCCCCGTCGTGTTCGTGATGTCGTCGAACTCGTCGTACTTAGCTTGCAACGGGTCGGATGGTTCGTCGTCCCATTGGCCCAAGCGATAGTAGCCGGTTGCAATCAAGCCGTCTTTACCCGCGCCGGGCATCTCGTCGCCCGCCAATTGTTCGCGCACAAACTGATTGTAGGGCTTGTCCGAATTGAGGGCGTCAATCACATAATCGCGGTAACGCCACGCGAACGGTTTGGGGTCATCACGCTCGAAACTGTTGGTTTCCGCATAGCGCACCAAATCCAGCCAGTGCCGCGCCCATTTTTCGCCGTACTTGGGCGAAGCGAGCAATCGGTCAACCACTTTGGAATAAGCATTCGGAGATTTGTCTGCCAAAAACGCGCGGGTTTCTTCGGGCGTAGGCGGCAAGCCGATTAAATCGTAGGTGACGCGGCGCAAAAGCGCGGCGCGGCTTGCGGGCGGGTTCGGATGGAGTTTCATGGCCTGCAATTTCGCCAGCACAAAAGCGTCCATCGGCGTGTTCACCCACGCCTTGCCGCCTTTGATAACGGGCGGCGCGATGGCTTTGACGGGAACGAACGACCACCATTTTTTGGTTTGCGCATTGACGGGCGGCGGGCCGTGGAAGGCAATTGCGCCGTCTTTGGCAGCGGGCTTGGCATCCGGCCACGGCATGCCCATATCCACCCATTTCGCCAGCGCGTCGATTTCTTCTTGCGGGAGTTTGCCCGACGGCGGCATTTCCCGGTCTTGATACCGAACCGCGTGCATCAGCAAGCTATCCGCCGATGGTTTGCCCAAAACCGCAATCGGGCCGGACGAACCGCCTTTGAGAAGCGCGGCCCGGCTGGACATATCCAAGCCGCCGCTTTTGCCTTCTTTTCCGCCGCCGTGGCACGAAAAACAATTCGCCTGCAAAACGGGCCGGATTTTCGTCTCAAAAAACGCGATTTTATCAAGCGTCAACGCGGGAGAAGCGGGCTTGGCGGGTTTCACGGGCGGGGCCGCCTGCCCCATAGCAACCAGTGAAACAAGCGAGGCGGAGGCGAAAAGAAAAGCGGCGGCGAGCGTCTTTGTGGTGGGCATAAACAAAACGGTTCCCGTATCGAGGCGCAGGGGGATTTCCTTATGAAACAAATGGGAATGAAACTTCGTTCCCGTGGGCGATTGACGCTAACCGTAAACCGCCTTTATAATGTCCAGTGTATGCTATCTTCAATTAACTTGCCAAAGACGGCCTTTCGCCGAGGAGGTTTTCCCTTGAAACGACGTTCCTTTTTCGCGGCCACGCTTGCCGCAACCGCCCTTTTTTCCACAACCGCGCTGCTTTCCGGCTGCACCCCGCAATCATCGGGTACGGATGCAAACACGACGCCCAGCGGCGGCGCGTCCCCGGCGGCGTCCGGCAGCGGTAAAAAACTGCGCTTGGCGTTTGTGACCAACAACGCTTCCGACTTCTGGACAATCGCGCGCAAGGGCACGGAAAAAGCCGCCAGCGAAAACCCGAATCTCGACATTCAGTTCATTATCCCGTCCGAAGGCACGGCAGCCGACCAAAAACAAAAAGTCGATGATGCCCTCGCTAAAGGCTTGGACGGTTTCGCCATCAGCCCCGTTGACCCCGCGAACCAAACGCAAATGATCAACGACGCCGCCAAACAGGCGGTTGTCGTGACGCAGGATTCGGACGCCCCGACCAGCGACCGCGCCTGCTACGTCGGCACGGACAACGTCGCGGCGGGGAAACAAGCCGCCGAACTGATCAAGGAAGCCTTGCCGAACGGCGGAAAAATCATGCTGTTCGTTGGTAAAATCGACGCGCAAAACGCCAAAGAGCGCGCGCAGGGCATCAAAGAGGGTTTGCAAGGATCCAAAGTCGAGATTCTCGACATCCGCACCGACGATGCCGACCGCGTCAAAGCCAAATCGAACGTCAGTGACACGCTCGTCAAGTACCCGGACATCGCCGGGTTGGTCGGTTTGTGGAGCTACAACGGCCCCGCCATTTTGAACGCGACCCGCGAAGCCAAAAAGAACGGCAAAGTCAAAATCGTCTGCTTCGACGAAGAAGACGAAACGCTCGAAGGCGTGAAATCGGGCGATATTTCCGCGACCGTCGTTCAGCAGCCGTTCGAGTTCGGGTACAAGTCCATGCAGCTGCTTGCCAAAGTAGCGGGTGGCGATAAGAGCGCGATTCCCGCCGACAAGAAAATCGTCGTTGAAACGCTCGCCATCAAAGCCGCCGACGTGGACAAGTTCAAAACCAAATTGGATGAACTTCGGGGCCGTGGTGGGGCCGCACCTGCCGCCGGTGCAGCGGATGCTTCCGCAAGCCCGTCGGCATCCGCGTCCGCCAGCGCCAGTCCTTCGGCAAGCCCGTCGGCCAAATAATGGTGTCACCATCGGATTCGGTTAATGGAGCCGCGCCGCTGCTGCGAATGGAGAACATCTCCAAACGCTTTGGCGGCGCGTATGCCCTGCGCGGCGTCAGTGTTTCGGTCGGCGCGGGCGAAATTATCGGCCTCATTGGCGAAAACGGCGCGGGCAAATCCACGCTGATGAAAACCCTCGGCGGCGTCCATAACCCCGACGAGGGCCAACTGTTCGTCGATAACAAGCCGGTCACGATCCGCTCGGCTCGTGACGCCTCCGCGCTCGGCATCGGGTTTATCCATCAAGAACTCAATGTTCTGGATAACTTGGATGTCGCCGCGAACGTGTTTCTGGGCCGGGAACTCACCAAAGGCGGGCCGCTCGCGCTTCTCGACCGGCCCGCGATGGTCAAGCAAACCAACGAGTATTTGGCGCGTTTGCAAGTGCAGGGCGTCAACGCCGAAACGCCGGTCGCGTCGCTGTCGCTCGCCCAAAAACAGCTCATCGAAATCGCCCGCGCCTTATCGCTCAACGCCCGCATCCTCATTTTTGACGAGCCAACGTCGAGTTTGACGCTGAGCGAAACGCAAAGCCTGCTCGCGCTCATCAAAGAACTGCGGGACACGCAAAATGTGAGCATCATTTACATTTCGCACCGCTTGGGCGAAATCGAGGAAATCGCCGACCGCGTCGTTGGCTTGCGTGACGGGCAAAACGCGGGCGAACTGTCGAAATCAGAAATCACGCAGCCCGCGATGGTCAAACTCATGGTGGGCCGCGACATCGCACCGCCGCACGCAAGCGACAACAAGCGGGCCGAGGCGTCGGCTCCCCGCTTACGGGCCGAAAATCTGCGCACGCCGCGCTATCCCGAAAAAGCGGTTTCGTTCGATTTGTACGGCGGCGAAGTCTTAGGCTTCGCGGGCCTTGTCGGCGCGGGCCGGACGGAAATCGCCCGCGCTTTGTTTGGCGTGGAACCCGCCGTCGGCGGCAGCCTTGTTGTAGACGGCGACGCGACACGTATCGGCAAACCGAAAGACGCCATCGGGCGCGGCTTGTACCTGATTCCCGAAGACCGGCGGCGCGACGGCCTTATTTTGGATATGGCGATTCAGGACAATATCACGCTCCCCGGCTTGTCCCGGTTCGCCAGCGCAATTGGGATTGTGCGCCGTGACAAAGAAGCCGATGTCGCCAAGCACGAAACCGAGCGGCTGAAACTCCGATCGGCCTCGGGCCGTTTGGACGCTCCGGCGGGAACGCTTTCAGGCGGAAACCAGCAAAAAATCGTGCTCGCCAAATGGCTTGCCCTATCGCCCAAAATTCTCATCTTCGACGAGCCGACGCGCGGCGTGGATGTCGGCGCGAAGGCCGAAATTTATGCGATTATGCGTCAGCTCGCCGAAAGTGGCGTTGCCGTCATGATGATTTCGAGCGATATGGAAGAAGTTCTGGCCCTATCCGACCGCATCGCCGTCATGCACGAGGGACGCATCACGGGCATTTTGGAGCGGGGCGAGTTTGGCGAGGAAGCCATTATGCGCCTTGCGGTCGGCGGCGGAAAAGCAGGCGCAAAAGATGTAGCCGCAGTGGCAGACACGCCGCTGCTGGACAAGGAAACGACGGTATGAAAAAAGCCCTTTTGGGCAAAGAGTTCGGGCTTTTTGTTCTGCTTCTCGTGTTGAGCCTAACCGTGTTCGCGTTCAATCATCAGTTTTTGAGCGCGGTCAACGTGCAAAATACGGCCCGCCTCATCGGCTTGTACGGCATTTTCAGCCTCGGCTTGGGTATCGTGATTATTACGGGCGGCATTGATTTGTCCGTCGGCTCCGTGTTTGCCCTGCTCGGCGTCTTTTTGGCAAATTTGCTCGTCGCCAAGCACCAACCCCCTGCCGTCGCGCTTGCCGTGATTATCGCGGGCGGCGCATTGCTCGGTTTGGTAAACGGCATCCTGATTACGCGCCTGAAATTGCAGCCGTTCATCGTAACGCTATGCGGTTTGCTCTTATACCGTGGCCTTGCCCGTTACATCGCAAACGACGAAACCAAAGGCTTCGGCAACGCGACCGGCTTTGAAGCCTTGCAAAAGTTCGCGTCCGGCAACGTTCTCGGTTTGCCGACCCCATTTTTCGTGCTTATCCTCATCAGCGTCGTTTTGTGGGTTGCCCTCCATCGCACGGTGTGGGGCCGCCATTTGTACGCGCTGGGTCGCAGCGAAGAGGCCGCCCGATACGGCGGCGTGGACACCAAACTCGTTATCACGAGCGCGTATGTTTTGGCGGGCGGTTTGACCGGCATTTCGGCGATTTTGTTCGCATTTTACACGAACTCGATTTCGCCGTCGTCGCACGGCACGTCGTTTGAGTTGTACGGTATCGCCGCCGCCGTGTTGGGGGGATGCTCGCTACGCGGCGGCGAAGGCTCGGTTGTTGGTATCTTAATCGGATGCGCCCTGCTGCAAGTGCTGCGGAACTTGGTAACACTGCTCGGTATCCCGTCGTCACTCGATTTCGCGGTCATGGGCACGGTTATTTTAATCGGCGTGACCGTTGACCAACTGCTCAAAAGCCGCCGAGGCGGAGCGCGTGCGGCAGCTTAACCGCCCTTCTGCCCGCATCGCCGCCTACTTCCCCGTGCCCGGCTTGTAGCTTCCCAAGCGAACGCCGGGCACGTCGCCTTTTGGATACCGGCTTTGCCAAACGGCGGCTTGGCTCGCAGGCAAACGAAAATCCAGCGTAATCGGATCGGCGAAAACAAGCGGCGCGACGACGGCTTTTTGCTCAAAGCTCAACTCAGATTGTAGCAGCGCAAGCGTCGTGTATGCCTTGTTCCTTCCCCACGCCGTGCCCCAGTGCACCAATTCCTGCGCAGGCGAAACAGCAAATAAATCTCCGGTGAAGCGAAAATTCAGATTTTCCAGTGTTAAGTCTTTTGGTTTGACCGTTTCCCCTTTCGCTGCGTAAGCGGCTGCCGCGTTTGCTTGCGTTACCGGTTTGTCGGAGGAAACGGCGACTGGCGCAGTTTGCATTTGGCGGGGCCAAAATGTTTCGTCTTTGGTGTCGAACCAGCCCCAAATCTGCGCGTCGCGGTTGTAGGCAAATAGGTTGTTTTGGATCGTTTCGTCGTGATTCCAAATGGCGGTTTCTTTGTCGCCGGGTTTGCCGTCAATTAAAATTGTCGTGCGGCTAAACTCGCGGAAGTTGAACCCTTCTTTGTTGCCGACAAACAAATTACGCTCTACCGTGCAGCCCGGCGACGACGATAGCGACAGCCCGCACGAGCCGCCCCACCAACCCGGCGTTTCTGCCAATCCGTTTGCGTAAAACACGTTGTCGTGGGCGTGCAGGCCGTAGGAAATTTCGTAGAACAGCCCGGCGTCCTCGTTGTTTGCCACCAAACAGTTACGAAC
>CAXTBP010000237.1:0-7559 GCA_964241985.1 uncultured Armatimonadaceae bacterium | reverse complement strand
GGAAGCCCGAACCCTTTACCCGGAAACAACACAGGTTTCGTATGGCATGGGCTGGAGCGTCCGCGATTATCGCAGCGGGCGCAAACTCATTTCGCATGGCGGCGCGATTGATGGATTTCGCGCGAATGTCGCCCTCCTTCCCGATGCAAACCTCGGTATTGCCGTTTTGACGAACTCTGCGCCCTCGTATTTGCCGGAAATCGTTCGCAATACGCTCATTGACCATTTGCTCGGTTTGCCCGCCCGCGATTGGAGCGAGGCGTGTTTGGCGTGGCAGAAAAAATCACAAAAAACGGCCAAAAAGCAAGAGCAAAAAAAGAAAGAGACTCGGCACAAAAACACGGCTCCGTCGCGCCCTTTGTCTACCTACACGGGCGACTACGAAAATGCCGCGTATGGCACGGCGCGCATCACGAGCAGCAAAAAGAACAAACGGCTCCTGCTTTCATGGAACCAAACGACGGCTCGTTTGACGCATTGGCATTTGGATTCGTTTGTCGCCCACCCACCGAAACTGTCTCCGTGGGAAAAAAGCGAGGTGTCGTTTACACTCGATTCGCGCACGGGCGACCCGGTATCGCTGACGCTGTTCGGACAGACTTTCACGAAGCAATAAAGAAAAGCCCGAGCAAACTGCGCGGGCTTTTCTTTATTGCGTCAAATGCCCTACTTTCTAGCGCGTCGGCGACGCACCACGACGCCACCCAAACTGGTCAAGCCCATTCCCATGAGCGCGAGCGAGCCGGGTTCGGGCGCGTTCGCGGCGACCGTCCCCGACGGAAGCAACGTAACAACCGTCCCGGAACTATTGGCGGAAACGCCTTCCCCTAAAAAGCCGGAACCGCCCGAGGTTACAAAATTGGTCGCGTTGGTACGCAGATACATCGTGTCAGAGCGTCCCGACGTAAAGGCCTGCGTCGCAGCGGGATCATCGAAGTTGAAAAATATCGTCGCCCCGTTATTCGCGTTGTTGCTGCGGCGCGACGAATATAGGCTATAGCCATTGCCGGTGAACGTGGTTCCCGCGCCGTCAATATCTGCCGTGGTTTGCCCGACCGATAGCTGCGAGCCAGAGAAACTGGTTATCGAAAACTGACTGAGCGACGTATTCGTCGTTGCGTCAAGGGCAACTTGATAATAGAAATCCAGCGTATTGCTGGCGTTGCGGTAGACGGCGGAATACAGCGTACCATTGAGAATGGCCCCGGCGTTGTTGCCAGTGAAAGTTGCCATGCCCGAATCCACCAGCGTTCCGCCAAAAAAGCCGGTCGTGGGCGGATTCACGACCGTTATGCCGTTGCCGAGCGGCGACTGCGCATGGGCCGCGCCCTGTGCAAAACCGAAAAGCGCGCCCGCCGCCAAAAGCGCGGGGGCGAAACGTCGATACCGAACCCCAAAATTCATAAATCAGTTCCCCAAATCAGCAACGGCGTTTTTGTTGAACAAGCCGCTGCTGCGCGTCGCGCGTGTGCCAAACGAAAATCAACGGGTAAGGGCAAAATCGCGCTCCGCTTTCGCGGGCGGCAAGCAAGCGCCCCGAACGGTTTACAACCGTACACCGTCCAAACAAACGTGCCACGGTTGACGCACGATTTTCACATACTATTTTTGCGGGGCACAGTTTATTTTCTGCGGCCTGTCTATTGGGGTTCGTGCCGCGCAGGAAGGAGGTAAACAGGGAACTGCCGAAACACGGAAGCGGGTACAAAATACAGACAATGGGTTACAGCGCGCTTTTTTCAAACGGGCTTTGCAAACAAGGAACTTAAAAGATGTCAATTTTGGTTATCGGCGGCGCGGGCTATATCGGCTCGCACACGTCGTTTATTTTGCGCGACCGGGGCTATGAGGTCGTCGTGTTCGATTCGCTCGAACTGGGCCACAAAGAGGCGATTGAAGGCCTCACGTTCGTCAAAGGCGATTACGAAGACCGCGCTCTGCTTGATGAAACCATCAAAAAATACAACGTGGATGCCGTCATGCACTTCGGCGCGTATGCGAGTGTTGGCGATTCGGTCGCCGACCCGGCCAAATACTATGAAAACAACATCGGCAAAGGCTTGGTGATTTTGCGGGCAATGCTCGATAACGGCGTGAAAAACATCATTTTTTCGTCGTCGGCGGCAACCTATGGTGAGCCGCAGATTTTGCCGATCCCTGAAGACCATCCGCAAAAAACCACGAACCCGTATGGCGAAACCAAACTGATGTACGAGCGGATTTTGCGCGACTACGACCACGCCTTCGGTTTGAAATCTGTCAGTTTGCGCTACTTCAACGCTGCCGGGGCCGATCCCGAAGGACGCTTGGGCGAAGATCATACGCCCGAACAGCACATCATTCCCCTTGTGATTGATGCCGCGCTGGGCCGCCGCCCCGACATTAAAATATTCGGCACGGATTGGGATACCCGCGACGGCTCGTGCTTGCGTGACTTCGTCCATATCGTCGATTTGGCGGACGCCCATATTCGCGCCCTCGAATATCTGAAAAACGGCGGACAAACCACGGCCTACAACTTGGGCAACAGTTATGGCACGACCGTCCTCGAAGTCGTCCATGCGACCGAAAAAGTGTCCGGCAAGAAAATAACGGCGACGCCCTCGCCACGACGACCCGGCGATCCCGGACGGTTGGTCGCCTCGTGCGAAAAAATCAAGGCCGAGCTGGGCTGGGAGCCGAAATATCCCGACATCGAAACCATTATCGAGCACGCCTACAAATGGCGCGAAGCGCACCCAAACGGCTACCGGGACTAAGCGCGATTATAGAACTGCCCGTCGCTACCGAGCGGCTTATTTTGCGGCGCATGGCGGCGGGCGATTTGCACGACTTGCTGGCTTACCAAACGCACCCGGCGAACTGCAACTACCAAACCGTCACGCCGTTCACCGAGCAAAAAGCCATAGAGTACTTGGAAAAACAAGCCGCCTTCGATCCCTTCGGGGACGCGGGCGGCTGGATGGCGATTGGTGTCGAACTCAAAGCGGAAGCGCGGCTTATTGGCGAAGTTGGCATCTTTCTTCCGCCCGCCCCGCGCAGTCACGGCGATGTCGGCTGGTCGCTGCACCCCGATTATCACGGGCGCGGCTACGCCACCGAAGCCGCCCGCGCACTGTTCGCCTACGCCTTCACCGCCTTGCAACTGCACCGTGTCACATCGGGCTGCGACGCCCGAAACATCCCATCGCTGCGCTTGATGGAACGGATTGGAATGCGCCGCGAAGCCCACTTCCGCGAAAGCGCCTTTGCCGACGGCGCGTGGCAAGACAGCATCGCCTACGGCTTGCTCCGCGACGAATGGGAAGCCCAGCAAACCACCAAAAAAATCCCATGATAAAGCAACATGGGTTAAAACCCACGTCTGGTTGGCCTACGGCCTACTGTCCTTCGGACAAAGAATTAAAGGCAAGGCTCCCGATATGACCGGGAGCCTTGCCTTTGCGACACAGACCGTCGCGTTTGCACCAATCTTCGTCCGCGAGGACGATAGGCCGAAGGACAACCAGACGTGGGTTTTAACCCATGTGCTTGGACGCACAAACCCACGCGGTCTCTTAATGGTTTTGCAAAATCAAGTCAGCGGCTTTTTCGCCGCTTCGCATGGCGGCGTTGAAACTGCTCGCGGCTGTGTATTCGCCCGCTAAAACGACGCCCAAAAGGCCGCTGTCCGCGTTTTCGGGGAGGGCATCGTAAACGCCGGGGGGCTGCGGAAATTGCCCGTAGGGAATACGGTACACGCGGAGCGGGCGATAGGTGTCGAGGGCACGCAACGCGATTTTGTCGCCCGCGACCATGCGGCGCAGATCGGAAAGGGCGCGGCGGGCGATGGCTTCGTCGTCGCCGTTGGGGATGCCTAAAATCGCCGCCGATAGAAGATGTTTGCCGGGCGGCGCGTAGTTTGGCGCGACCTGCTCGATTTGTACGGCGTTCCCGACGAAAGGGTTTATGTTGGCGTGAAGAGCCACTTTTTTGCCGGGGAAAACGGGCGCGTGGTCGCTTGTAAAATATACGGTCGTCGTGCCGTTTTTGCCCTTCGGTAATTTGGGCGGCGCGTTGTGGCCCAAAAGGCGGGCCGCTTCTGGCGCGGGAGTGGCGAGCACGACGCAGTCGGCTTTCAGCGTTTCGCCGTTTGCAAAGCGCACGCCGACGCATCGAAAGGTATCCGACGTTCGCACGAGTTCTTGAACGGGTGCATTCAATAGGATTTTATCGGCGGCAAAAAGCGGTTCGGCAAGTTGCTCGGAGATTTGCCCCATGCCTTTTGCGGGCACGACCGTATCGCCGGACGTGAGCATTTTCCAGTCGAATTGGAAAGTTTTCGCGCTCGTTTCGAGTTTGTCTTCCAAAAACACGCCGGAGAAAAACGGGCGCACGAAGTTTTCGATGAAGGCGGACGAGAAGCCATGACGCTGCAAAAAGGCAAGCGTGGTTTCGTCGCCGGGTTCGTCCATAATCGCTTGGACGCTTTTCGCCAGCAGTTGCACGGACAACAGCGCGGTGCGCGCTTTGTCGGCGGGCGTGACGACCGGCGACAAAACGGACGCGGCAAGCGCCGACGGGTCGCGGATTGGGTCGCTTAAAACGAACTGCTTGGCGGCGCGACAAATGAGCGCGCCCGGATCGAATTTTTGCAAATCGAGCCGGGCGTAATCCAGAAACTTTTGCGCGGTCGGATAGGCCGTAAACAGAACTTGAAAGCCACGGTCGAGCGTGAAGCCTTCGACTTTATCCGAGCGAACGCGCCCGCCGACGCCATCGCTGGCTTCCAAAACCACGACATCCGCGCCCGCTGTTTGCAGCAAGCGGGCGCACGTCAAACCTGCGACACCCGCGCCAACGACGATAACTTTCATAATTTGGTTAAGCGGGCCGCGCCATCACGGCGACCGTCAGGGCGTACAAGACGCCGAACATGAGGTGCGATTGGGCGACAAAGGGCACGTCGCCGGTTTTGTAGGCTTTGACGAGAACGGGCGAAACAAGAAGCGTCGCCAAGCACGAATACGGCAAAAGGTGCAGCAGCGAAAACGCGACCACAAGCGCGACGGGGCCGAACAAAAGCAGGGCTTGGAACGCTTGGCTGCCTTTCGCGCCGAGCAGATACGCCACCGTCGTTACGCCCGCCTGCTTGTCGCCTTCAGCGTCGCGGATGTTGTTGGCGTGGAGAATGGCGTCCACCAAAAGCGCGACCGGAATGGAAAGTAAAGCGATAAGCCCCCACTGTCCAACGCCGCCCGTGAGCGAGGCCTGTACCCCATACGCACCGAGCATGAGGCCGAACCCAAACGCGGTCATAATGACCAAATCGCCCATCGCCCATTTTTTGAGAAACCACGTATACAGCACGGCGCAGCCCAAACCGACGAGCGCGAGCGGAACGACGGTTGCCAGCACGGCTGGGTTCATCAAAACGACGCCCAAACCGCACAGGGCCGCCGCAAGCAAAAGGCCCCAGCCGAAGCACAACATTTGCTTGGCGGTCAGCAGGCCCGACGGCAAAACGCCCGACCCGTGTTCGGGGCGCGTGTCCACGCCATGCACAAAGTCGAAATAATCGTTGATAACGTTGCCGCCCGCCTGCGCCAAAAGCGCGCCGACGAGTGTGAGGCCGAACGCGGCAAACGAAAAGTGCGGGGCGTTCGCGCTTTGCGCGAGGCCGTAGCCCCGAAAATCGAGGGCCGACCCAACGAGAACGGGCACGATGCTTGCCGGGAACGAGTACGCACGGGTGGCCTGCATATAGCGGGCTAGCGCGGGAGGCGCGGGCTTAGGGGCGGGGGCAACAGCGGAAAGGGTCATGGTTTTTTCCTGCCAGATTCTGAATAAACGGTTCTAATTAAATAGATTGTACCATTATTCACAATGTTTCAAGCCGCGCGAAAATAATGGGAAATTTAGAAGAAGCGGGCGGCTTCCGGCGAACCGGGCGCGAGGCCCAAACGTGCCATTTCCTGCACGGTTTCCGCCAAATCGTCGCGCAAATCGTCCAATGCGTCGGCGTCCAATTCGCGCCCGGTTGCGGTGACGGGCCGCCCGTTTAATGTATGCGCGAAGTAGTTCACAGCTATCGCCATGCGGTCAAAGGTTTCCACGGGCGCGGGATTGGTCGGCAGTTCAAAATAGAACGCCAAGCCGGGAACGGTTTCGTTGCGGGCCGCGCTTTCCGGCGACAAAACGCCGTGCGCCTCGTTGGTATTGACGAAAAACAAGGGTGCGCCACCCTCTCGACCGGGCCACAAAAAATACGGTCGCTCCACGCCCACGGGCTGCGCCCACTCCATGCCGAGCGAAAACGCCATCTGCCACACCGTTCGCGCAAAAAAGGGCTTCCCTTGCGGCACGAGCCGCAGTTCGACTGAACGCGCGAACCGGGTTTTAATCGCAACCAATTCCTGCGCCCGAACCGCCGCCTCTTCTACCATGCGATTTAGCGCAAGCGTCCATCCCAATGGCGCGATACGCCTTCCCGCTTCCCCAACATATCGCGCAAAGTCGCGGGCCGTATCCGCCGCGCTGCTGGATAAAACGGTGTTGAGTTCCCACGCGAGCGCAAGTTTGGCAATTTTCATTTGCAGCGGCACGTCGGAAAAAGCGATCCACTGCGGCGCATTTTTGCCCGCTTCGGTTTGCACGGATTGCGCCCAAAGTCTGGGGGAACCGAGCGCGGCGCGTGCCGACCACTCGCCCCAAACCTGCGCGACAAACGCCAATTCTTCCGGCGTAACAATCAAACCACTGCGCTGAACCCACGCGACCAAACTGAGCGACTCAAACGGCGCGGCATCGCCCGCGACGAGCCGCGCCGCTTGCGACGTTTCCGTTACTGTGATGGGCGCGAGCAAGGTGCGCCGGTCGGGCGGCGGTTCGCTGCCGAAAATGCTCGCGGGCAAAGAGTCGCCCGTGATAGTGCGTTCGTATCGCACGCTACCGTTTGGGTTCGTAGCGGAGCAGAACGACGCCGCAAGGAAACGCGGTCAATTGCTTGAATTCAAATTTCTGCATGGCGTCCAAGCCGTTAAAAATCGACACCCCTTTCCCGAGCGCGACCGGATTTACGAACAAGTTCAACTCGTCTATCAAACCCGCTGCAATCAAGCCGGAAACGAAGTTCGCGCCGCCGAACGCGATAAGCTCGCCTCCCGGCTGCGCTTTGAGTTGGTTGATTTCTTCGGTCAAGTCACCCGTCGCCAAATCCGTGTTGGGCCATTCGGAAGTGGTGAGCGTTTTGGAAAACACGATTTTATGGGCCGAATTGATTTTATCCGCGCCTTCCAGTTCGGGATGCGCGGCCCAGTGCGGAATAAAGCCCTGCGCGATTTTCCGTCCCATCACGATGCAGTCCACCGGCTCCATCAGTTTCGTGACCGTGTTTTTGAGTTCGTCATCCCAGCCCTGCGTCAGCCAGTCCATCTCGCCGTGCGGCCCGCCGACAAACCCGTCCACCGACATCTGTACCTGAAGTTTTAGTTTTCTCATGAGTTTTTTACTTGCCGCGCTTTGTGCAAATCGGAAAAAGGCTACGCTTGCAAAAACGGCGCAATCAGATCGGCTTGTGC
>CAXTBP010000236.1:0-7572 GCA_964241985.1 uncultured Armatimonadaceae bacterium | reverse complement strand
CTGCAAAGTATCGGCGTGATCCCCGTGACCTACGTTTCGCAAATGGCGCGCGGAACCGGAATCTTCGGCGACAAATTGCGCGATCACATGGCGGGCTACAACCATGTCGCAGGAATCAACATTTTGGGCGACGGCTTGCCGTATGCGGGCAACTATCTCGAATTGTCCGACGAGACAGACGCGCGCGGGCTGCCCAAGCCCCGCGTTTTCCATACCGCAGGCGACAACGAAAAAAAGATGAACGCGCACGCGGAAAAAGTGATGCGCCAAATTTGGGAAACCGCCGGTGCGAAAAACGTTTGGTCGTTCGAGCGGTACGCGCACACCATCGGAACGTGCCGCATGGGCGAGAGCGCAAACCATTCGGTCGTCAATTCGGACGGGGCCGTGTGGGACGTGCCCGGTTTGTATATCTGCGACAACTCCGTTTTCCCGTCGGCGTTGTCCGTGAACCCCGCGCTCACAATCATGGCGCTGTCGCTCCGCACCGCCGACCGCTTTTTGCAAAAGTAAGCCCAACGTTTCGTTTTTAAGGAGCGGCGTCCGCAACTTTCGTTGTAGATGCCGCTCCGTCTTTTTGCTGTTCGTAATTCGCAACCAATGAGCGATGTTGCAAACCGGCCCTTCTTCTAAAATCGGAATGTACGCAGGCGATAAACGCATGTGTGCAGCGCGTTCGGTGGACGCTCTCTTGTGGCTTCACCTTCCGCCGAACGCGCGTTTACTTTATTTCATTTTGGAGGATGAACCGATGCCTTGCGTGTATTTAGGGGGGCGACCGTTTTCATCCGTCACCGTCACCGTCATGTGCGTCGCGTCTGGGGCGCTGTTTATTCCCAGCGGCGGCAATAAAAAGAGAACTCGGCACGCCTCACCAAAGAGTGCTACGGTTTCGGCTGGACGAACGATTGCGAACAAAAAACATGCCGTTCGGAAAGGAGCCGCCCCTATGGACGTGAAAAAACAATGCGCTGGAGCAGGCCGATACCGCCGGTATCGTTATGATGCCGCGATCGGCAATCCCATGATCACACTTGAAAACTCAACCCGGCACTAAGCGCCTATACTGAAAAAGAGCCTGCTGTTTTATCAACAGCAGGCTCTTTTCAGTCTTTCAATACCGGCAGGCCGTTTTTGTCCCAAACGACGGTTTTGCGCGATAACAGCCACGTTTTACCGTGGTCGGCGTTGCCTTGATAAAAAAGATAGGTTTTGCCGTCGTCGTCTTGAAAAACGCCGGGATGGCCGGATTCCGACGCATTCCACGTTCCCGTTTTGCCGACCGGAAGCAGGGGGGCGTTGCTTACGCGCGTCCAGTGGATGGCGTCCTTGCTTGTCGCGCAGCCGATTTGCTGGGGGGCGTTGTTGTAGGCTCCGGCATAAAAGAGATAGAGCGTGTCGCCGCGCTGGCAAACGGTGGCGGCTTCGATGCAATCCTTTTCCCACGGCAGTTCGGGTTTGAGCATCGGCCCGCTCGCGCTTAAATCTTTCCATGCCGCCCGCCCGAAGTCGGAGGTCAAATCAGCGACGGCGACGCCCAGCATTTGAATTTTGTAATTGGGGTCGCGGGTCGCGTAGTAAAGATACAATTTGCCCTTGAATGCAAACACTTCGGCGTCAATCGCGCGCCCGATTGACCAATGGCTCGCCGGGGGATGGAAAACTGGATTGGACGAATCGCGCGTAAAATGCAGGCCGTCGGTCGAAACGGCGTGGCAGATCGCGTCTTGGGGGCCGTTACCGTAGGTTTGGTAAAACAGGTGCAGTTTGCCGTTCAGTATCCGCGCGCCGGGCGCGCAGATGCCTTTTTCTTCCGCTCCGCCCGGCTGCGGCAGCAGTTCGCCCACCTTTTTCCAGTGCAGTAGATCCCGGCTTTCCGCTACACCGATTCCCCAGCCGGGCGGGGCGTTCGGCGGCATGGGATCAAAGGGCGGGATGGAATAATACATCAAATACCGCCCCTGAAATTTGACGACGGACGGGTCTTTGGCATACGGGCGGCCCCACCGCGACGTGTCCTGAAAAAACATCGCCGGTTGCTCGGCGGGCGGAACGAACGATTCGGGCATATTTGTTTACCTACTGCGGGCGATCTTTGCCAAGCCCGCGCCCCAAGTATACCCGCGCTTTAGCGGCAAAAAAGATTTTCGGTTATCGCTTTGTTTGCGTGAAAAGCAAACAGTTGTTTGGTACAATAAAAATACTATGGATGCCACCGCCGCTTTTTACCAAGCCCTCGCCGACAGCGAAGCCGAAGACGCCGCTTTGCTCGCCGCGAATGCTGCCGCAATCAAACCGGCCCGCCGTTCCCGCCGCGTTGCAAATGACAATGCGGTCACGCAAACGGTTTTGACACCCGAAGCGAACGCCTCCGAAAATACCGACGAAACGGGCGAGCCGGAAACCTACGAGTTCCGCTGGGATGTGGAAATTCCGGGCGGGGAGCGCCGCTATGGGCAAAAGTTCATGAAGCAATGGAAGCGCGTGTTGCAGGTGCAAAAGATGTCGCCGCTCGTTTCCGCCAAACTTGCCGCCCACCATGCCCGCTTTCAGTTGTGTGTCGCGCCGCTTGTTGAGAACGGCGCGGCTTTAGCGGTCGCGGGCAATAGCGCGATACAGGCTTCGTCCCCGATGGATGCGGCAGCGACCATCACGGCCCGCGAAGCCGAAATCGCCGAAGAGTTGGGCCGATTCCGGTGGGCGGGCGGCGGGTCGGCCCAGTCGCACATCGAGGGCGAACCGGCCCGGCAGCACCCCGCAGGCTGGCAAGGGGTGCGCGTTTGGATGACGTTCGCGCGGCGCGACGTGGAAGCCGTATTGGGCAAAAAGCCGAAATTGTAAACCGGCAAAAACAAAACAAAAAATAGCGTTGGGGGTAAGGGACATGGCGGCACGAGTTTGGAAAGACGGCACGCGGCGCGGTATCGCGTATGTAGAAAATCGGGAAACGGTGGAACGGGTAATGGCCCTTTTATATCCGGGGCAGCCGCTTTTGACTGCCAGTGCGAAGCCAAGCGCCGCGAAAACGCCACTCCTGCCGCCCGGCACGATGGCGGTGTATTCGGACAAAAAAGGCAAGCCGTTCGCGTGGCAGATCGCCTTTACGCTGTCGCACTGGGATACGGTTTCCTCGCTTTTGGGCACGACCAGCGAAACAAGCGTCCTCCCGTAGACGTTTGTCGTATGGCAAGAAAATATACGGTTCAGCGAAATTGTGGAAAACCCGGTACGCAACGTGCCGGGTTTTGCCCGTTTTTTAGGGTTACTCAAGCGGGCCGCGTGGTATAAATAGGGATAGAAGGATTTTCACCTACTGCCATGCGCGAACCCGATTCGCTTTCCGCACCGTTGCGGGACAGGCAGCCGCGCCCTTCCCCTTCGCTTGGGACGCCCGCCGCCGCCGCACCCCCTTCCACGCCCGTTGCGGGTTCTGTGATTGACGCTCTATCGTTAGACGGGGCGGTCTCGTCTTCGTCCGGCAATAGTGCCTCTGCCAGCGCGAGCGCATCGCTTATTTCTTCCGTTTCGTCCGTGACCTCCGCAGTTACGTCGGCATCGTTTCCTGCCACCTCCGTTCCCTCGACACCGCCCATTCCCGCGCCGTTTGTCACTTCGTCCGGGACGACCAATGTCGCCAATGTCGCGTCGCAAGGGGAGGCTTCGCAAACGCGCCTCCATTATTTGGAAGCGCTTGTCGAAGCGTCGAATGCGATTTCCGCCCATTTGGAACCGTCGCGCGTCGCCGAAACCCTTGTCGCGCGCGTGGCGGAGATAATGGACGTGCCCGGCGTGGCCGTTCTCCTTTTGGACGAGCAAAATAATTTGCGGCCCGCCTCCGCCAAAGGCCTGTCGTCCGCGCTTCTTGCCGCCCAAGTCGGCCCGATGGCGAACTCGATTGCGGGCCGCGCCTTAACCGAAAAGCGAACGTTTGCGACATGGGACGTGCGCGAAAGTGGCGATGCCCGCCTTGCCAAAGCCGCCCAAGAGGCCGGAATTGTCGCGGCTGCCGCCGCACCGATGTTTTTTGGCGGCAAGCCGGTTGGCTCGCTCAACGTGTATTGCCGCGATATTCGCTGCTTTTCCGACGATCAGTTTCAGGTTTTATCGCTCCTTGCCGCGCAAGGGGCGATTGCTTTGACGAACGCGCAAACGTACCGCGACGCCCGCGATAGAGCCGCCGAGCAGCGCGCAAGTTTCAGCCGGGTCGGGGCCGCGCTCTCGTCGTCGCTCGATATTGGCGAAACGCTCCATCTTATCGTGCAGCTTGTCGTGGAAATGACGGGCGCGGACGGTGGCGCGATGTTCATGCTGCAAAGCGAGGACGAAGGCGGGGGAATGCGGCTGGCCGGAATGCGCGGTTTGGATCGCCGGTCGGTGCGCCGGTTTCGGCGCACGTCCGTTTCGCCGCTCGCCGGGCGCGCTTTGGCCCAGCGCAAAGTGATTGTTGTGCCCGACGCGCGCGCGCAAACCGATACGGCCTTTCCCACGCTCCGCGCCCCGAGTGTCGATGGAACCGAAGACAGCGGCCCGCTTGCCGAAGTGCATTCCGCTATTTGCGTGCCCGTGCTGGTCGGCGGCAGGCCCGTGGGCGTGTTGGAGCAGTACGCGAAAACGCCGGGCCGGTTCGGCAAAACCGATATTCAACTTTTGGAAACGTTCGCCCATCAAGCCAGCATTGCGATGGAAAACGCCCGTCTGTACGCGCAGGAGCGGGGCGTGACGCAAACCTTGCAGCGCGCGTTTTTGCCCGATTTGCCCAGTGATATTTCCGGCTTTCAAATCGGGCGCATCTACGCGCCGGGCAGCGAAATCGCCCAAGTCGGCGGCGATACCTACGATTTATTGCCACTGCCGGACGGGCGTATCGCGGTTTTCGTCGCCGACGTGTCCGGTTCGGGAACCTACGCGGCCACCGTCGCGGTTATGGCGAAATACACGATTCGCGCCTACGCATTGGAAAACCCGCACCCGTCGTCCGTGCTTGCCCGCGTCAACGAAGCCTTGATTCCGCAAACTGAAGATTCCCGCTTTTTGACGGTTTGCTACACGCTCCTCGACCCGAAAACGCGCACCGTTTCTATCGCGTCGGCGGCGCATCCGCCCGCGCTTTTGTGCCGCAAAGGTGAAAAAGTTGCACGGCCCGTCGGTGGTGTTCCGGGCCTTATCGCCGGATTTTTGCCCAACCAAACGTACCCCGCCGCGCAGTTCACGATGGAATCGGGCGACGTTTTGGTGTTTTGCACGGACGGCGTCCTCGAAGCGCGCCGCGACAAAACGCAGTTCGGGCAGGAAAAACTGGAAAAACTGGTCGGTTTGTGCGCCCATCTGCCCGCCCAATCCATCGCATCGCTCATTTATGATGCGGTCACCGAATACGCGCTCGGCGACCGCATGGACGACATCGCGCTTTTGGTTCTCAAGGCCGACTAACACAACAAAAAGGCGGGCCACATGGCCCGCCTTTTTGTTTCGTTTTACGATGGATTGCTGACTGTTTTTACTGCCGGACGATCCATTTATATTTGCCCGAGCCGACCGTGTAAACGGCAGAACCGGTTTCCTGCCGTACGAACGATACGCCTTCGCCCATCGTGACGGGGCTGTCTTTTTCCGTAACTTTGCTGGCGTCGCCGGTCGGCACATACACGGTGGCGGTCACGTTGGCGGGAATGGAAAAGGTCATTTCGACCGTACCGTTGGCCTGCTTTTCCCAGCCGCACTCGATGCGCCCGGTTTGCGCTTCGTACTTCGCCGACGCCCGCGACAATGTGGACGCAATGCGTGGGCGCAGCACGACCGTTTTCCAGCCCGGCTGAACCGTGTCGATTCCGACCAAGCCCGAATAAATCCACTCGCCGACGCAACCGAGCCAGTAGTGGTTAAACGAGTTCATGCCCGGATTTTGGAAGCCTTTTTCCGGCGTCCATCCGTCCCAGCGCTCCCACATCGTCGTCGCGCCGATTTTGACTTGGTACAACCACGATGGGTACGATTCGGTGAGCAGCAGCGTGTTCGCCTCGCCCGCGTAACCGCTTCCGGCAAGGGCTTGGAGCAGCACGGGCGTCCCGATAAAGCCGGTCGCCAAGTGGTTGCCTTGCTCGCCCAGCATTTCGCGCAAACGGCGGGCCGCAAACGTGCGCTTTTCCGTGGGCAGCAAATCCCACTCTAAAGCCAGCGCGTAAAAGGTTTGGCTTTCCTTGTTCTTGTCCGCGACCATGCCGTCTGCCGACACGAACTCTTTTTGGAACGCGGCTTTAATTTTTTCGGAAAGGGCGCGGTATGAGGCCGCTTCGTCCTTTTTACCAACCGCGTCTGCCATCGTCGCCATCAGCGAAGTGGAGCGATAATAATACGCAGTTCCGTGGATCGCCGATTGCTGCGGCCCGGCAAGCAGCAGCCAGTCGCCGTAACTGCCCGCCGAGCGGATGCCGTTCGGCGCGACTTTGGCAAGGTGCTCCATGAAGCGCGTCATGGACGGCCACTGTTTTTCTATAATGCCCGTATCGGCGTACATTTCGTACAAGCGGTACGTGCAGATGACGCCTGCGTCTTCCCATGCGGCATTGCCCCCGCCCAAAATCGACGGCGCGACATCAGGGTAAGAACCGTCGGCGAACTGCCCGTCTTCCATGTCTTGCAGCCATTTGGTGAAAAACGGGGCGGCATTGCGGTGGAACATCGCGGTTTTGGCGAACACTTGGGCGTCGCCCGTCCAACCCGCGCGTTCGTCGCGCTGCGGGCAGTCCGTGGGAACATCGAGCGAATTGCCCCGGAAGCCCCAATCAATGTTGTCTACCAAGCGGTTCAAAAGCGCGTTGTCGCTGTTGAAAGCAAGGGTCGGCGCAAGATCGGACGTGGCGACGACGCCGACCACGGCTTTCGGGTCGGGCGCATTGGTGACGCCCGTCACTTCCACGTACTGAAAGCCGTGGAAGGTGAACTTGGGTTCGAGGGTTTGCGTGCCGCCCGCGAGCGTGAACGTGTCGGTCGCCCGGGCGGAGCGCAGGTTCGTCGTGTACAGCGTCCCGTCGGGGTTCAAGCGTTCGCCGAAGCGCACGGTCACAACTTGGCCCGGCTTGCCCGTCACTTTAATGCGTGCCCAGCCGACCATATTTTGCTTGATGTCGTACAAATACACGCCGGGCTTCGGCTGCGTGCGGGCTTTTGCAGCAAGCGTTCCGGTCGCGCGGATGGGTTCGTTCGGCTGTGAAACAAGCGCAATATCCGGCGCGGCGGACGTGGTATCCACGGCCTTCCACGCCGCGTCGCTGAACGCAGGCGTATTCCAGCCGGTCAATTCCTGCCGCGTGTCGGTTGTGCAGCCCATGAGCAAATCGGCGTATTTGACCGGGCCGTAGTTTGCTTTCCACGACTCGTCGGTTTGCACGGTTTCGGTCGCGCCGTCGGCGTATTCGACGCGGAGTTGCAATCGCAGTTTGGGATTGCCGCCGTAATAATGGTGCTTGCCCGTGAAGGCTAAATAACTCGCGTACCAGCCGTCGCCTAAGATCGCGCCCAAAACGTTGTCGCCCACGCGCACCGTAACAAATGCATTTCCCGAGCAGCGGTCGC
>CAXTBP010000235.1:0-7574 GCA_964241985.1 uncultured Armatimonadaceae bacterium | reverse complement strand
CGTGCCCGTAATCGCCCTCACCGCGCACGCGATGGCGGGAGACAAGGAAAAAACGCTCGCCGCCGGTTGCGACGATTACGACACCAAACCGGTCGAGTTGCCGCGCCTGCTCGAAAAAATCGAAGTTCTGCTCAACCGGGCACAAATGGGAGCGGCATAATTGGCGATGCCTCCTGTTGACCCGAACTCACCGATTGAAACCCGGCTCGCCGATTTGCGCCACGACCTCAGAAACCCTATTGGGCAAGTCTTAGGCTACGCCGAAATGCTGATCGAGGACGCCCGCGAAACGAGCGCGGACGGCCTTATCGGCGATTTGGAAAAAGTGCAAAACGCGGGCAAGCGCATCCTCGCCATTGTCGATGAGCGCATCAATAGTGCGACCCTTTTGAATGGCGCGGAATTGCCTGCCGCAGCGCCCGCGCCCGTCGCCGTTCCTATCGCGCGCCCGCTCGATGCCGCGCCCGACGCCGACGAACCCTTGACGCCCGCCGCCGACCAGCGGGGCCGCATTTTGATTGTGGATGACGTGGACGATAACCGCGACGTTTTGCTGCGCCGTTTGACGCGGCAGGGGCACACACCAACCGCCGTCGAAAGCGGCGAGGCCGCATTGGAAACCCTCGCCACGCAGCCGTTTGACTTGGTTTTGCTGGACATCATGATGCCGGGCATGGACGGCTACGAGGTTTTGTCGCGGCTCAAAAGTGACACCGACAAAAACTTGGCCCGCGTGCCCGTGATTATGATTTCCGCCCTCGACGAAATGGACAGCGTGGTGCGCTGTATCGAGATGGGCGCGTCGGATTATTTATCCAAGCCGTTCAATCCGGTTTTGCTTAAAGCACGCATCGGCGCGTGTTTGCGCGAAAAACAGGCGAGCGATAGGGAAGCCCGCTTGCTCGTGCAGGTGCAGGAAAACTACGCCCAGCTTAAAGAGTTGGAAGGGCTGCGCGACGATCTAACACACATGATTGTCCACGATCTGCGAACGCCGCTGACGAGCCTGCTTACCGGTTTGCAAACCCTCGAATACATCGGCGAATTGAACGACGACCAAAAGGAGTTTTTGGAACTCGCCACCGACGGCGGCAAGTCGCTCTTGGGGCTTATCAACGATTTGCTCGACATCAGCAAAATGGAAGACGGCTCGCTCCAACTGGAAACCACCGACCTGAGCGCCGCCGATTTGGTCAAGGAATCCCTCGGGCAAGTGCGAATGCTCGCGCAAACCAAAGCCATTACTTTGACCGCCGACGTTCCCGACGATCTGTCGCCGTTCCGAGGCGATAAGGACAAACTGCGCCGCACGATTATCAATCTTTTGGGCAATGCCCTCAAATTCACGCCCAAAAATGGAACCGTTACGCTGTCTGCCCACGCGGGCGAAGACAACGGGATCGCCGTCGTGTTCGTTTCCGTGCGCGATACCGGCGAGGGCATTCCCGAATCCGCGTTCGGGCGCATTTTTGAGAAGTTCGGTCAAGTGCAGGATCGCAAAGAAGGCCGCAAAAACTCCACGGGCTTGGGTCTGACGTTCTGTAAAATGGTCGTCGAAGCGCACGGCGGGCGCATCTGGGTGGAATCCGAACTCGGCGTCGGCAGCGTGTTTTCTTTTACTATTCCCCGTTAGATTTTTCCGGCTTGTTTGTCGTCAGCAACCGCGTTCCCGCAATCAAACAGGACAAATAAAAGGGCCGGGTAAGTTGATAGCCATCAACTTACCCGGCCCACGCGGTTTATGCGGCTCTACGGCGCATTTTTACGGAGCGCCGCAGTTTGCATCGTCCCGACAGGGAACGTCAAGATGGCCCAGTGGTGTACCTCGGTGTATTTTTTGCCCTCCGCTTCGCCCGGTTTGCTTTCGATTATGAGCGCGCGAACCCCAACGAAACCGGGCGAAGTTTTTGCGGGCCACGGACTGACTACGCTGCCCGAGGCGTCGCTTTTAACGCTTTTGGGTTTATCTTCGACGCCATGCCACTGAACCCAAACTTCCGCGCCGGAAACCGGTTTACCGTGTTCCAAAACGGAAACTACCAAGTCATTACCGGTTCGCCGCGCCAATACTTCGTAAGGTTGTTTGGCGTCAACTCCGGCGTCGGCAAGCGAGGCCGCACCGATAGAATGATAAATTGGCAGATAGGGAACGCCGGTAATGTCTTTCACGCCCAGAACGCTGTCCACGACAACGACGGTCTGCGACGCGGAAAGCGAAGCGTACCGCGCGCCTTCTTTCGCGGAACCGAGCCGCAAAGGGCTGCCGCCGCTTTGCGGCTGTAGGGTCGTAACATATTTGCTAAACTCGGCGCTGGGCGATTCGTTCGGGTCTTCCAGCAAGGCAAACCGGGCTTGACGGTTTTCCACGGTGATCCAAATATAGTGTGCATAGGCCGTTGCCGAAACGCTGAAAGTGACGACTAATACAAGAAGCGGTGTAAGAAATCGTTTCATAATGGGTTCGCCTTCCATACTCAGGGGTAAATTTTCTTCGCCCGCCACAAATTAGGGTTGCGGAGCGTGTTGATTGGCAGAGCCTTCACGTGACCGTCGGCAAATAACGTATTCGCCGTGTTGTGGTGGCGGGGATGAACCCGCCCGTAGGTGTCGCGGTCTGGCGGGGTCGGCGCGGTCTTGGCCCATAGTTGCGGAGGACGGACGGCATAATAACCCCATTGCAAAGTAGTGAAAGAGGTGGATGGGGAGGCAACACTGTCGGTCATGGCGACCGTTTCGCTGGGCGCTTCTATCCCTGATACCGCGATACCGGAACCGCCGATGCTAATACCGGGAGGGGATGCCACATAATTCGTATCGGTGCTTGGCATAACCGTACAAGCACTGCTGGGCGTGTCAAAGGCATCCGGGCAAGCCGCTGTTGGCGAAAGGTAAGCGTAGTTGTAACCGTAGGAGGGATACAGGCCATAATACGAATCGTTATTGCCGCCGTTGCCCGAAGGGTTGTCAATCGTCTCCTGATAGGTTGTTGAGCCATATACCGGCAGGCTGTAGTCGGCGGACGGACAAAAAACGAAGGCTCGGCTTTTGATGTAAGGAGACAACAACTGCGGCCACCGAAGGGGAAACTCCTGTGCCGTCATCATGGTTTCGTCGCAATCCTGCGCGTACATCAAAAGGGCAATACCAAGCTGCCGCACGTTGCTGGCACACGTCGCTTGGCGTGCTTTTTCCCGCGCCTGCGCGAAGACAGGAAATAATACCGCCGCAAGAATAGCGATAATTGCAATAACGACAAGAAGTTCAATCAGCGTAAAAGCGTTTAGCAGGCTGCGGCGAACAAGGCGCATCCTGTTCAAGCGCGCGTTTCGCTTGAGATAGAAAGAAATCATACAGCGGAACTACTTTTCGGCGAATCATTCGCCGCATCGAATGGAAAAGGAAAGTGATTTACGAATAAGAAAACACGCCGCTTTCCTGTCTCTGTTTGTTAGTGTAAACCATTTGCACTATAAATGCAAATGGTTTGCATTTTAATAGGAAGAGTTTGACCTTCGACAAATTTCAAACCCAGTTCTAACATCGTCGGAACATCCCGAAACGTGTCGGGAAGGGACATTCGGCGAGGGGGTAACGGTTATTACGAACGCTAATAAGATAGGTCGCGCAATGGTTGTAACCAAACCAAGCTGTCGCGGGTCACATAAATAGCCAACCATGTTATTCGTTTTACCCGCCGTTTTGTTTTGGGGGCTTTTCGCGCTCGCCGTTTGGTTTTTCTTTTTCCGTGCTACCGTGCGCAAAGAGCGGGCGGTCGCAAACGCCAAGAAGCGCAGCGCGGAATTTGACGCATTGCTGACCAAGCCGGGTGAACCGCTCCATTGTTTGTATTGCGGGCATTCGTTCTATGGCCCGCTCGGTGATGAAGGCTGCCCGAACTGCCATACCGGGGCGTTTGTCATTCCCGCACAAGCCAGCAGTGACCCCGCCGTGCGTAACGCTCCGCTGCCTCCACAGCAAACTGTCGCCGAACCCGCACCGGAAAACGAATACGACGCGGACGAAGCGGAAACCCCTCCCCTGCAAAGGAATCAATCGGTATGAAAACCCGTTTGCGCGTCGTCGGCTGCTTAGGCGTCGGACTCGCGCTTTTTTTCATTTTCTTTATGGTGTCGCTGTCGCGCGGCGGGCACGTGCCCGGGCCGACGCACATTGCGCCCGGCAATGTCGGGCTGCGCATTGACAACTACCGGGGTGTCGTTGAGGATGAACTCATGCCGCCCGGTGTTCACTGGCAGGGCACGTGGGAAACCGTGATTGAGGTTCCCACGATGCAGCGCACCCTCGCCTTTGATAAGGGCGGGGCGATTAACGTCAACACATCGAGCAACATGCTGACCTGCGACGTGACCGTGCAGTACGCCGTGCGCGGCGACAAGGCCAGCGCGCTGTACGCCGATTACCAAGACACGTTCGTGGATTTAGACGATTTCGAGGCCGTCAACATTCGCCCTGCCGTGACCGAAGCCGTCAACTTCGCGGTCGGCGATTTGGACACGGCGGCGGCGATGACGACGGCGGGCAAAAGCAAGGCCGAAATCGGAGCCTTAAAAATGCTGCAAGACGAATGGGGGCCGCGCGGCGTGGACTTTCGCAATTTGCTCATTCGCGCGGTCGAGCCGGACGAGCAGGCCAAAAACTTGCTCCATGCCACAACGTCCAAATTGCAGGACATCGAAAACGCAAAACTCATGCTGCAACAGCAAAAAATCGACAACGCGACCACGATACAAAACGCCACCGCCCAAGCGCGCATCGACCGCGCCAAAGATTCGGCCTTGACCGATTTGTATGTGCAGGACAAAATGCTGGAGCGCGTCCGCACGATTTATATGCCGTCCGACCAGATTATGGGGCTACTCAAAAAATGACACGAACTTTTCGCATCGCCGGTATACTTTGTTTGGTGGCTTGCGCCCTGTTGCTTTCCGGCTGCGGAACGGTGGTTAAAACCGGCAACGTCGGCTTGGTGATTAACCATTTTAGCGGCAAAGTCGAAGGCCGAATCCGACACGCCGGATTTAACCCACTGCCGCCCGCGAGCGGCTACGAAATGCTGGAAATTCCGACCCACAAACGCACCTACACTATGGTGCGCGAAGGCGGCGAAGGAGAGCATAGTGGCGACGACAGCGTGCGTGTTAATACATTAACGGGGAACGTCCTCAATGTCGATACGTCCATCACGTACCATTTGTCCTATGATGCGTCGCGGGAGAGCGAAATTAAAGCCCTGTACAGCAAGTACCGGTCGCAGTTTCAGGGCAAGGGATTTGCCGCGTTCGAGGAAGTTCAGCTTCGGCCCGTGTTTCGCAAAGCGGTCGGCGACGCTTTCGGGCGCATGAGCACGGTCGAGGCCATGACCGGCGACGGCAAAAACAAGGCGGCGAAAAGCGCGCTGCAAGAATTAAACACCCGCTTAAACGCCGACTCCATCGTGATTGACGAGGTGCGTATTCGCGCGATTTGGCCCGACGACAACACGAAAAACACGCTCCGCACTCACCTTGTCGCCGAGCAAAACTTGACGCTTTCCACGCTAAACCAAAAGCTCGCCCAAATCAACAACGAGCGCGCGATTTCCAAAGCCGAAGCTGACGCCAAAGCCGCCCGCATTCGCGCCAGCGCCTTGACGCCGCGCTTGGTTCGCTTCAAGCACTTGGACGACATAAACATCGTCGGCGTCCCGCCCGGCGCGATTGTGAACACGGGCGCAACTCCGATAGAAGCCCCCACCGGTACAAACGCCGCGTCGGAAACCGCACCCGCCGCACCCGCCAGTGAGCCTGCGTCCCCATAACGATGAACTGGTTTGAGCGACTGAACCGAGAAGCGGCGGGCCGTATTGCGGTGCGCGACGGTCTGACCGTGGAGGTTGTGAACTGGGCGTATGTACCCCACTTGCCCGACAATATTCTGCACCGGCACACCTATTTCGAGGTCTGCCTTGTGGGCGGATGGGGAAGCGGGCAGTTCCGCGTTGGGCAGGGCGCGGCGCAAACGCAGCACCGTATCGGGCCGGGAAATTTGTTTATTGCACGGCCCGGCGTTTTGCACCAAATTGTCAACGAGGTCGGCGCACCGGTCAACATGGAATTAATGTGGTTTTCGTTTCATGTTCCCATCGCGGCAAAGGCCAAAAGCGGCCCAAGCGCCTGCGAACCCATCGCCGCTTTGTTTGAGGATTTCAGCCGAGCCGCCGATCTTGTGGTGGTTTCCGATTCCGACGCGCTTGCGGTTACCGCAATTTGGAACGCTTTGCGCGTCACGGCTTCAACAGGCGAACCGGCAGGGCAAAACGTGCAAATGACGGCTTTGACAACGGCTCTGCTGCTTGCTATCGCGCAGGCGGGCGGGGTGAAAAACGCCGATTTGCCTTTGCCTCCCGCACCATCCGTCCTTGCAAAGCGAGACGACCGTTTGGCGCGACAGGCCGTGCAGTACATCCACCAGCATTTGAGCCGTCCGCTTCCCGTAGGCGAGATTGCGGAGTTTTTCGCCGTGTCGCCGCGCCACTTGAACCGGCTTTTGCGGGCCTATACCGGCGTTTCGCCGCAGGAATACGTGGAGCAGGCCCGCCTTGACCGGGCGCGAACGCTTTTGCTCCGCACCGACGATCCTATCAAACAAGTTGCCCTGCTTGCGGGCTACGCCGACGTGGCCCATTTTACGCGCGCTTTTGGGCGACGTTTCGGCTGTCCGCCCGGCGTGTTTCGGCGAACCGGCGGGAAGGCCGACCAAACGGTGCGCGGCGACGCCATGAAAACGCCGGGCGCGCTGGTGTAAATCATGTCCGATTTATCCAAAAGTAGGACGCAAATTCCCAATGACGCCTTATAGCAAAATTGGCTACAATAAAATCGTGCAGACACAAACTGCTGAAGGAAACAAAATGATGCTCACCGACGATCAAAAAACGTTCTTTGCCGAAAACGGCTATGTTCACGTTTCGGGCTTGCTGACGCCCGAGGAAGCCGCCACTTATCGGCGCGAAACCCACGAACTAATGGCGCGGCTGTCCGAAATCCGAAATATCGACGCGACATGGGGCAGCGCCAAAGACATCGCGGGCGGGGTCGTGACGCAGCTGCTCCATTGCCATGACGTGCAGTTTCAATCGGCGGCCTTTGCGCGGCTGATTGTTGACGACCGCATGACCGCAATCGCCGCCGATTGTATAGGTAGTCCGAACGTGCAACTTCACCACACCAAAGCGTTCGTCAAGCCGCCGGAAAAAGGGTCGCCGTTTCCGATGCACCAAGACGCGCCATTTTTTCCGCACGATAACCATTCGATGATTGCGGTCATTTTGCATTTCGATGACGCGCCGCTGGAAAAAGGCTGCTTGCGCGTGGTTCCCGGCAGCCACAAAAACGGGATGATGCCGCACATCGGAACCGGAAACTGGCATCTTGATCCGAACGAATACCCGGTCGCAAACGCCACGCCGCTACCGGCAAAAGCGGGCGACGCCGTGTTTTTCTCGTATCTAACAATTCACGGACCGGGCATCAACGAATCCAGCGAAGCGGGCACTACGCTGCTTATCCAAATGC
>CAXTBP010000234.1:0-7585 GCA_964241985.1 uncultured Armatimonadaceae bacterium | reverse complement strand
GAAAGTACGAAAACCGCTCACCGATTTTCTACCCGGATTAAGTTAGACACTCCCAACGATAAAAATATGAGCGGTGGGCAAAAAAGCGGGGTATACTACGAATTGCTATAAACGTAAGCCCCACAAGGTTTGCACGCACGGCTCCTGCTACCTCTTGGCGGGAGCCGTTGCTGTTTGTGAAGTGAACATTTTGGCGTCAATCTTCAACGTCAAACGCTTGTGTGTAGCATACCGCGCCTTGTGATACTTTGTCAATATCACAAGGTCGCGGTAGAACTTTTTTCTTTCGCTCGTCGCCGTCGCGTTCCCGCCCGGTGGGCATCGCGGTGACTGCAAAAGCGCTGCGACCGTCGCGTTGCGGGAAACACACTGGAACATTCCTCGCAGCGCGTCAGCATATTGCGCTCAAAGGCCTTGATGAACTCGGTCAGCGCTTCGCCGATGAAGTAGGTGGCTTCCGCTTCGCTCGCCGTTTCGCTGAGCGGCGTCGGATAGCGTACCACGAGGCCTGCCTTGCCGACGGCGATCTGCTTGAAATGATTGTCGCTGAAGTCTTCGTCGAAAAAGGTCAGCCGCTCCATTCCCAGTTTTTCGGGCGGCCACGACATACCCATAAATACCGGGCCGGTGCGAAACAGTTGGGGCGGTGTCAATATGTCCCGTGCCAGATCGTTGAACTGGGTCAGATCCGCGTCGCTTGGCGGCACGTCATCGGCGGCGGCATCCATGAGGCGCACCATCAATGCCTGCACACCAGCGACTTTCCGAAGGGGCGTGTCGGTATCTTGCTTGCCCTCATAGCGCTTTGACCAATAAGCCATGATGTGAGGCAGGCCGGAGACGTAGCGAGTCAAAATCACGTCCAATTCGCTGCCCTGCGGCGTTTCCAGATTGGGCGTGACTTGGTAGAGCGCCGTCAGAAGCGGGACGTATTCGTCGGATGTCCCAAACAAGGCCATGCGTTAGTTTACCGTTTTCCTATTTTGCTCGACAGATGATGTGCCGCTGTCCGCAGGATGTTCGAACGATGTCGTGCCGATGTCGTTGCGACGTATTTTCGATGTCCGACGGACATTTGCCCCTACGTCGCATTGGGTCACAGTTTCGGGTCACCGTCAAATGCGGTCGGCAGCTCGCCCACGACGCGCCGCCCGTCGCTATAAGCCGGTTCGGTGGCGTCCTCGTTGTAGCCCGCGTAGTCGGGTTTGCCGGTCAAATCATGGGTATGGACATCCGGCCCGCCCGTGCACGCCGTATGGGCGAATCCTGTCGAGGAAGCGCGTTCGTTCCGGTAGGTCAGTATAGGAACCGCCTCGCCAGTCAGGACGGGTGCAACCTTGCCGCCCGCCTCGGCTATGGGCGTCCCGTGGATTTCGCGCCCGCAGAGCAGGCAGACCATGCGGAGCGTTCCCGGTTCACTCAACGTTTGCGGTATTGGATCTTCGGCCAGTCCCATCGCGCGATACAAGAACACGTCTTCAGAAAATCCGACGCGCTGCACGCCGCCCCGCCTTAACACGCTGAGTTCATTTTCCTGAACAAGCGCATCGAGGGCTTCGCGCATCTGGGGCGACAGGGTTTGCAGCCTGTCCAGTGCTTCCAACCCCAGCCCGTCCGCCTGCAGGCAGGCCAAGTATCCCATTATATGGCTTTTGCATTCGTCAACCGAAGCACCCGGCACATCGCGCACGAGGCCCGGGTAAAAGGGGTTCTCGGGGCGGTTCTCGGGGCGACTTTCAGAAAGGGGTCGCTCCATCGTTTGTATTTCCTTCCACTCCTGATCCAGTTCCTCATCCGGTTCTTCGTCGTACAAGCCCGCCCTTAGTATCGCCGCCACATGGGGCAACCCACCTATGCCGGGCCTATTTAGTTCCCGCTTGACGTATTCGACTTGGAGCCGGAAAAGCAAAGCCGCAACGCGCAGTATTTGACCGTCGAGCGTACCGGCAGGGGGCATCTCGTCGCCCATGTGCAACCCAAGAGGCGGTAAATTGAGCGGCAGCCGCTGGGTAAGAAGGGTATCCCGCTGGCCTTCGAGGGTTTCCAGCCGCGTCACCAGCTCGTCGTCGTTCAAATCAATCGGCATCGGTTTTTCCTTCGGCCTGTTGGGGATGCTTTTCCTGCGCGTCCGCCGTGTGCTTGCTCCACAGGGACTTGACGGCGAGACCGATCACACCCCCAATGCCCGCGCTTCCTCCCGCCACCAGCACTTTGACCCAATCGATCTGGGCACGGTTTGGATGGGGGCCAGTCGTGGCGTAGAGGGTCAACCCCACCCACAACGCGAGCATTTGAAACGGAAAAATGAACGCGAAGCGTGCCCATAGCCCTTGTTTGTTTTTAAGTGTGAGGAGACGCCAAACGAGGAACCCAAGCGCGGCCAGCATCGCACCGGGAATGATAACCGAAATCACGACTGCTTGCAGTAACGGCATTTAATTTACTCCCGGCCCGGTTTCGCGCTTGCTTTGGCTAATGCTCGCCCAATAAGTCTATCCACGCTGGCGATGGCGACCGCGCAGATTGCCACAAATAGAAGGTTGTACCAATTTATCGGCCCGTCATCCTGAAGCAGCGGATAGCGCGATTGCAGCCAGCGAAAGGTAGACGGCCCGAAAAACGCCACCACGCCCCAAATGAGGCAAATGCGGTACGCGACATACCACGGCTGCTTTTGTAATGGCTGTGCGGTTTTCATCGTTGGTTGCTTCCGGCCCGTGCCGATGTTTAGGGCGCGGGCCTTTATGGATCGTATTTGGTGGTGTCAGCTTCGGTCGTCGTGTCCATAGCAGGGTAGGGCGCTATAGAGCGAACCATTTTCCCATGCTTGACGAAGGTGAGCGCATTGTCTCCGTTCGGCACGGTTTGCAAGTTGATCGACCCCGAGCCGTTTTTCGACTGCAAACTTAATGCGACGTTGCCTTCATCTGATGCGCTAAAAACGGCGACCGCTTTGCCCGTTTTGTCCACGATGAAAAGGCGGCGTGTTCGTGTTTCGCTCGCAAAAGGCGGCGGCTTTAGCGGCTGGGCCTGCCCGCCGTTTCGACCAATAAGCGCAGCAGAGGCCAGCACGACGCCCGCCCAAAATACGCGGTTGCTAATCTGAAAACGTTTCATACCCGGCAGTTCGCGCCGGTTGCGGTTTGTCCCTGCTTGCCGTGCTTGTGATTATTCGGATGCGGGGGCTTTTTCGCTTCCCTCTTAATGGCGTGCCGTGTGAACCGTTTGCCAAGTGATAACCACAACAATGAGTAGACCAACAACAACCCCAACCGCTAAACCCTGAGTGGCCCCCTGCCCAAATCCTACCTGAACTGTGTCGAAAAAGGCGTCTCTTCCACCGGGAAAGGTGTCTCGATAATAGTTTGGTACGAGTGTGCCCAGCAGAAAGCCTGCCACGGCTCCCAAGCTCGTGAAGGCCACGGTAGCGGCAAGAACCGTGAGCAGGGCTTTTCGGATCGTCATTGTGATAATTTACCTCTTTACCTCATCGTGACTGCAAAGTGTAGCACAAAAGCCCCACAATCGCGCCACGCGGCCCGCAGAGCGGCAAAACGAAGCCCCGGTGACTAATCTGCTGATTCGGTTGCCGGAGCTTTTTCTTGGTTTGGGAACTATAAAATGCGTGTACTTCACTTAGTTCACTTTTCAGGCACACGGATGACTCGCACTGGCCCTAACGCCCATGTAAAACTCGGCGTTTCCTTTCCCATCCTCATCATCGCTCCGTTTCCAGTGTGATGCGGCGATTCGACCCATGTGATTGGGCCTGCCGCCATTTCCCACCGCTGCGTCTTAAACACGATGTACCTTGTTTGGTTTTTCTTCGTGTCAACCAAAAGCCAAGCGAGGAAAATAACGATCCCGGTACAAACGATAGGTATAAGCCACTTTGCCTTTGCCATAAAGATGATGCCTTCGACATAACCGTGTCACCGTGTCACTGAATAGTGATTGCAAATTGTACCGCAGGAGTGCCCACAATCGCGCCACACACACGAAACGAAGGGTAGGCGGCTATGCGGGCAGGGCGTTGTTGTCTTTGTTGCGACGAAAGATCGCGTCAAAAAGCATCTGACCAACAAAGCCGCCGACACCGCCGGAAAAACAACCAATACCTGCCATGCCGAGAACCGTCTCTATGCGAGGGTTATTTCCTTGTGAATGAGACAATATGACTTCCCCTGCGGCCTGCTGTGCGCCCATCGTAATTGCAAAAAGCAAGGGGTTTGTGAACCATTTCCCTTCGCCTCGGTAACGCCAAAATCGTCTTTGGCTTTCACCCAGCGGAGGTTTTTGCGTTTCGGCTTTCATGTGTCTGCTGTCTGCGTTCCCTTCGTTCTTGCGTGGATTGTACCGCAGGAAGCCCCACAATCGCGCCATACGCTCGAAACGAGGGCAACGGGACTATTCGGACGTGGGGGCTTTTTCGTCGCTGGATTCGCTGTCCATCAAAGAGGCGGGGACTTTAATTCCCTCTTTGTCGGCAAGTTCCTTCGCGGTTTGTTCCACCAGTTCTTTAATCGTGATACCGCGCAGGGCCGCGACTGCTTTCAAGCGATAGCGGGAAACTACTGAGACCTCAAGCATAGGGCGCGGTTTATTTGCCATGAAGCGATTATAGCATGTTTGTATGTATTGTTTGCACAAGTAAAAATACGAGTATACAATAAATACGTTAAATACATACAAGTACGTAAATGTAAAGATGAAACGCTGTCCCAAGTGTAACGAGGCAAAGCCGTTCACTGACTTCAACAAAAACGCGCGTCGGAAAGATGGATTGAACGACTATTGCCGTGAGTGCCACCGCGCCCACGCGCGCGAAAACAAACAACGCCGGGAATAGGAAAAAGCAGAAACCTATTTGACTGAACTCAACGCCAAATATGGGCAAGGCAACCCCGCCACGCAACGGTGTTGCCCCGAATATGGATGGAAACCCATAGATCAATTTGCCAGCGACGGCTACAAAACAATGCGGCTTCTTAGGTTTTGCCGTCGCTGTGATCTTGCCAGAAACAAAAAAAGTAAAATCAAAAACATGACCGAGGAGAAACGCGCGTCCCTCTTGGCAAAAGCCCGCGACAAATGGCGTAATCGAACCGAGGAAGAGCGAGAACATGACCGGGAGCAACATCGCCTGTGGTGTGAGAAAAACTCCGGTAGTAATTACGCTCGCAAAGAACGATGGGTAAAAGCAAATCCAGACAAAGCCCAATTTGTTTTGAAAAAGGTATTGACCGAACACTACACAGGAAAGCAGTGGCGCGAACTTTGCGCTCGTTACGAGAACCGCTGTTTATGCTGCGGAGCCACGGATAGACCGCTTACCGCCGATCATATCGTTCCGCTTTCAAAAGGAGAGAGTAACAGCATAGATAATATCCAACCGCTGTGCAAAAAGTGTAACTGCATCAAGCACACCAAAACTATCGACTACCGGCCTTGAAGCCACAAACGGCAAACGGTGCGAAGGATTAGGCCCCTCCGCACCGTTCTCTGCCACTGACCATCTCACCCGTTACAGGAGAACTTTTCAGTGTCCATTAACCAGTTTGAACCGCACGAGGGGGAAAAAGTTGCACACCTCGTTAAAGAAAACACCCCAGCGGCTGCTTTAGTTGCAGGCTCACCACAATCGCAAGACAAAAATGTTTTGCCCTCCGCATTGCTCGACCGCATGGCCGCCGAGCTGAATAAAATCGAACGTCTCACCACGCCGGTCTTGCTGCAATGCGGAGGCACGTTCGCATACGCGACGTGAACGCGAAGCTCGTCACCGGCGACGGCGCGGCCTGCATCACCCTCCGGCAAGGTTTCAAAGCGGGGAGGTTGTTCTGTGCGATGTACCATGCCTCTATTTTACGATACAAATATGAGACAGTAAACCTTTGTTTGTGAATCAAATCAGCAAACGCCGTCGGTATGATTAGTTCGCAGAATCGCCCCCTGCCCCTCAATAATGGGGTGTTTGATACAGCAAGGGCCGAGCCTTTCGCTGTGGACAAACCCGGCCCAAAATGGTATACTGTATTCATAGTCGAGTTTGAACCGGCCCGAAAGTCGGGTTGATAACAAGCAAGACGAATCGAACAGCGACCGGCTTCTATGGAAACCGAGTCGCTTTTTTGTTATCTGCTGATTTTCCCTCCCCTTCCGAAAGGCCGCGCCGATGCCGCTTCAGCACTTGCACGAACACGAAGAACAACCTGCCCTGCCGCGCTTGATGCCACCTTCAAGCGCCGTACAGGAAACCCCGCCGGAAAACCTGCCGCTTCCCACATTCGGGTCAGCCCAATCAGCCCAATCAGCCCAATTCCCTGATACAGGGAGCAGCAGCAATGCGTACAAGAGTGACAGAAGAACTTCGTCCGCGTCTTCTGCGTCGTCTATGCGCGTGCTTTGGCGACACTTGACCCCGCAGCAACGCATCCTGCTGACGATGCCTATCTTGGTCTACCTTTTGCTCGCTCCAGTTACGTTCGGGTGGATTGATTTGGGATTCCATGACGCGGGCTTGACCGGGGTTTTGCTTTACCTGATTGCCCCGACGGTTCTTGCGGTTTACCTCGGCGTGAAAAGCAAAAGCCGACGCTTCGGCACGCTGACAGGTGTTTTGACGGGATTCATGGCCGTCTTATCTGGGGCGATTCACTCGACGGTAGGATTCCACTACGTCTCGCTGGGGGGCGCGCAGATCAATATACTTGCCCAGTGCCTTACGGTCGGAGCGATATTAGGCGTGGGTGGAGCCTTCGTAGGCGGTATGATTCGCAAACCACGCTCGCAAACCACGCGGCGAATCAAGCGCCGGTTGCGCGTGCGCGTGGTCATGGAAAACGCCGAATAACGAAGAACACCGCCCCGTTTGCTGCAATGGCTACCAAGCATCTACCACATCTTAGCGGCGATGCTTTTTTCCTCTGCGCCGATGGCGTCGGCATAGATGGCGGTCGTCGAGAGCTGCGCGTGGCCCATCCACTTCTGCACCATGTTCAGCGGAATGCCCCGGCTCACCGCGTTCACCCCGAACCCGTGCCTAAGTCCCTTGGGTGACGCCTGCGGCCCGGCTGCGCTGCTTGTCGAGCACGTCGAAGCACAGGTCGAGCGATTCGATGAGCGATGCGGGCACGGGAACCGAGCGGTACACGCCTTTCCTGCGTTTCTTGAGCGTCTCGAACACGACCGTGCCTTCGGACAGGTCGATGCGGTCGTAGGTCAGCTCAAGGGCTTTGGTCAAGCGGCAGCCACTGTAATGCAGAAGCGCGCAGAACGTGCGGAGATCGCGCGGGGCGTGCCCGGCGGCGAGCATGAAGGCATCGCGCTCGGCTTGCGACAGGTACTTGCGATTGCCCCCTGCATCGAAGAGTTCACCGGACACAGGTGTGCCGCCCCTCGTGTTTCATGCCAGACGGTTCGGCTCAGACGCGGGCAACTCCTTTGCGAGAAGCGCAGCCGTTAGAATATTCCCGATTAAAACAAACGCGGCAATCAAACCGTTGCAAGGTCGCACCGCTCTAATACAATAGAGGACGCAAAAACGCGATGGGATGGACAACTATCGTTGCCGACAAAATTCTGC
>CAXTBP010000233.1:0-7600 GCA_964241985.1 uncultured Armatimonadaceae bacterium | reverse complement strand
TATACACGGGCCTATTCGGAACCCCCCATTATTGGGGGCAGGGGGGCCTTGTCTTTTCTACAAACCGCCCAAAACGCGGCCCAGCAGGCCGCCCAAGATGCCGCCGCCGTTCGCAGACGCGCCTTCTCCTGCCGTTGCGGGCACGCCACCGGTCAGCAGCCCGAGTAACCCCTGCGCTTCGGGAAACTGCTGCGCGAGCATTTGCAGAATTTCGGGATGATTCAGGGCGAGGTACTGCGTAAGTTGCACTAAATCCCCTGCCGACAAGGCGTTTACATCGGCAGTGTTGATGCCCGCCATTTGCGCCAGTTGGCCCAAGTTCATTCCTTGCCCGTTGAGCAGGTTCACCGCTTCGCCGAGTAAGTTTTTATGGGCGTCTACGGCCTCGCCGCCCGCTTGATCGACCATTTGCGCGCCATCGCCCTGCGGGTCGGGAATTGTCAAATCCGGCTGCTCATTTATTTCCGTGTTGCCAAACATCGTTTTACGCCTTTTTGCCGCGCTGCCTACCGGCAAACCAAACGGTTTAACCGTGCGTTGCGGCGACTTCGTTGTTCTTGTTGTACCCGGCGACGTACAGAACGCTTTGTCCCTCAACCCTTGCATTGGTTTCGCGTACGACAGAGAGCGGCGCGGGCGAAAACGCGAGGGCGCGCAGAAAATCCGGCGCGAGCAGCGGGCGGCACACACCGTAGCCCTGCATCAAGTCGCAGCCCATGTCGCGCAGTTGCGCTTGCTGAACCGGTGTTTGCACCCCTTCGGCAACCACGCGAAAATGCAAAGCGTGCCCCAAATCAATCGCGGTCTGAACAAGGGCGACGTCTTCGGGCGATTGTTCCATCCGCTCTAATAAAGCCGCCTCTATTTTGAGCGTGTCGAAGGGGAACTGCCGGAGCGCGGCATACGGCGAGTTCCCCACCCCCCAATCGTCGAGGGCCAAACCGACCCCGCAGCCTTTCAGGGCGTGAAGGGTTCGCTCCGCCGCGGCGGCATCGCAAACCATCGCGGGCGTCAGTTCCAAAACGAGCGCGTCGGGCGAAACCGAAAATTCTTCAAGCGCGGCCTCGATTTGTTCGACCAAAACGGCGGTGGCGGTTTCAAGCGCGTTCGGAATTCCGACATTGACCCAAACCGGCAAATCGACACCTACCCCGCGCCACTGCGCGAGCGTTCGGCAGGCTTCGTGGAGTACCCAGCGATTGAGCGGCTCCAAAAGGCCGAGGTTTTCCACGGTCGGTAAAAATTCGGCGGGAAGCAATACGCAGCGCTCCGAGTGCTGCCAGCGCAAAAGCGCCTCGACCCCTTTCCATTTTTGCGGTTCGCTTCCTTCGCCAATCGGCTGGAAAACAAAGTGAAAGCCGTCGCCGCTTTGTACCGCATGGCGCAGCGCCATATCGAAGGCGTGCTGTTTGCGCTCGCCATCTTTCATCTCGGGTTTGAAAAATCGGTAGGCTCCGATGGAAAACCCACGCGGCGCGTGCATTTGGTGGCCGTCCACGGAAACGCTATTTTCCGAACCGTCCTCCGATTTGGCCTCATACATCGCCGCATCGGCGGATTTGATCAACTCGGACGCCGTGCCGCCGTCACGGGGAAACACGGCGATACCAATACTTGCGCCGATGCGAACGCTTTGTACATTCGCCGCCGTCGTTGTGGAAAGGGCGTGAAGCAGAGTGCGGGCGCATTGTTCGGCATCGGCGTCGCTTGCAATAAACGGCAGCAAAAGCGCGAATTCATCGCCGCTCAACCGCGCAAGGAGCGCGCCTTCGGGCAGCGCGGCGCGCATTTTTTTCGTGATGTCTTGGAGCAAAGCGTCGCCTGCATCGTGGCCCAGCGTATCGTTGACCCACTTAAAGCGGTTCAAGTCGATGAAAAACAAGGCCGCGTTGTGCTGACTTCGGCGCGCCCATGCCAAGTGTTCCCCGACCTGACTCATAAACCATGTTCGGTTGGGCAAACCAGTCAATCCGTCGTGCCGGGCCTGCCAGCGCAGTTTTTCCTCGGCCTCGATCCGCTCGGTCACGTCGCGGCAGTTCAAAAGTAAACCGCCGACAAGCGGCTCCTTTTGCAGGTTCGTCCCGATGGACTCCATCCAGCGCCACGTTCCGTTTTTGTGCCGGAAACGATGTACGGTGGGCGCGCTCGCTTCGCCGTGCGCCAACTGATCCAATCCCATGAGCCCGCGCAGTTTGAGTAAGTCGTCTTCGTGCACCAAATGCCCGGGACTTGAACCGACGAACTCTTGGGGATTGTAGCCCAAGATGCGATAAATGGAATCGGTAACGTAACGAACAATCCCATCGCTGCCAATTATGGCGGCAAGTTCGGAAGCGTGTTCGTTGAGCAGCCGAAACCGCTCCTCGCTTTCCGTGAGCGCTTGGAACGCGGCTTCGCGGGCGTTCCATGTTTCGACAAAGGGCGTGACATCCTGCGCGACGGAGAAAACCCCGATAATACGCCCCTGCTCGTCAATGCGCGGCGTGTTATACCATTCGCACCACAGCAGTTTGCCATTTTTGTCGATGTTTTGGTTGGTGCTGCGCTCCCCACCCGGGCGGCCCGAACTCAGCCGCGCCCAAATGTCGGTTACGAAGCGTTTTTGCGACGCAGGAACCAGCAGATCCAGACCGTTCATCCCGATAACTTCGCTCGCCGCGTAGCCGAAAATGCGTTCGGCTGCGAGGTTCCAAGCGGCAACGGTAAAATCGGCGTTCCATTCGATAACCGCGAGTGGCGACTGCCGATCTTGCAACGCACCGGTTTGCCGTGCGAGCAGCTCCCGTGCCCAAGGGCGCGCCGACCATCGCCCCAGCGAAGCCGCTTGGGGCGAAAGCGAGCGAGCGACAAAGCGCGAAGAACCGTGGCGACAAAAAGCGCGGCGCGGGGGCACGGGGTGAAAACCTCAATGTTCTATCGAAACTTTTTTTCAGCAGTAGGTACAGTGTCGATTGAAAACACTGTAACACAGGTTACCAAAAATGGTCAAGCGTAATTTTTCACTCGATAGTTCGTTTATGCCACGATTTGCCGCGATTTCCTCCCTATTTCCGTTTCTTGTCGGTTTATTTCGTTTTACGTCACGATTTCGCGCAGGGCGATAATGCTTTCTCGATCCAGTTTTCGGTTTTCGTCTTCGTGCAGAATGTTTAGTGCGGTTTCTATGGGCATCGCGGCGCGGTACGGCCTATCGGCGGTCAAGGCATCGTAAATGTCGGCGACCACTAAAATCCGCATTTCGGTATCCAGTGCGTCGCCGGTCAGGCCCAAATGATAGCCCGACCCATCCAGTTTCTCGTGGTGCGAAACGGCAATCTCGGCGAGGCGGCGCAATGCGGGCGCGGCGGCCAAGATACGGGCCGTACTCGCGGGATGCCCCTTCATCAGCGCGAACTCTTCGGACGTTAGTTTGCCCGGCTTTTCCAAAATGGCGTTGGACACCCCCAGTTTGCCCAAATCATGCAGCAGTCCCGCCCGCCGGATATTTATGCAACGCTCGTCCGACAAATCGCGCTGCCGTGCCATCTTGTAAGCGTACTGCGAAACGCGCAACGAATGATCGGCGGTATACGGTGATTTGGCGTCCACAATTCCGGCGAAGGCGTCGCACACGCCGTCGAGCGCATCTTCGGTCAAGGACGCCGAATTGAGGTGAATTTGCGTCGTATGGCTGCCTAACGCATTTTCGGCGTCCTCGTAAAGGGTTTGCCAAAATTTCAAATCGGTTTGGAACGTGCCCGCCGCGTGTACCAGTTCGGGGTCATACCATGTTCCCGTCCGGGAGCGAAGCACCTCATAGGCGCGGCGCACGCCGAATGCGGTCACGAAAGCGTCGAGGGATTGCGCCAAGCACGCGATGCGCGCAAACAATGGGATCGCATCGCCCTTGACGCCGAACGGCGCGCCACGCCCGTCGAAATGCTCGTCCAAATGCAAAATCGTGTCGATGACGCCGGACGACAGCCCCATACGAGCGGCAATCGCGGCCCCGCGCGTGCAGCGCGTTTCGGTGATTTCGTCGATGAGCCGCCCGGGAATGCGGGCGATACCGACCATTTTTTGCGTGCGCTCGATCCATGAACCATTCGGCGCAACATGGGACGCGGCATAGCGGAACGCTTCGCCCGCATTGCACCAGTCGCACAGTTTGCCGTCGCGCTTCAGTGCGATGTCGTCCGCGCCGTAGATCGCGTGCATACGGGCCGAATTGGACGAGCAGCCCGCGTCCTTAATCAGCAAAGCCAAATGCAGTTCGGCCTGCTCGTCAAGGGCCATGCCCAGAATATCGGCGAGCCGCAGCCCGATAAGGCACGACCGCACAGCATGGCCCGGCTCCATGCCTTCGGTCAAATCAAGGGCGCGCGACAGGGCGGCAAGTAAATTTGCCAGCGTCAGCGGCGGCGCGTTGCGCGCGCTTCCAAACTCCCAATCGTCCCACTTCGCCCCCGGCCCGCGCCGCCCGAAGTTGTTTAGCCCGTTTAGATCGTTTAAGCCCCAATCCATTTTCTCTAACACCATGCCATCACCTGTTGCCGCCAGTCGGTTTCGCTTGCAACGGCCCTATTATTTAAGGTTGGCAGGCGGGCTAAAAGGCGTCACCGTATTTATACGGTGTTAGCGTTTACGCAGGGGGGAAACCGATCTCGGCGAGGAGTTTTTCAAACTGGGCGATAGGCAAAACGCCGCCGGTGGCTTCTTTATGCCCCTGCCCCAAATCCGGCGCGTCCAATGCGTCCCGAAAAGCGCGCACCCGCTCCAGCAAGTTTTCGCCGGGCCGTCGCGTGCGGACGGAAAAATGGACATTGCCGGGCGTGTAATTATCGTTAGCGGCGACAACGATGAACTTGGGCAGCCGACCGACCCACGAGGACGCGACCGGGCCGTGCATCTGGCACGGCGACGAAAACCGAATCAAGGCCCAATCGCCCGCAAAGCGCGGCGCGGTTTTGGCGCACCGCATCCGCTCGGCCTGCACTTCGGCCCGGTAACCCGCAAGCGCGTCGTATTCGTCGATAAGGCCGCCCGCGATTTGGGCCGGGGTTTCGGCTGTCAATAGGGCGCGCAAACTGGTTTCGGTATCGTGCGCGCCCGACCGCTTGGCGGCATTGACAAGCGCGACTGTTTCACTGATGTTTTTAAGGCCCCATTTCTTTTTGGCGACTTTGAACTCGTCGAACGGCGCGTCGCTGCCCAAGTCCCCCATCACGCCGACCGCCATGCACCAAGAAACGTCGTCAAGGGGCGCAATCGGGGAAAGAAGCCGCCACGTCACAAGCGCGGCGGTGGGAACCGGTTCTTCGCCCAATCCGCTCAAATAGACGGCAACGGGAACCGGGTCGCGCGGCGCGTCGTGGTGGTCAACCACGAGCGTTGGCACATCCGGCAAAACGCTTTGCGCTCGGCTGCCTTGATCCAAAACGAGCAAAGCGTCCGGCGCGACATTTGCGATTTTTTGCGCGAAGGATTCGCCAAATAAATCCTCGCCCTTGTTCGGCGCAAACGCACCGGCGAGCGTTCGATTCGTGCGCGTAATGTAGCGCACGGCGAGGGCGGCGCTGCCGGTTCCGTCGGCGTCGCCGTGATACGCGACAGCAATTTTCGCGCCGGTGGGGATCGCCTGCAAGAACGCGCGGGCGTCGTCATAAGACGCCGCGTAAATGGGTTTGATAGTTGTCATGATGCGGCGGTTTCTTCGCTGCCGCCGATTCCGTGGAGGGCGTTTTTCCAATCGCGGCACAAAACGTCGCCGGTCGAGAGCGCCCTGTCGCCGCTCTCCGCAAGGGCGACGCACAGCACATTGGCGTACCCGGCTTGGCGCAACGTTTCCGCGAAAAAGGCGCGGTTTTCTCCCGCCCCCATGCGAACATACGCGAGCGCGGGCGCGAAGCGGCGCAGCAACCCGGCGCAGTCCTCGGCGGACGCGCCCCGATCCAGCGCGTGAACCGCGTCAAAGGCAATGCCCGTGTTTTGCAAACCGTCGAGGGCGAACTCCCATTCGTAGGGGTTTTCCAATACGTCACGGGCGGTCAATCCGATACGCGCGTTATGGTCGCCCGCCATGCGATCAAGGGCCATCAGGGATTCACGTAAAAACTCCAACACGCGCGTTTGTCCGACACCAAGCGGGGGCGTGCCTGTTCGCACCAGAACGAGCGGCGGGCCGGTCTCCGCCCCTCCGCCGACCGCTCCAGCAAAGCGGCAAACCGCCCATAATTCCGACAGCGACGCCCGTCGAATAGCCGCCGACGGCGACACGAGCGTCACGTCCCACGTTTGCTGATGCGGAGCCTGCACGACAAGGTGCAGGCCGTCCAAAACGTCATGCAGCCGGGCGCGATCCGATGCGTCCACCGACGGCGCATGGATGCCGCTTGCCGCTTCGCCGGTTGCCAAAAATTCCACGCCGCCGAAACCGGCGTTTTGCACCCACGCGATGCGCTCCTCGATTCCGCCGGGCACGAACCGCAATTCTTCGAGAGAAACCGCAAGGGTGGGCGCGTCGCCCGGAGTAGGCAGAAAATTGATGTCCATTGGTTTATTTGCGCCCTTTCGCAGTCGCGTTTGCGGGTTTCGTGCCAGCTGCTGCGCTCGCCGTATAGCCGACGAGTTCCATGTAACCCTGCCCGGTTACCGGCATTTTACCGGATTCGCTCGTGCCCGATACACGGACGACACCTTCCCAAATGGCGTCGCCGATACCCAGCACGGGAATCGTTTGGGCGGGGTAGCTGGGCGCAACGGCGAGCGATAAACCCAGCGTCGGCAACTTGATTTTCCATGCGAGCGGAAATGCGATACCCGTTTGCCCATCTTTCCACCGCGCGTTCGCGGCGGAGGTATCCAAAGCGAAGACGGGCGATTTTTCCACGACCTGCGTTCCATCGGCGCGAAGCAGGGTCGCTTCGGCCCGCAGGATTTTTCCGGTCACATTATCCTTGACGCGGTACACGATCAAATCCGAGCCGTCGGATAACTGCACGCCCCACCAATCCCAGCCGTTGTTTTGCGCAATCCACGATGTGCCCCACTGCCGGTCGATCCAGCCCATCCCCGTCACTTTTTCCGGTACGCCGCCAACGGTTAAACTGCCCGACGTTTCGGCGCGCGTTAGCGAAACGTAGGCCATGTCGCCCGGCGTTCGCAGGCCGGTTCGCCCTTCGCCGCCGACGAGCATCGGAGGACGGGTGTCCTGTTTGAAATCAAGGCTTAACGTCCAGTCGTCGCCGGTGAGTTTTGCTGTCCAATTTCGGGCGTCGGGCGTGGCTTGCGAAAACGAACTGTTTTGCAGCGCGATTGAAAACAGCGGGGCGGTTTTGACCGTCGCGCTTTTCGCCAATTGATGCGGCGCGGGTAGTTTGTTGTTTTTCAGCCGCGCCAAAAATTGCAGCGGGCGCGGGTCGGACGGGTTTTGCAAGGCTTGGGCCGACAAAAAGGTTTTGAGCAACGCCGCATCGTCTTGGTCAACGATGGAATACGATTTGGTTTTACCCGCACCCAAATCGGCGAGCGAATAAATGAGATAATGCCCTTTTTTGCCGCCCGGAAAGCCCGTGCGAAAAAACGACCCGACGACCGCCCACTTATGCCCGCTTTCGCCGGT
>CAXTBP010000232.1:0-7780 GCA_964241985.1 uncultured Armatimonadaceae bacterium | reverse complement strand
GAGTTTTCCCAAAACAGCCAAAGGGAGGAACCGGACGACGGGGCTTTGTCAAAGTGAACGACAACACGGTAGCTGTGCTTTGACTTAGTCTTTTCGTGCCACGGCTCATTTCCCCACGTGAGTATGTAGCCATTAACTGTATCGTCGTTTAACCAGCTACAACTTTGCACGTCGCTTGCCGTAAACGCAGTGTCGCAAACCGTTTCGCCGCTTTCTTCGTCGCTAACCTTCAACCGTCCCACGAAGGCGTCGGGCTTACTGGATTTGGGAACGCCGAGCAAAATCTGGCGTGTATCACCGCGCGGACAAACGAAAGTCGTTTCCACGGGGTTGCGGTCACAGTCTACCAGTTTTCGGTCGTAACTCTTCGCGCATCCGCCTGCCGCCAGTGCGTACAAGAACAGCAAAACGAAAACAATCAGCCCAATTATTAAGCCGCGTCGCTTCATTGCGTTCCTCCGCAAGACTGTTTTTAGATAATTACATCAAAGCCAGAAACGGTACGCTAACTGCACTTCGCTTCGGCGCAATCGCTCGCCGGGATTGGCTTGCGAGGCGTCTACGTAATTGGGGTCGATAAACGGATACGACGCGCTGCCGGGCGTAAACGGGTACGGGTTTTGGCGGTACGCGCGGTACATCAACTCCACGCTGCTTTGGGCGTTCAGTCGGTACAGCGCGGCAGCGGTCGCTTCGCTCGCCGTCGGGGCCGGGAAACTGTCGCTTCTGCGCCGCCGGTCGCGGCCTTCAAGCGACAAAAGCAGTTTGGGCGAGGCTTCATGCGAAACCCGAACGTAAATATCGCGGACGTTCGGGCCGCCCGGCAAACCGAAGTTGTTGGAAATCGGGCTGCGCCGCCACGGGGCGTTGTTATTTTTGAAGGTGTACGTCGTCGGATCGGCGGTCGCGTATTCCGCCGTGAGATCGGTGTGTTCGCCCAAGCCGAGCGAGCCGCCCAAAAGATAGGCGATTTTACGCGGCGTGTTTTTGCTGCCGCCGGACGTCGGGTTTTTCAAATCGTCCACAAAAAACTGCCCATACGCCCGCGTGCGCGGCGCACTTTGGTACGTCACGCCAGCGGCGACCGTGTAGTTGAGTCGGTCGTCCAAATCTTCGCGCAGTCGAATACCCGTGGTTTGCCTTAGACCGCGCTGGATGGAGTTGACCGCGAACGGCAAAAAGAACAGTTTTCCCGCCGCGTCGCTGTCGGTCGTGAGGATGGCTTCCTGCACGTCCGCGCTCCACTTGGACGAGAAACGCCGCTCCACACGCCGCGCCTCCAGATATCGGCGGGAACTCACGGAACTATCGAACACGCCCGAAACCACCGTAAAATTCCAATCGCGCCCCAGCGTGCGGCCCAAGTTGAACGGGAATGCAAACCGGATTTGATCGAGTGCGGGCGCGTTATCGGACAGCAAAACGCCGCCGTTGCGCATTCCCGGCCCCCAGTTTTCGTAGCGCCGACCGATTCCATAGGTGAACGATTGGTGCTTTCCGGCCCGGCCTTCGACGTATAGTTCGTTGAGTTGGGAATAATACGCCGCGCCCGTGTCGTTGAAAAAGTCGCGCCGGTATTCCTGCGCCCAGTTGGAAAACGAGCCGACATAGCGGAAGTTCGCGCCGAACTCGCCTTGCGCGGTCGCCCGATACAACCCGACCGCGCGGGCGTCGGCCCCGTTTTCGCCGCCCGCTTTCAAACGCACTTCGGGCTGTAATAAAAGCGATGCGGCGGGAAACGCGGATTGGTCAAAATCACGCAGTGCGGCCCGCACGTCCACGCCCGACGCTTCAAGTTCGGGGCGCAACGAAAGTAAAAGGCTCCGAACCGCTGCCGCCGTTAGCGGGCAGGCTTCGGCGCGGCGGCGGCTTTCGCCGTTCGGTAGCACGGTGGTTCGCAGAACGCGGGCGAACTGGGCGCGAGTATACACAGGCCGCCCCGCGTAACTGCTGGACATGACCGTGTCGGGCAAAACGCCGTAGCGGGCAAGCAAACCGAAAGCATCATTAATCGCGCTGCCGCGCGGCACGATGTCGGTGGGCGCATCGGCAAACGCGGCACGGGGCGTCAGCGCGGAAACAAGAAGCGGAGCGGAGGAAACGAGGAAAGCGGCGAGGGCGGCGTTGCTTGCGCGCCGTGAAAGGGTGGGCATAATAATTGGTCTTTGCCCCCCTGCCCCCCTATAATGGGGGGTTCTGAAAAAAGCGCCTACGGAAGCCGCACAAATTCGCGGCCACAGAAGGCTACCCAGAACCCCCCATTATAGGGGGGCAGGGGGGCCAAATGGAGTAGATTACCTGTTCGCGCGGACGGCGACGGTTTCCTGCTGTGGCGGGCCTACGGGCGGTGGCACGGACGCGGCGGGAAGCACACTTGCTCCCGATTGCCCGGACGATGCGCTGCTGAAACCGCTGCGGGCGAACTGCAACAACTCATCGCGCAGTTTGTCGCCCGCGTAGCCTTCGCGGGCCAGCCGCGTCAAACGGTCAACACCCGCAAACACAATCGGCGGCACAATTTGGTTTTTGTCGCACACGAAAATTTTCGCGTGGTCGGTGCGGCCTTTTTCCTCTTCGCTGTAGACTAATTCCTCATCGAGTTTTTCGCCGGGGCGAATACCCGTAAAATCGATTTTGATGTCGGCGTCAGGGCGTAAACCGGACAATCGGATTAAATCGCGGGCCAAGTCCAAAATACGGACGGGTTCGCCCATGTCCAAAATGAAAATCTCGCCTTTGGAGCCAATCGCGCCCGCCTGCAAAATAAGCTGCACGGCTTCGGGAATGGTCATAAAGTAGCGCGTCATGTTCGGATCGGTGACGGTCACCGGGCCACCCCGCGCGATTTGCTTGCGCATCGTCGGGATGACCGAACCGCGCGACCCTAACACGTTGCCGAACCGGACGGCGGCGTATTCGGTTTGCGTGGTTTTAGCGAGGCTTTGGATCACCATTTCACACACGCGCTTGGTCGCGCCCATTACCGACGTTGGGTTGACGGCCTTGTCGGTCGAAACGAGAATGAACTTCTTGACCCCGCACTGCGCGGCGAGTTCGGCGACATTGCGCGTGCCCAAAACGTTATTTTTGACAGCTTCCTGCGGGGACGCTTCCATCAAGGGAACGTGCTTATGCGCGGCGGCGTGGAACACGACCGTGGGCCGCTCGTGTAGGAAAATCTCCTCCATGCGCCCTCGGTCTTTCACATCGCCAATGAGCGCGGTTGGGGCGCGGCCATGCTCGCGGATCAGTTCCTGCTCGATTTCAAAAATGCTGTTTTCGCCCTGCCCGACGATAATCAAGCGGGCCGGGTTGAGGCCGCTAATTTGGCGGCACAGTTCCGAACCGATGGAGCCGCCCGCGCCGGTTATTAAAACGCGCTGCCCCGAAATATACTCGGCGATACGGTCTAAATCGGTGCGAACGGGCGGGCGGCGCAGCAAGTCTTCGATATTGATGTCGCGCAACACACCGGACAAACCGCTGCGACTGTTGCCGGGCGAACCGGCGGAAACGCGCCCGTCGAGCATTTCCGGCACGGACGGCACGATGCAAAGTCGGGCGTGGGTTTGCTCGCACCGAACCAAAATATCGCGGATGGTTTTACCCGACGCGGACGGAATAGCAATCAAAATGACTTCGACATCGTGCTTGGCGGAAAGCGGCGCGATTTCTTGCGTCGTGCCCAAGACCGGCAAGCCGTGGATGCGAATGCGCCGCTTGAGCGGGTTATCGTCCACAAAACCAATCGGTATAATGCCTTCCTGCGGGCGGCGCAGCAAATCGCGGGCGGTCGCTTCACCGGCGTCGCCCGCGCCGACAATCAGGGCGCGCTGACGCGGCTTGGCCGAGGCATCGGCGGCGGTTTGCCCAATTCCGAAAAGAAGGGAACGGTCGGAAATCTGCCGGTAGCCGATGCGGATAACCGACAGCAAAAATAGGTTCGCGCCCCAGTCGATAACCTGCATTCCCCACGAATACCGGCTTTGCGAGCCGTTGCCGGTCAAAAACAAGAAAGCGTAAAACACAACCGACGACGCGCTGGTGGCGCTCGCTACAACCCACAAATCGTGGATAGACATATACCGCCAGTGAATACGGTACAAGCGAAACGCCCACAGGGCCGCAAGCCGTATGCCAATCAAAATCGGCAGCGAGGCCAGCACAATGGGAATGCGGTTGGGCGCAAACCAGTTGAACTTGAGCAGAAAGGCCAGCGCGTTCGCGGCGACAATCAGCAAAATATCAATGCACACCTGCGCCACAATGCGTCGGCTGATGGTGTTGGTTAACTTGGGCATATTTTTTATCACACAAAACCGCGCGAGCGGTCATTGCGCGTGTTTTCTCTTGATACCGATTGTACCTAATGTTGCGGCAATTTTTACCGATTGCCTTTGCCGGTGGCGACCGGAACAATCGTGCGCCACAAAATTTTCAAATCCAGAGCAAACGATTGATGGGCGGCATACCAGCCGTCATATTCGGCTTTGGCCGCGTCGTTTATCTCGTCGCGTCCGTTGACTTGCGCCCAGCCCGTGATGCCGGGCCGTGCGCTCGTCGCGCCGACTTCCATGCGAAGGGCGTTCAGGAGCGTTTGCGACGGCAGCGCGGGGCGCGGGCCGACAAGGCTCATGTCCCCTTTTACGACATTCCAAAGCTGCGGGAGTTCATCAAAACTGGAGCGCCGGAGGAATTTCCCGACAGGCGTAATGTAGCTTTTCGTTTGTTTGAACATATCTGCGGTGGAAAGGTTCGGGGTATCGTGCGACATTGTGCGAAATTTCACAAGGATGAACCGGCTGTCGTTGCGTCCCACGCGCTCCTGCTTGAACAGAGCGGGGCCGGGCGAAGTCAGGCGTACAAGAAGGGCAATGAGCAGCATCGGCACGGCAAGAAAGAGTAAGCCAAGCACGGATGCGCACACATCAAAAATTCGCTTCACTACTTGGCCTCGCTCTCATGCCGCGATTGTAAAAGCCATCGGGCCGCGTCCGCCATGCCTTGCGACAGCGACACTTCGGGAGTGTAACCGTCAATTTGCTGCAAACGTTCGCCGATGTACACGTTGCTTTGGGCGATTTTGCGGGCTTGTTCGGGCGTGAGCGGCGATTTTTTACCCAGCAATCGCGCCGCGCCGGTTGCCGCGCCCGCAAGCAGAACAGCGGCGGGAAGCGGCAGCGTCTGCCCACCCTTTTGCGATGGCGCGGCTTGATCCTGCGCTTGGCACAAAGCGGTTTGCATCGCGTCGCGCAGTTCGCGGAGCGTGTACCAGTGCGGGTCGGAAACGATAACGGGCGTACTGTCCGCATACTTCTCTTGGCTTGCGAGGGCGATTGCGGCGTGAACGGCGTTTTGCACGGCGACGCACGTTTTGCGGTTTTGCCCGTCGCCGATGAGAAGAAAACGATTGCGCGAAATAGCGTCCATCATGCGGCCCAAGTTGCCCCGGTCGCGCGGCCCATAAACGGTTGCGACCCGCAAATTATACACGGGCGTTCGGTGCGCTTCGCCCCATCCCGCAACCCACGTTTCGGCTTGGCGCTTGGACTCGGCATAGGGCGTTTGCGGAGTGGGCAGTGCGTTTTCCGCGATGCCTTCGGGCGGCGTGGCGTCCCCGTACACAGCAACCGTAGAAAAGAACACGAAACGCGGCGGGCTTGCGTTTTGGGCGGCGCAGGCATCGAGCAGATTTTTCGTGCCGTCCACATTGACGCGGAAAAACTCGTCGGGGTTTCCGTTCGCGTCGTGGACTTTGGCGGCGCAGTGAAACACGACGCTCGCGTTTTCCACGGCGGTTTGCAAAGCGGCGGTGTTGTCGAGGGTTCCCGCGACACAACGAACGCCGGACGGCACATTGCCAATCCTGCTCCCGTCGCGCTTGGCCCGCACGAGGGCGCGTACCTCATCGTAGTCGCCGGATTTAACGAGGCGAGCGGCGAGCGCGTTGCCGATGCAGCCGGTCGCGCCGGTTACGAGGGCGACGCGCCGTTCGTCGCTCGAAGCGAGCGCAACGTGGCTCACGCGACGACTTCTTTCGTTCGCGCGGGGAGGCCGTGTTTCTTTGTTAAAAGCACATCGTATAAATCGTACAGTTCTTTGACGCACGCCCCGCGCTCGTAGTATTTGAGCATCCGGGCACGGCCCGCTGCGCCGAGGGCTTTTCGTTTATCGCGGGGCAGGGCTAAAATCTCTAATGCGCGGGTCGCCATCGCGTCAGGGTCGAACGGTGGAACCAAAAAGCCGCCCACGCCGCCTTCCATCAAGTCCGTGTTGCCGCGCACATCCGATACGACGGCGGGCGTTTCCATGCACAAGGCTTCCTGCGTCGCGCACGGCAAGCCTTCCTGCACGGGCGGGAACAAAAACACGTCGGAGATTGCAAGAAGCGCGGGAACGTCGCGGCGAAACCCCAAAAAGCGAACGCCGTCCGCGATGCCCAAGGTTTGCGCTTCGGCTTTCAGCGTTTCGGTCAATGCACCCACGCCGACGAAAAGCAAAAGGGCCTCGGGATACCGGGCGTGAATTTTGGCGAAAGCGTGGAGCGCGTCAGTGTGCCGTTTGCGCGCGATCATTTCGCCGACCATGATGCACACGGGCGTGTCGCTGTCGGACCCGATCTCCGCCCGCAACGCGGCGCGGGTTTCGCTCGAAACAAGGGCCGGGTTGAAATCGTCTATGGCGGACACGCCGACCCCATGCGTCCAGAAAATCCGGTCGGTGGGAACGACGCGGCCTTTGGCATTTTCGTAGTCGGTTTGGTTGATCGTCAAAACGGCGTCCGACAAAAAACGGCCCGCGTAGCCTTCGATGGCCTCGTATAAGGCGTTCGTCACGCGCCCGCCGTAGGGGTGAAAGTGGAAGCCGTGGGCGGTGTACACGCGCAAGGGCCGGGGATTGGCAAGCGTCGCCGCGAGCCGTCCGACAAAGCCACCGGTGGGGTTGTGCGCGTGAACAATCGTATAGCTGTTCCGGTTTATCAGTTTGGTCAAGCCCGCCAAAGCGGCAATATTGGCGGGGTGAAATGGAAACCGCCGAAACGGGAAATCATATACGTTATCCGCGTGTTTCAAGAGTTCATCGCGCGACCGGGTGACATAGCAGGCGACATCGACGCGCCAGCCACGGGCGCGTGCTTCGTCTAACTGGGGCCGCATCGCCCATAAAATATGGTCGAGCGTGGACACGTACAGCAGACGCGGCGCGTTTGAATCGGTGGCGGCGTTTTTTAAGGCGTCGGGCATCGGTGGGAAGCGGTTCGTCTAACCCGGCGCTTTTGCCGTGGCGTTCGCGGCGGCTTTTGCCGTGGCTTCCGCGCTCGCTTTGGCCCAGTTACCGTATTCGATGGCCTTGCCCGAAAGCAGCGTTTGCTTGGCGGCGCGGGCCATCGCAAGGTGCTTAACGGTATAGGCGTCGTTCGGCTTTCGCAGCGCGTTTATTTTCAGCAGGCCGATTTTTAGGTTCATGCCCACCCGCGATGCGAACCGCACAAACGGCAGCGCGCGGGGATGGTGCTTTTCAAAATACGAAATCGCCGACACGTAGGAGTTGGCGAACGTGAGGACGGGTTCCTGTTTCCAAAAGCCTCCGCCGATATGAATGATATGCGCGCCGGGCCAAAACATCAGTTTCCAACCGGCCAAATGGGCGCGCTTGCACCAGTCGGCGTCCTCGTACATCAGGAAAAACCGCTCGTCCAAGCCGCCCAGCGCGTCAATGGCTTCGCGGCGGATGAGCATAAACGCGCCCAAGAGACATTCCACGGGCCGCGTGTCCGTTC
>CAXTBP010000231.1:0-7790 GCA_964241985.1 uncultured Armatimonadaceae bacterium | reverse complement strand
AAGCCCCCTCCCGGTTCGCTTAGGCTCACCACCCTCCCCCGCAAGCGGTAGAGGGTTCATATCTCAAACAACCTGTCGCGTTTGCTGAAAGCCATTGGTCTCTGTAAACCCTTTACCGCTTGCGGGGGAGGGTGGTGAGCCTAAGCGAACCGGGAGGGGGCCATATCCGACAACGCATTGCAGTGCAAAGAAGGAGCCGGGATCAGCGCCGCTAAATAACAAGGCGTGACGTGGAAAGAAGCGGTCGCGCATTTGGTACGGGAGTTTTGCGACAACGAAGGTCGCCGTACGTTTTCGCGCCCCGAAATCTGGGCGTACTGCGAACCGACACTTGCCGGGCTTTTCCCCGACAATAACCACCGCGAAGCCAAACTGCGCCAAACGCTGCAATTCTTACGCGATGATGGCCTGATGACGTTTGAAGATAACCGGGGCAATTACACGCTGCGCGGCGTGGAACTGTTGCAGGACGAAATCACCGTGCCCGCGCAAACGGTGCTTGCTGTGTCTGACGCCAACGCCCGCGAATATACCCGCGAAACCGTGGCTCGCTACCGAGGCTGGGTGAAAATGGCGAAATTGACCTACGGCGAAATGTGCCTTGTTCCCGGCTGCGCCAACACCTTTGTGACCGCAAGCGGCGAGCGCTATGTGGAAGTACATCACATTGACTTCTTGTGCGACGGGGGCGAAGAGGCTATCTGGAACCTGTCTGTTGTGTGCGCGCACCATCATCGCATGGCCCATTTCGCCGACAGCCGCGAACGCCATCTTTTGCGGGACACGCTTATCCGCGAAACGCAGACGCGGCTTGTTCGTCCCTCTACGGCACGCGCAATGTAAAAATAAAAACCGCCCGCTTCAACTTTTGAAACGGGCGGTTTGCGGTTTGAGCCGCAATCGTTGGACTACCAGTGACTACCGGGCGAAGTAGTAATAGTGTTCGCCGTTTTGCCATTTGTCGCGCTTGTTGTAGCGGACGCCGTCGCGCTCGAACGAGCCACGGTCGAACAGTTCGGCCCGCGCACGATTGGCTTGGCTTTGGCTTCGGCGGTCGGATTCATAGCGTGATGCGGAATACAGTGTGCCCGCCGCGCCGATGAAGGTAATGGTCGGGTCGTTTCGGAGCAAGCCGTACACGGTCGCCGCGCCGCCCAATATCGTCAGGTTGCGCCAATCGTTTTTGTTCTTTTGACGGTTCGCGTCCTGCTGCCGAACTTGATCGAAACGGTCGCGCCAGTCGTTGTCGTTTCGGTCGTTGTTCCAACCGCCATTGCGATTGTTGTCCCAGTTGCCGGGGCGGTTGTCGTTGCGATTGTCCCAGTTGCCGTTTCGGTTATCGTTGCGCCATCGGTCGTTGTCGCGCCGGTCGTCCCAATCGCCGGGCCGAGGGGGAGCGGGGCGGCGGTCACGGTCATTGTCCCAGCGGTTGTCGTCGCGGCGCACATCGCGCTGATCTTGTCGCAAATCGTTTTTGTCTTGGCGCAGGCGGCGCACGTCTTGACCAATATCCCGTTTATCTTGGCGCACGTCGCGCTTGTCATCGCGCTTGTCGTTTTTATCGCGCTGGCCGAACACTTTGCTCCATGCGGGCGGGTCGGCCTGAACCGGCGCGACCGGCGCGAGCGTTGCGAAAATCGTTCCGGCAACCGCTATTGCCGCCGTTAGTCCTGCGGCATTTCGCGCTGCCGTATTGCGCCCAAAAAATCCACCCGTCGTCGTTGTCGTCTTCATTTTGAACCTTCGTTTTTGGAGTTCAGCCGGTAGTTTCCGCCTGTAATATAGTAGACGGATGTCGACGCAAAAAGTTTTATCGCCGCCGAATATTTTTTGCATAACCCGTGCAATACGGGGTGTCTCACAGGAAATAGTTTCGGTACGGCGAGCAGGCGGGTACGCCAAGTTGTCTACTATGTTTTATTAGACACGCTAACGTAACCCAGCCTTCAAGGTGTAAAAATGGCATTCATTAAAAACAAGAAACAACTCGTATCCTCCGCCACGATATTAGGCGTCGCCGCTCTTGGCGCGTCCTTCTTAAACGGAACATCAACGGCGCACGCTCAAGCGCCGCAGGTGACGGTAGATCGCTCGCCGGTCGTGTTCAACGGGCAACCGCCCGTCGAAGAGGGCGGGCGCGTGCTGGTTCCCTTGCGCGGCGTACTCGAAAAACTGGGCGCATTTGTGGACTTCAACAGCCGCTCGCAAACCGTGACGGCTTTGCGTGGCGCGACCAACATCACGCTTCCTATCGGCAGTCGGCAAGCCCTTATCAACAATAAATCGGTGTCGCTCGATGTGCCCGCGCGTGTCGTCAACGGTTCCACGCTCGTGCCGCTCCGCTTTGTCGCCGAGGCATTGGGCGCGCAGGTGACGTTTGATGTCGGCACGAACACGGTCGCTATCGTATCCGGTGCGAACGGCGCGGGCGGAACCCCGATTGCCGAAAACCCGCCGCCCGTCGCCGACCAGCAATCGGTGACGGGAACCGTGACGGCGCTGTTTACCGATGTTTCCCCGCGCCGCATCGTGCTGCGGGTTCGGGATCGTGACCGAAACGACGGCGACGCCAAGGAGCAAACCATCCCGGTCAAGGCCGACGCCAAAATTACGATTGTGCGGCAGGGCGCGGCGGATCCCGTGATTCAACTGCGGCGCATCAATGTGGGCGATGAGGTCGCGGTTCTGCAAAACGGCGAAGGACAGGCCATTGCTATCAGCGTAACCGCCCGCAAAGGCAGCCCGCAAAATCCGCCCAAGAACCCGCCGCCCGCGCAAACGTCGGGCACGCTCAAGGGCGAGTTTTTAGAATCGACCAAACGCGACAATGTGTACACGCTCAAAATGACCGATGGACGCACGATTGTTGTCGCGGACGACGTGCCCGTCGTCTACCAAAACCAGAAAATCGGCGTGGACGATTTGCGTTCGGGCGATAACGTGACGATTGCCATAAACCCGAACAACAAGCGCGGTACGCGCATCGTCGTGTCAGACAATTAGAAACGCCGGACGGACGAGCCAAACAAATAGCAGCGGGCAGGAACGAGCAGTGTGCCGGTTCCCGCCCGCTGTTTTTGCGTAAGGCATAAAGTACGTCGTATAACCGAAATGAGTTAAAAATTATGGATACACAAAAAATGCCCTCGTCGGTGCTTGGCACGGCGAGCGCCGCCCACGATGCGGCCCACCAAAACGCCCCCGTTCCTGTTGACGCTTCTTCCGAAGCCGCGCCCGAACCATCACAACCCACCGACACGGTTCCCGCCGCAAACGCCGAAGGGACGCCCGCCGTTACCGAAGACGGGCGCGCGCTCGGTATCACCGTTGCCGTCGCGCCCGCGCCGCCTGAAAAAACGAACGGAACGAACGGCGTCAATGGCTTGCAGGAAACCCGGCCCGCCCTGCTTGCCGCCGACGGGTCGCACCTTTTAACGCTCCGCGATATTCGCCGCGAGCCGCGCGTCCGCGTGTATATCACCAAAGCCAACGAACAAATGGCGGCGATTGGCTACACGGAACACGGGCATCGGCACGCCGGAATTGTCGCAACCATTGCCCGTTCCATTTTGCTCCAATTGGGCTACGGCGAGCGCAAAGCCGAACTTGCCGCGATTGCAGGCTACATGCACGACATCGGCTGCGTCGTCAATCGGCAGGGCCATGTCGAAGCCGGGGCGATTATTTCGTTTCAAATTTTGTCCAGCCTCAACATGGAAACGACCGAAATCGCCGATGTGATTGGCGCGATTGGCAACCACGAAGAACCGCACGGCTTGCCCATTTCACCGATTGCCGCCGCCGTCATTATCGCCGACAAAAGTGACGTGCATTTCTCGCGCGTTCAAAATCCCGACCCGATGGAATACGACATCCACGACAAGGTGAATGGGGCCGTTCGCAAGTCGTTTTTGCGCGTGGAACCCGACACCAAAACCATTCGGCTTGAGTTGGAAATCGACACCGAAGCCGCTTCTATCATGGAGTATTTCGAGATTTTCATTTTCCGCATGGCCTTGTGCCGCAAATCGGCGAACGAGTTGGGCTGCCGGTTCCGCATGAGCATCAACGGGCGCGACTTGTAAACCACGGACACGCAACCAAACGCGCCGGGCGCGGGTCAAACCAAGCATGGTAAAAAGGCTAACGACGCTGTTTTCCGCCCCGCCCGCTCCGCGCCCGCGCGTGGTGCAAACGTCGGGCGCGTTCCGCGCTATAATCCCCCCGCTGCCCATGTATCCGTGGGTGCTGGGGTCTACCTATGGGATCGGTATGCTGGGGTCGCAGGTATGGCGACAATGGGAACAGTGCAAATCGGATCCCTCGTTCGACTTTGGCGTGTACCTGCTTACCATCGTGCCCGTTTACCTCGTTGGGGGCGGTTTGTTTGGCTGGATAATGGCTGGCTTGAACCGCTTTTCGCACGAAGAAGTGACAATTAACGAACACGCTTTACTGCTGACCTACCGCTATTGCGGATTAGGCCAAACCCGCACGTTCGCGCAAGCCGACGTGCAAAACGTACGGCTGACTCGATTTTTAACGTGGGAAGATGTGCGGAGCCTGCCCAACGTGCGCCCGTTTTTGTGGGCGAACCTAAAGGCAGCCGTGCGCGCCAAGCAGCAAGTAAGCCCGACCGAAACGAACGGGAAAGGAAACGTGCGAAGCCATCCCTTGTGCTTCGACTATCGGGGCAAAACCGTAAAGTTCGGCTGTGGCTTGGATGAAACCGGAGCGCGCGAACTGCTTTCTTTGCTGCTGGAGCGTTTGCCCGTATCCGCCGCGCCGCCCGCATCGGGAACGCCCGCCTCGGCATCCCGGCAGGCCTTTTCCGCGCAGTCTTAGAAAACATAATTCGACATGGCAAAAGTCGTTCCGCCCGCGCCCCGCGCCCGCATAACCGAAAACGGCGAAGCGTTGCGCGTCCATATACCGGCCCACCGCGACTTCGTTTTATCGGCGTTTTTTCTTGCTTTCATCATTCCCGCCATTAAATCGTTTAGGGATGGCTCAAATCACCGAGGCCTTATTGATTCATTATTTGTAGGTGCTGTCGCGGCGTGGGGAGTGTTCTTTTGTTTTTGGCAGGCTAAAGGGTTAGAAGAAATCGTGGTCGGCGGCACATTCTTCTCGGTGCGCTACGCGCTTTTTGGCGTAGGAAAAACATGGGAGTTTGAACCGGGTCGAATGCGCGATTTGCGCGTTTCATCGTCGTATGTTCCCTTGTCAACATGGGCGGCATGGTTCGGAAAACGTGGAAAAAACGGAAAGCGTGAATGGAACCCGACCGGAATTTGGACAGGCCCGTTTGCCTTTGACTACGGCGCGAAAACCTACCATTTCGGCGCGGGCATGGACGAAGCCGAAGCCCGCGACATACTCCCTCATCTTCTGCGCCGCCTGTCCCCCGACGATCCCGCCCGCGAAACTTGACGGTGTTCTTACTGCGTGGTAGCATAGTTACGCCTTACCGAGACGCAAACAGCGAATTGGCGGTTTGGCGATGTAGCTCAGGGGTTAGAGCGAACGACTCATAATCGTTAGGTCACTGGTTCAAATCCAGTCATCGCTATTTATTGATAGTTAATTATATTTTGAAGTGCCCGGCATCGAATTCGTGATGACAGTTCGGGCACAGATAAGTTAGATTCTCCGGCGCGTTGATTTCCAGCAGAAGCGCCGTTTCAGGAAAACTCCCCACCGAGCGAATGTGGCAAATGTCCACGAATTTCGCGTAGCCGCACTGCTGACATTTCGGCTCTCGTTCAATCGCCGCCATGACTTTCGCCGCGTGAAAATACAAATTGCGCCGACTGGTTTCCCCTTTGGTTCGCGCGTTCAATCGTTCGGCTTCCGCCGCCCAACAAGCCGGGCAGATTTTCCGTCGCGAGTGTCCTTCTTTGAACGCACCGCCGCATAAAATACACTTTCGGTCTTTTCGCGTTCTTTTCGGCGCAGCCTGATTGTGTGCGGCGTTGGCGCAAGAGCGCGAACAAAAGACCCGGTTCTGCACGGATAAAAGGCCACGCCCTTCTTTGGGCAAAATCTGGTTTTGGCAATGCCTGCATAGAGGCGCGTCCGTCGGACTTGCTTCTCGCAATTTCCACACATTTACAGAGTTCATTGGTCTATCGTTTCACTTCGGGCCAGTTGTCTTTGCTCCACGTAATCGGTACGATGCCGAGCGTGGGCGCGCCGTTTTTATCGCCGTCGTAGAAGTGGCAGGACAGAAGGTTCGCGCGTCCGTTTTCCACGATACCCGTGTGGCCCGGCCCGATGAACGCGCCCGGTTTTGTGTCGCTTGTTAAGAAGATGCTGCCACCGCCTTTGAGCAGGTCTTTGCCGTCGCGGTCGAGGAACGGGCCGGTCGCTTTTTTGCTTCTGCCGACGCGGATTTCATAGGTGCTGTTGACGCCCCGGCAGCACAGACCCCAGTTGACGAACAAGAACCACCAATCCTTGTGCTGCGTCAAATAGGCCGCTTCGATGGTTTGGTTCCACGCGAGCGCGTTTGGCGGCGCGGACGCCTCGGCGGCGGGGCGCAGGCCGGTTTTCGGGTCGAGGGCGACGCATTTAATACCGCTCCAAAACGAGCCGTAAGCCAGCCAGAACTGCCCGGTGCGCTTGTCGCGGGTCGCGCTGGGGTCGATGGCGTTATGGTCGCTTTGCGCGTTTGTGCGAACCACGACGCCCGCGTCTTTCCATTGGTGGTTTCGGTCGGCGGGGTCGAGCGTGGCGTTCGTTGCGAGACCGATTGCCGATGTGTTTTTACCCCATGTGGAAACCGAGTAGTACAGGAAGTACCGTTTCTTGTCTATTTGCACGATGTCGGCGGCCCAGCAGTTGCCATCGAAATTGGCAACCACATCGTTCCACCACGCGGGCCGCGCGGACAAATCGGGAAAAACGCGCCACGCCCGGTCGCGCTCCCAGTTCACCAAATCGCGCGAACGGAAAAACGGAATGCCCGGCCCCGTGCCAAATCCATAAAAGAAGTCGCCGCAGCGCACAATCGTGGACGGGTCGTGGATGCGAACGTCGCGCCGCGCGAGCAGGGCAAGAGAAACGTCGTTGTTTTGCCGCATGATACTGTATCGTTCCCACTTTTCGCTGCGCTTCGTATCCGCGACGTACAAGGAAACGTGCGGCAGCATGGCGAACGTTGACCGGGGCGACGACGATTGCCCAACGATTTTTGCGAGGAGTTTTTGACCTATGGCGCGACAAGCCCTGATTGTGTGGGGCGGATGGGACGGGCACGAACCCCAGCCCGTCGCCGAGATTTTCCGAACCGCGTTGGTTCAGCACGGCTTCGAGGTGGAAGTGTCCGACACGCTCGATGCGTATTTGGACGGCGAAAAACTCAAAAGCCTCGATTTGATTGTGCCGGTTTGGACGATGGGCACGATTACGAATGAGCAATTAAAGCCGCTTTTAGAAGCCGTCAAATCGGGTGTCGGCTTGGGCGGCTGCCACGGCGGGATGTGCGACTCGTTCCGCGCGGCGACCGAGTACCAGTTCATGACGGGCGGGCAATGGGTCGCGCACCCCGGCAACGACGGCGTGGACTATACGGTTGACGTTATCGACCCCGACCATTCCATCACCAGCACGTCGCCCGCCTCGATTGCCATAAAATCCGAACAGTATTATATGCACGTTGACCCCGCGATCCGCGTGCTGGCGACCACGCGCTTCCCGGTCGCGGACGGCCCGCACCTCAAAAACGGCGCGTTCGACATGCCGGTCGTTTGGACGAAATACTACGGCGAGGGTCGCGTGTTTTATTC
>CAXTBP010000230.1:0-7816 GCA_964241985.1 uncultured Armatimonadaceae bacterium | reverse complement strand
GTTTTCGATGTCCGTGGCGATCAGCTCCAGCCCGATCAGCACGTACCCGACCGGACGGACGCGCAAGCCGGCTTCCCTGTGTTTTCGCTGTATGGGACGCGCTATGAGCCGACGCCCGAACAATTAGGCGGTATCCAAACGCTCGTGTTTGACATCCAAGACATCGGCTGCCGGTTTTATACCTATCTGTCTACGCTCGGGCATTGCTTGACGGCGTGCGCCAAAAACAACGTGCGCTTCGTCGTGCTGGATCGGCCCAATCCGATTGGCGGGGTTGCCGTCGAAGGGCCGGTCGCCGACGAAACCCGGTTGAACTTTACCGCCTTTCACCCGGTTCCCGTGCGGCACGGCATGACGCTGGGCGAAATGGCGATTCTGTTCAACGCCGAACGGGGTCTCAATGCGAACCTCGTCGTCGTCAAGTGCGAAAACTGGAAACGGGCCGACTATTGGGACGCGACTGGCCTTTTATGGACGAACCCATCGCCGAATATGCGCTCGCTCGCGCAGGCGTTTTTGTATCCGGGCGTTGGGTTGTTGGAATTTACGAACGTTTCGGTCGGGCGGGGAACCGATACGCCCTTTGAAGTCGTCGGTGCGCCCTATATCGATGGGCGGGCATTGGCGTATTTCATGAATGCGCGCAATTTGCCCGGTGTTCGGTTCGTGCCCGTCCAATTTACGCCGAATGCTTCCAAGTTTCCGGGCGAATCGTGTGGCGGCGTGAATTTGATCGTAACTGACCGGGCGAAATTTTTGCCCGTGCGAACCGGTGTGGAACTTGCGCTCGCGCTCCGCGCCTTGTATTTGGAAGAATGGCAGGCGAGCAAGTTCTTGACGCTTCTTGCCAACCGAGCAACAATGGACGGCGTGCTGGCGGGAAGCGACTATAACGCCCTGCAAAAGCGAAATTTGCCGGAAATTAAAGGATTTAATACGTCGCGGGCGCAATTTTTATTGTATGATTAAAGCCGTAGACGCAGGCGGTGTTTTTGCTGCGTTTTCGGCGGGCCGGTGAAGTCCCTCGTTGAATCGTTTTTCGTTTGTTTTTCAGGAGGGCTTCATGCCAAAAAACGTGTCGCGTCGCTTTGGTTCTACGGTTCGGGCAGGTCTCCACCCCGGAGCGGGGTTTACGTTGATTGAACTGCTCGTCGTCATCGCCATAATCGCCATTCTTGCCGCCATTTTGTTCCCTGTGTTCGCCCAAGCCCGTGAAAAAGCGCGGCAAACGTCGTGCATCAGCAATTTGAAACAGATCGGCACGGCGTTTGTTTCTTATTCGCAGGACTACGACGAAATGTGGCCGCGCACCCTTTGGGGCGCGTCGCCGTCAGGGGCGGTCTGCTCGTGGCCGACCATCATTCAGCCGTACGTTAAAAGCGTCGATATTTTCCGCTGCCCGTCGTACACCGCTGAACCGCTCGGCGTGACGCCGGGAACCTATGCCGCACCCAACGGCTGCGGAACCCTCCCCAAAGGCTATGTGGTGACCTACCCCTACAACTTGGCAATTGGCGGCAACCGGGAAGACGACGCGGCGGCAACTTCCACCGCCGTACCCACCGCGTCGCTTGCCGACGTTGTCAAACCCGCGCAAACCGTAGTGCTCACGGACGGCGCATCCACTCCGCAAATAAATGTTGACCCGGCGAAATGGCCCGAACGAATACAGGCAGCGGGATCGCTTCCTATCAGCGGGCGCACCTCGTGGATTTTGGTGAGCGCAGGCAGTACCAATATCTCGGGCGCTTGGGGAGGGGGCGGCAATAACTTTATCGACTATGGCGCACCGGCAGCCCGTCACACGCAAATGACCAATGTTTTGTGGGCCGACGGACACGTCAAGACCGCAAAAATCGAAAGTTTTTATGTGCCGCCGACAACCGCCGCGCCGACGCCCGCTTCGCCGTGTTTGAATCCTAAAGTGGGCTGCCCGTAAAATGACGCCTTTGCTTTTGTGCGCGTGGCTTTCTGGGCCTCTCCCCCCTCCGCCCGTCACGCTCGCGTGCGGCGTGGCCCCCTCCCCTGAAGGGAAGGGGGAGGTCATCAAACGTTCGCCGCTACAAGCCGTTCGCTTTGCAGAAAGGCAACCTATGCAGGCCCCCCCTTCCCTTCAGGGGAGGGGGCCGGGGGGAGAGGCCCAATCCTCCGACGCCCCCGACGGCCCGTACCCCGGCTACATCACGTATCCCGGCTTGCAGGCCAAAATCGCCGAGTGGAAAACGAAATACCCCAATTTGGTGCGCGAAAGCACAATCGGCACGACGCTCGAAGGGCGATCCATTCCGCTTTTACGCATCGGTTCCAAAGAGAAAATCGACGCGGGCGACACGGAAGTGCTGCTTTTGTGCGGCGTTCACCCACGCGAGCAACAAGCGATTTGGTGCTTGGTCAAGTTCTTGGACGAATTGCTTGCGGGCAACAACAAAGACCCGCGCCTGACGAAAATTTTGCAAACACGGCAAATTTGGGTCGTCCCGATGCTGAACGTGGACGGGAAAGTCTACGATTTTCAGCACGGCGACGGGCAAACCAAAGGTGCGGACTGGCGCAAAAACCGGCGCGTCAACGGCGACGGCACGTTCGGCGTCGATTTGAACCGCAATTTTGCTATTCGCTGGGGCGGCAATCGCGCCCTCGATAAAACGTGGCAAACGACGACGCAAACCACTAAAGATAACATTTACGAGGGGCCGTCGGCGTTTTCCGAGCCGGAGTCGCGCGCGCTCGCCGATTTCATGGCGAACCGGCCCAACCTGCGGACAATGATGGATATTCACGGCCCGCTCCATGAAATTTTGTATCCCGGGTTTGTTATTCAGCCGGAATGGGAGCGGTACAACAAAATCGTCCAAACTATGCAAGGCTTGCAAAAGGGCGAAAAGTACAAAATCACGAGCGCCAAACCCGGCGCGGAACCCGGCCTTGCGCCACGCCCCGGCGATACGGGTTTGACCTACACGTGGGCGTATTACACGCAGGGCGTGTACGGGTTCAACTTTGAGGTCGGACTTCCCGTGCGCTATCCCAAACCCGCCGACATCGCCCGCGAATACGAAACGAACGTGCGTGATTTGTGGCTGTATTACTTGGAAGTGGCAGGGGACTTGCCCTCCGCCAAACCGGGAACAGCGATTTGCCAACCCGGCGAAGGAACGTTGACTGGCGGCCCGCTCGTGCCGGGTGCAACGGTTTATTGGACGCCGCCCGCGATTGTTGGGAGCGCGGATTATGCCGTGCTGGTCAGCGACAATCCCGCCGTTGTGGTTCCGTCGGAATACCGTTTGGTTCCCGTTAAACAGCCGTTCACGCTGCAAGTCGCGGAGGGCGTCAAGCCGGGAACGACCGCTGGTTTGCGCTTGTTTTTGTGGGACAAAGACCGGCGCGGATCCGTCGTGCAGTTTTCACTCACGGCCGCGCTTACGCCCGCAGGGAAGGAACCCACCCTTGCCGCGCCGAAGTAACACGCGATGAAACGGTTTTCCGAACGGTTTTTTGGCGGTAATCGCGCCGAAAAAGATCCCACTGCGACAAACGGCACGGTGCTGGCCTCAACCGGCGAGCCGACCGTCGTGGAAACGCCCAACGCGATTGAAGCATCGGTAGACGGCGCGGAAGCCGCAAGCGGGGTTTTGCTGGGAGCCGAAACCGAACCAGAAGACGCGCCCGAATCCGTTACCGCCGAAGCGTTAGACGAAAACGAGGCAGTCACTTCCGATACATCGTCTTCCGAGCAAACTGCTATCGATGCACCTGCGCCGAAACTGCCTTTGCTGGGACAGGCAAGCGTCCAAGTTAAAGGCTGGCGCAACGGTCTTCTGCTATACATTCCGACGCATGGCGAATGGGATGATGTGCTTGCCGACGTGGACGCACGCCTTGACGAGGCCCGCGCCCGCTCGTTTTGGCGCGGCGCGCAAACGACGATCATCTGTGGCATCCGTGCGGTATCGCTTGGCGATTTAACCGTTTTGTGCGATCACATCAAGGAAGACTGGGGATTGGTTCCGGTTGCCGTCGTCGCCACCGATTCGGCGACACGCGCCGCCGGTGAAAAACTGGTTCTTGACGCCTACAAAGAACTGCCGGTTTCCAAGCCCGCCGAACGCCGCGAACGAAGCGAAGAATCTCGCCCGACTTCCAATAAATTGGCGGCAAATAATGCGCCTCCCGTTCCACCCGCCCCGATTTCTGAAGCACCGGGAAGCAACGCGCTGTATCTGCCGTCCACGGTGCGTTCCGGCCAGCGCATCGCGCACGCGGGCCACGTGATTGTGTGCGGCGACGTCAACGCCGGGGCCGAAGTCATCGCAACCGGCGACGTGCTTATTTTCGGGACATTGCGCGGTTTGGCCCACGCGGGAAGCGGTGGAAACGAAGCGGCCCGCATTATCGCCACAAATCTGCGCCCGCAGCAGTTGCGTATCGCGGCAAAAATCGCCCGCGCCCCGGAAGAACCGAAAAAAGGTTCGGGCGGCGCGGCGCAGACACCGCGCCCGGAAGTCGCGCGCATCGAGAACGGCGAAATCGGCGTTTTTCCGTTATAATGGCACGGCACTTCGTGCAAAATTTTTGGCCGTATGGCCCACAAGTTTGTTCAGGTTTGGGATAGGACGACGCGATTTATTATGTCAAGCAGCAGTATAAGTAGTAATGGAGTTGGCCCCGCAGTTGACGCCCGTGCCGCAGGCGACGGTCGCCCTTCGGGTAAAGCGGGCCGGGTCGTCGTGATTACGTCGGGCAAGGGCGGGGTCGGCAAAACGACAACGACCGCAAACTTGGGAATGGCGCTCGCGCAAATGGGCGAAAAGGTCGCCCTGCTTGACGCCGACATCGGACTGCGGAACCTCGACCTCGCGCTCGGATTGGAAAACCGCATCGTCTACGACATCGTAGATGTCGTCGAAGGCCGCGTGGATTCCGTACGCAAGGCCTTGATCAAAGACAAACGCAACGCCAACCTTGCCCTTTTACCCGCCGCGCAAACCCGCGATAAATCCGCCGTCACGCCCGAACAAATGAAAACCGTCATTGCCGACGTGCTTGCCGAAGGCTACACCTTTGTTTTAATCGACTGCCCCGCAGGCATTGAGCAAGGCTTCAAAAACGCGACGGCGGGCGCGACCGAAGCTATTGTCGTCATCAACCCCGAAATGTCGAGTGTCCGCGATGCCGACCGGATTGTCGGGCTTTTGGAAGCGCAGGAGCTGCGAAATCCGCTCCTGATTGTGAACCGTCTGCGCCCCAAAATGGTCAAGTCGCAGGAAATGCTGTCGGTCGAGGACGTGCAGGAAGTTTTGGGTAGCAACGTCAAACTCTTGGGCGTTATTCCCGACGATGAGGCGATTATCACGTCTACGAACAAAGGCGAGCCGGTTTCGATGACCGAAGGAACGCTCGCCGGGCAGGCGTACCGAAATATCGCCATGCGGTTGCGGGGCGAAGATGTCGCCTTTTTGGATTTGGAAGAAAAGCCGCCCTTTTTCGGCAAATTGAAAAAACTGCTGGGCGCAAAATAAACCGTGCGAAAGGAAGCCGATACTTATGTCCGTTAGCACGCTGATTGACCGCTTGTTCGGTCGCAACGACAAATCCGCAAAAGCCGTCGCCAAAGACCGCTTGCGCTTGGTTCTTATGCACGACCGGGCCGATATTCCCGCACCGATGCTCGAAGAAATCCGCCGCGATATTTTGCTGGTTTTGGCGAAGCATCTGGAAATCGACGAGGCGCACCTTGACGTGAACTTGGAACGCGCCGACGACGCCGTCGCGCTTGTCGCCAACATTCCCATTCGCCGCGTCCGGGGCACAAGCGGCGCGTAACGTTTTTCTTTACGCGCATCGTCGGCGCAAGGGTTACAAGCGGCTTGGTTTGGGTAAAACTTTTGTGTGCCGCCGAAGCGACGAAGACTGTCGGTTGCCGTTAGAAAACCCTTTTTATGACCTCCGCAGCCTTGCAAAGCGCGCCCCGCGAGGCGCGCTTTGTTTTGCCCGCAGACCTATTGTCTGCGCCCCGAATTGATCCGGCAACCTATGCCGCATTTGACGGACAAAAACTGATTGGTGACGTGCCGAACGACAGCGTGCCCGCTCAAGCGCAGTTTGTCCACAGCAGTTTTCGCGCCTTGGTGCAAAACCCGCAGTTCGCCTGCGTCGCCGCAAAATCCGCGTTTAACAAGAACAATTACCGTTTCGGCTTGTTCGACGGCGAGTTGGCTTCATTAGGTGTAACCGAGCAACTGGCGCAGAGTTTATGCTGCTTCGTCGAAGAGCAGGACAAAACCCTGCGCGAGAACGGCTTCTCCACGTTCGTCGCTTCCTTTACCGGCCCGCTCGTATTTGACGAGATGCAGTTCGAGGTGCTTTTGTGGAAACAACTGCAACTGCTGCACGAGGGTGACACGAGCGCATGGGACGAAACCGTTAGCCGAGACGCCGATCAAGCCGATTTCGCGTGGAGTTTCGGCGGGCGCGCGTTTTTCGTGGTCGGTCTGCATCCCGCCGCATCGCGCTTGACACGCCGGTTCGCGTTTCCGACCCTTGTTTTCAACGCCCATTTTCAGTTCGAGGAACTCCGCGCAAGCGGCAAGTTTCCCACGATGCAAACCGCCATTCGGAGCCGCGACATGAATTTGCAGGGTAGTCTCAATCCCAACCTTTCTGATTTCGGCGACCGTTCAGACGCCCGCCAGTATTCGGGCCGCGCCGTCGAAGACGAATGGAAGTGCCCGTTTCACGCCGTTCGGCAAGCCGAAGCAAAGGAAACCGATTAAATGAGCGAGCCGATTCAAACCTTTCATTTGCCGCCGCAAACCGGTATGGGATTCCACATGAAAAAGGGCCAACTTCTACGCATCACCGATCCACAGGGCGAGCAGGTTTCGGATTTGACTGCGTTCGTGGACGGGAGCGAAGGCCGTGAATGGCTGTCGTCGGGCCGCTCCATCGACTACGCCGATACCATTTATCTAACGACCGGCAATATTTTGTATAGCAACGACAGCCGCCCCATGTTCACTATTGAGCGCGACGATGTGGGGCGGCACGATTTCCTTTTGACGCCCTGCTCGCCGGAAACCTTCCAAATCATCTACAACAACCACGACTACCATCCGTCGTGCTTTGAAAATTTATGGCGAAATTTGGAACCGTTCGGTATCGCCCCGCACCAAATTCCGACCACGCTCAACGTTTTCATGAACGTGCAGGTTCATTCGGAAACCGGCAAACTGACGATTGGCCCACCCTTATCCCGCGCGGGCGACTGTATCGAACTGCGGGCCGAGTGCGATCTCATTGTCGGCGTGACTGCGTGTTCCGCCGAGCTATCTAACAACGGCACGTTCAAGCCGATTGACGTTGCCGTATTTGATTAGGCCGCCGCGCCGTTCCGCGCGACGGGAACCTTGCCCGTTAAGACTTCGCCGGTTTTCGCATTTTTGAGGCCCGCGTGCGAATACTGGATGACGTAGGCTTTGCGAACGCCAGTCGAGCGATTCGCGCCACTTTTGTGCGGCGTCAGCGACCAAAATACGGCGATTCCACCGGCTGGCACGGGAACCAAAACGCCTTGATCGGGGCCTGCGGAATCGTGGCAAACCAAACCGATGGGCGACGGCGTGTGCGGCAGCAAACCCTTTTTGTGCGCACCGGGCAATGCGGAAATGCAGCCGTTTTCGGGCGTGGCGTCGTTTAAGGCCAGCCACAGCGTCAAATACGGTGACGGCACGACTTCGGTGTAGCCGTCGTCCTGATGCCACGGAAATTCTTTTTCGCCTTCCGGCTGCTTGAACACCGACTGATTCCAATATACAGC
>CAXTBP010000229.1:0-7833 GCA_964241985.1 uncultured Armatimonadaceae bacterium | reverse complement strand
TTGGCGGTACGCCGGACGGCTGAGCGACCGCCGCGCCCGGCAATGACAAAATCGCAGACGTCGCCGGCAGGGCCATAGCCCGCGCCCTTGTCGCCGCGCGGGAAATGCATGGACCCGCACTGCGCGGCACGAAAGGTGTCAGCGTTCGCATTGCGGTTTCGGGCGCGATTGTTTCTGAACCGCTTGTTGTGGTTCCGACGCCCGTCGCGCGGGAAACTACGGCGGAAGAAGCGGGCGTTGCAGGCGAATATAAATCGCCGCGCCGGGCCACGGGCGCAAGAAAACTCCGGTGTGCCTCGATAGGCGCGGTTCGAGCGGCGAACGCGGTTTGTACGGGCGCAAAATCGGTGCGAAGAACCGGCGGCGACACCACATACTCCGCGCCGCTACCGCGTTCGATGGGCGACGGTACATCGGGGGCCGCTTGTCTCCACAAGGCTTGCGGAACGCTGGGCCGACCCGGTGCGGGCAAATCCGGCGTCGAAGCGCGCCCTGCGGTTGGCACATCGCTTGCTCCGACCGTTGCGGTACGTGCAGCGGCGGGCGCAATAAACCGCGCGGCGGAAAGCACGGGCACGAACGGCTTCCGCTCCACATTTCGCGCCGCTGTGGCGATGAAAAGTGCTGGGGCTTGCGCGGTCGCTTTGGAAACAGGGCCGCTCGATACACGCGCCAAAAACGGCGTTTGAACCGATGCGCGAGACACCAACGGAAGCGCTTGCCGTGCAAGGGGGCCGTCCGCGATGCTTTCGACGGAACGCACCACTGCGGGAGCCGTGGCAGCGGCGGGTGCAAAACCGGTGTCGCTTCGTGATTCGGCGCGTCGGGATACCGCGCTTGTCGGTGCGGTGGGTGACGACGGAATGGGCGAGAAAGCGATTGCCGAACTCGCCGAAGCAACCGCGGGCACAGAAGCGGCCCGCGCCGCCGAAACGGACGCTCGCGTTTGTACCGCAGGCACGCTGCCGCTCGCAGGCAAAGGAAGCGCGTTTCGCAAAATGGAGCGCGATGCGGCGATAGAAGGAACCGAAAACGGAGCCGCGGCGCGCTGTACGCTTTCACTGCCGCTTTCCACACTCCGCGATACAGGGGACAATGCCGCGCCGACTATCGACGACGGGGCAACACTTGCACGAGTGCCGCTCAAAACCGAACGGCTGACGGGCGCAAACGCGGCGGGCAAAGTAGGCGGTGCAGGTGACGAAACGGCGGCGCGTGCCATCCAAACCGCTCCTGCCGACGAGCGGGGCGCAGACGCGCGAGACACCGAAGCAACGGGCGCGGCTTGTATCGTGCGGGAAACGCTTGGGCCGTCAAAATCGGAAACGTCGGCTTCTATGGGGGCAGCCGAACGGCGAAGGCGCACGAAATACGGCGTAATGCTGTCAATGGCGCGGTGCATTCCGGCGCGATACCGGCCCGAAACCTGCGCGGCAAGAAGCGGCGGGGACGCCGTAAGCGGGCTTCGGTTTATCGTGGGCGCGGTCGGGCCAATCGCGCGCATCGCGGAGGCGGGCGCAATCGCCGACGCGAACGGCGTCAAAGCAGCCATTGGCGCGGTGGGCGTGGGGGAAGGCACGGGAGGCATAAGAAAGCGCCGGTTAACCTTTGCTCATCATTACGATGCCCTCGTGGGCGAGTTCGAGCGTTTCCACTAAAATCGAGCCTTTTTCGGTCGTGAAATCCGAACCGCTCCATTTGCACGGCCATGCCCGTTTGAGATTCCAGCGGCGCACTTCGTTCCCTTGCGTATCGTAGACGATAATCGAAACGTTTTCCCGCTGCACGGGTTTGCCGACACCCTTCATGTACCACTCGTACAAATCCTTGCCCGCGTCCATGCCGCGTTTGAGGACGATATTTTGGTATTTGGTGCGTTTGGGTAGTTTGTGGACGAACGTATTTTCGCCGCCCTCCATATATTCCTCGACCTCGGTTTCGATTTTGAGGCCCGAACATTCCCGAAAACCGGCCACCTCGATTTGGCCCAGCTGCACCCAAAAATGCAGTCCGTTGTGCGGTTCGCCATTTCCACCGCCGCTTCCATTTGTCGCCATTGCTTATTTTGCTTTTTTATCTTACCGCCGCTCTTTTTTTCGTCGGCTCACGGCTTTTCGGCTGGGAGCCAGCGGGGTTGTCGCGCCCTGCTGTACGGTGTGGGTTAGTTCGTGGGCTATAAGATGCCGCCCTGCACTGGTTCCCGGATTGTATTCACCACTTTTGAAAGCGATGTCGCCTCCGACGGCATAGGCGCGGGCGTTGACCTGCTCGGCGCTTGCGCTGGCTTCCGTGCCCGTATGCACACGAATGTTGCTTAAATCATGGCCCAAGCGTGGCTCGAAGAAGGCGCGGCTTGCGCTGTCGAGGGGTTGTCCGCCGCCGGACAAGCCTTGCTTGACGATGTGCGAAACATCGCCGCCATTCTCAACGTCCGCGCTTTCCGAACGAGAAACGCGCTTGGTCGCTACCTCTTCTTCCTCTTCCGCACCCTCGCGCGCCACAGTAACTTCGCGGCTTACGGTATCAAGGCGTTTGGTGGCAACTTCTTCCTCTTCCTCGCCTTCGCGGGCGACTTCGGCTTGCCGCGAAAGGTTTGGCTGTACGCCGTCCGCCAACTTGGCCTGAACCTCTTCCTCTTCTTCGCCTTCGCGCGAAACCGTCGCTGCACTTCGGAACACCGAACTCGGCGCGTCCTGCATCCGCATCACGGAATCGGCGACGCGATCCGCTTCCATTTCGGACGGGTCGCCGGGCTGGCTGACGTTCATCGCCCGCTGGACGGGGCGCGACCGCCCGTTCACGCTCGCCGATAGAGCGACGCGCCGTATATCGTGCCGTCCCGTTGTGGCGGCAGTTGCGCTCCCAAGCGCAACTTTTTCCGACGCGGCGCGCGCCGCAACCGCGCCCGCATCCGAAGAAACACTCTGTCTACGACTTAAAACGGCTTTTTGATGTGCTGCGCTCATTGCTTTGCTACTGCGCCTTTCGTTTTTATGCTACGCCTTGCCGTCCGTTACGGCAATCACGTTTGAAACCTATCTATTTTGTGCCGTTGCACTCATCTACGCTTCGGCTTTTTCTATCGCGGCTTTTGCGCCGCTTTCACCCGCGATCACGGATTGCAGGGCGTCCGCGTATATTTCGCACACGTCGCGGGCCGCGACAATGGCGTGCTTAATTAAATCGGCGGTGAGCGGTGCGTCGCCAAAATCCAGACTGGATTTGTACCGCGTGATGCCTTGATCATAGCTAAACTCAAAATTACCGATAAGCAATCCCCAGTTGGCGCGCGTGACAAATTCTGCCACAGGGGCATACTGCTTTTCCGGCGCGACCGCGCGAAACTCGACGTAAAAAACGAACCGGTTTTCGGCCTCGATGACCTGCGCGACGGCCCCGGCATACGGCGCATCGTCCATCGTGATGTAAAACGTGGAATAGTCGCCGGTTTGAAAATCGAAGCCGCCGTCCTTGAGCGTTTGCTCAACCTTGCGGAAGGCTTCGGAGGTTTGCGCATCGCTCATTTGATTTTATATTTATCTTCCATGTCTTTTTTATGCTTGGCGAATTCTGCATCTAATTGCCCTTCCACATCCGACCAGTTCGGGGTTTGCGGTTTGTCCAGAACGGCTCCAATCGCACTGTTTTCTCTGGAGTCGCCGATCCAAACGTTTTCCGGCTCCTGTTCAAAAGTGTTGAGTTTTTCCTGAACGGCGGCTTGGATCGTTTCCTGCGTCGGATTTGGTACGCTCACGCCGATACCGGCAAGCAGCGCGGCGGCTTCCTGCGGGGTTTTGCCGTTGAGCTTCGCCATATAGTTTTGCTTGATTTCATCGACCGGAACGATATGCCGTCGCGCCATACCGGCTTGAAGCACCATGCGGTCGCCTTTGGCGTTCTTTTTGAACATATCGGGATACCAGCTTTCCAGTTTCCGCGATGTGTCCGCTGTCCAGCCCCCTTTGCGAACCAGCTTCAAATCAATGACATCCGGTTTGGCGACACCGGGTTCCGTGCTGCGGTACACATAATTCCAGTGCTTGCCGCCGTCCGCGACCGTCAGGCTTTTGAACACCGGAAACTGGCTTTTGACGTTGCTGGCAATGCCTTCCACGTCTTTTTTAGTCGCGCCGCCTTTTTGGGCGAAGGCCGCTTCCTGCTGATGGATGGCTTGCAAACCGGGCGCGAACTGCGCCTGCTTGGCCTTGTCACCGGGCGGCTCGGGTTTCTTGTCGCCATTAACCGCTTTGTTGGCTTTCGCGGCTAACTTTTGGGCCATCTTGACGGCCCCTTTGATAATCTTTTCCGCGATCTTCGCCACTTTCTTGAGAACGGCGTCGATGCCTTTCCAAACTAACGCTTTGGCTTTCTTGACGAACTCCTGCACTTTATTGGACAAGCCGCCCAAGCCGATCAAGTCCGCGATAAAGCCAATCACGAGCGGAATAGCTTTTGCCATGCTTTGCTCGATAAAGGCCGCCGCGCCGCCGATGTTGCCCCGCGCGATATTGCCGACCGAGCGCACGACGCTTTCCACAAGGCTCATCACCTGCTGCGCTTTTTCGATGAAGAACATCACCGTTTTGTAAATGGCGAGTACCGCTTCCACAATCGCGCCCGCAGGGTTGCTCATCGTCATCAGTTTTTGGATACCGATACCGATCAGTTTTTCAATCACCCAGCCCTTGATGCCGTCCAAAATCATGTCTTTGAGGCCGGTCAAGTCGCCCTTGATTTGTTCCCAAAGTCCTTCCACGCCGCCACTCTTAAACGTGTTGACGTACTCCATGATTTTGGGCATGACGACGGCCCCGATGTCCATGACCTGCTGCCCGACACCCACCGCCTTGCCTGCCATCCCGGCGGCTTTTTCCGTCATCGGGCCGACGAGGGTCATCAACTTGGCGACAACCGTATCCACGCTAACGTCCAAAACGTTGAGGGCCAGTATTCCAAAGCCCTTCAAATCGAACGACGCCGGTGCGGGAACTCCACCGGCGGCGAGCGTGCCGAAAATCCAATCCATCAAGCCCTTTTGTAAGTGCGTTCCGATGTTGCCCCAGAATCCGCCGAAGCCCGCTTTGAGCGCGTCCAGCAAATGATTCAAGAACTCGATGGGGTCAGCGATAATCAGATCAATCGTCGCTTCGCCGTCCTGTACGACGCCCGCAAGTCGCGCCTTGAACTCCTCGATGGCCTTCATAACAAGGGCGAGTTGGTCTAAGAAGCCGGAAATCAGGCCGCTGTGTTCTTCCTCGAATTGCTTTTCGCGCTCGTCCATCTCGGTTTGCGCTTGGCTGTACTGGTCGGCAAGACTGCTGGCGAGTTCTTCGCGCGCGCTGTCCACACTTGCCGACAGTTCCTCGAAGCGCGAACCCAGCGCGGTTTCGGCTTCCTGCCCGACTTGGCGCAAGTTGGCGGGCAAACCGGCGACATAGGCGTCAATATCGGCTTTGCCTTTGGCGGCAATATCTTTGGCCTCGGTCAGCGATTTTTCGACGTAATCGGCGATACCGACGAGCAAATTGTCCATGCGCGTCGTAAATATCTGCCGCTCGTTGGCGAAAATGGCCCGCTGCCCGTCCGTCAAACCGGTGAACAAACCGACGGAAGCGTCGATGGGATGCTCGAACCAGTATTCGGTCATCCGGCTGTCCAAACTGTTTTCAAAGTTGGCGAACTCGGCGGTTTTGCCGTCGTTGAATTTCTTGTCGGCGGTTTCGTTCGTGTCTTTGAGTTTGGCATCGACGCGCGTTTTCGTGTCGGTGAACCGCTTTTCGATTTCGTCGGCGACTTTTTTGCGCTCGGCCTCGGCTTTTTGCCGCGCGATTTCCGCTGCCGTCAAGGCTTTGGCATGGTGTGCGGCGTGCTGTCCCGCCATCTTGCTTTGCGCGGTTTGCAGTTTGCTTTGCGCCTGCGTGACCGCTTGACCGGCGCGGGCTTGCTGGGCGGCGTCGATTTCCGTAGGCTTGGTTTGCGCGTTGTCAAGCATTTTCTTGCGGCTGTCGGCAACAGCACTAAAGCGCGGATCGTTCGCCTTTTGCAGTTCCTCGGGCGTAATTTTAGCGTCCGCCATCTTTTTGTCGGCATCGGTCGCGGCCTGCTGGGCTTCGGGGGCTACGGAGGGCGGCGTGGGCGGCGCGGCCTTGTCGGCGGGAACGTTCGGCATCGCGGGCGGCGGCGGCGCGACCGGAGGCGCACCGGGAACACGAGAAGGGCCGGGTGTGGGCGGGGCCGCATTGGAAGCGTTGGCGACTTGGGCTTGGGCCTGCTGGCTTTGCTGCTGGACGTTTTGCTGCAATTCGCCACCCATGCGCTGCGCCTTGCCGTCCTGTTTGAACTTTTTCAGTTCGTCCTGATTATTCGGCGTCACTTCCGCGATTTTGCGGCGAAGTAACTCTAAGAAGGCGTTTTTCTGAACCTGCCCTTTGGGCGCATTGCTCATGCTCCCGGCTTGCTGGGCGTTGGCTTGACTTGCGGGCGCATTCGGCGGTTCTTGCGCGGCGTTTTGCGCCGTTTGCGAAATTTCCGTTACGGGCGGGTGGGCTTTGGCGGCCTGCGCGCCTTCCTTTACCTGCGCTAAAGCGTTGGGTAAGCGCGTGGTGTCGTGCGTGATTTTGCGCGACAGGCTTAGTGGCGCGGGCGAAATCGGCACAACGCGGGCGCGGCTCACGGAGCGGCGCAGGCTGGGAATGGTCGCGTCGTCCACAGCGCGGTTTGCTTCAAGCGGGGTTGTCGCGCCTTGCTGTACGGTGTGGGTTAACTCGTGGGCTAAGAGATGTTTTCCGGCACTGGTTCCGGGATTGTATTCGCCGCTCTTGAACGCGATGTCACCGCCGACGGCATAAGCGCGGGCGTTGACTTGTTCCGCCGACGAACTGGCTTGGGTTCCGGTGTGGATGCGAATGTTGCTTAAATCGTGTCCTAAGCGCGGCTCGAAGAAGGCGCGGCTTGCGCTGTCGAGGGGCTGCCCGCCACCGGACAAGCCTTGTTTGACGATATGCGAAACGTCGCCGCCATTCTCAACATCCGGGCCGTCGGCTTCAGCGCGGGTCGCTCGCTGGCGCTCCAGTTTGGGCGCAACGGGCGTTCCGCCGGTTGGCGGCGCGGCGGGGGTGGGAACAGGCGGCGGGCACACGACGCTCGTGTTCAAAATCGTCGGCGGATTACCGGTCGTTCCGTGTCCGTTTGCGGCGTCGTAGGCGTCGTACGCGGCCTGCATCGTCGCCGTTTCGGTGGCGACACGGCTTGATAAGTCCGTCAGCGCGATGCCGACAAATCGGGTGTGGACGCTGGCAAGCCGCGCCCGGCTGAGGGCGACGTGCCCGTTTTCGTGGGCGGTTAAGGCGGCAAGAAAACTGTCCCATGCCGCTTTGACTTGATCGCATTTGGTGTCGCGCTCCGTCCAGCGGGGCAGCTGGATGGTGTGCGTAACCTGCGCCTCAGCCCGCGTAATCGGGTCGCCGGTCGTGCCGGTCACGTTGATAACGAAACCCGCGTTTCCTGCCTCGTCGGCGGGCAGGTTTTGCGATACGTCGGCGAGCGTCGCCCCGCCCACATCGTAGGGGGTCATCACGGTCGCTGGGAGCGTCGTCGTTCCGTTTTGCGCGCCCGCGAGTGGGATCGCGCCGCCGCTGGGGTCGCCCGGCGCGGCGGGGTTTGCGCCACCGCCCGCATCGGGTAGGGGAGCGGCGGGCGGCGGAGCCGCGTCACCGTCCGCGCGAGCAACCGTGGAAGCGGAAACACTGCGAGCGGCGACGGTTTCATTTTCCGATTCGGTTTTCGGTTCCGCCGTGTTTTCTTCGGTTTGAGGTGCGGTTTCCGCTTCGGTTT
>CAXTBP010000228.1:0-7964 GCA_964241985.1 uncultured Armatimonadaceae bacterium | reverse complement strand
ACCATAAAGAAACCGGCGCGTTTAGACCGGCGGGTAAATCCGCGGTCTACGAAGCGGCAAAGCCGCCCTGCGTCGGCTCAAAAATGAAAGCCCTCCAATTAAATCGAAGGGCTTTCGCGTTTCGGCATCCAGCCCGCGCAGGCGGGCTTTGCTTTCTGCGTAGACCGCGGATTTACCCGCCGGTCTTTCCTGATTGGGGTTTCGGTTGCGTTGCAGATTTGCCCGCCGGTCTAAACTTCGGTGAAATCATACGACAAAACCCGCCCAGTTGGGCGGGTTTTGTCGTTCATGTCGGACGCGGCTGCTTAGTGCACGTTGCCTGTGAGTTTATTCCACAGTTCGTAGTCTAAGCCCGCTTTCGCCACGTACAGGTGCGGGTCTTGGGCTTCCGTGCCGCCCTGCGCGGTGAACGCGCCGGTTTCCAAATCGTTCAGATCCAGATAGATACCGCCCTGCTGCAAGCGTTCGCCGTGGGCGAGAACCGGGATGCGCTTGAGTTCGGCGTTGTCGTAGTCAGGCATTTTGGCGTGGAGTTCTTTCACGTCATAGGCCGTGTATGCACGGGTTTCGCTAACCCCGCCGTGCTGTCCGGCCCGGTCGTCGCCGTGCAAATCGCGGTCAAAGCTGTCGGTGGTTTCGGCGACGTGCGTATCGTCGGTTTTGCGCTCATCCATGCCGGGCGCGTTGCTCGCGCCTTCGCCCAAAGTTCGTGTTGCCATAAGTTATTTGCTTTCTTAACGGAGTGGTTCCTGTTTGAATGTTTCCCCGTTTGCCCCCGTTTTATAACCCCGGCGCGACACGAAGTGCTATCAGCGCGTATCGGTGACACCGACTTGTTGGCACATCGCAAGCACGGGACACTCCCCGCACTTAGGCCGGTCGGCGGTACACACGTGCTTGCCGAATGGGACAAGCAGGCGGTTGAGTTCCAAGCGGTACTTGGCGGGCACAACGGGCTGCAAGGCAATTGCGGTTTTTTCGGGCGTTTTCGCAGACACGACGCCCCAGCGGTTCGTGACGCGGAACACGTGAACATCGACGGGCACACTATCGGTTTGACCGCAGGCGATGCCCCGCGACAAATCGCCGCATTTCGGTCCGACGCCGGGCAACGCAAGCAGGGTGTCCCGGTCGCACGACAACGTGCCGCCGTTTTCGATGGCAATGCGGGCGATGGCTTGGATTTGCTTGGCTTTGGGTTCGGGAAACTGCGTTGGCGCAATCAAGGCAACAAGTTCCGCTTCGTCGAGCGCGGCGATTGCTTCAGGCGTGCGCGCCCTTGCCCAAACGCGCGGGGCGATTTTCATCAAATCTTCGTCGCGGGTGCGGATGCTCAAAATGCAGCCGACGACAACTTCAAACAGTGTGTCATAACCCTGCTCGGCAAGCGCGAACAGTGCCGCCGGTGGATACGGCGCGACGGCTTCCCGCAACAAGGGAACGGCCCGCTCCCAATCCCACGGCTCCTTCGTGTCGAAAAGATTTGTCATTGCGCGCTGGATGTTGAAAGAGCAGGGAGGCTATTCGCGGCGTGCCGCCCGTCAAACCTGCGGTTTGCGGCGTGAACGGTGCGGGCCGCGCTCGCGGCGACCAGCAGCGACAAGAGCGCGACAAGGACGGCGCACGCCCACGCGACGGCGGGGCCTTTTTTATCGTTCATGGCGTTCTCAATTTTTCTCCGGCGTGCATTTCATTTGTGTTGTGTTTTCGTGGACGCCGCGAAACCGTGCAGGGTTCATTCGTTTTTTGACGCTTTTTCCCCGAACCGCGCGCCGCATTGGCTGGGTAGAGCGAAACGGGTAAACCGTAGTATGCCAACTCTTGAATTCACCGTGGAAATCAATGCGCCGCTCGTGCGCGTGTGGCGGTTTTATGACACTTTGGACGGTTTGCTTAAAGTCACGCCGCCCGAAACCAAAGTAAAAATACTCGACCCACCATCCGCCATCGAGCAAGGAGCGCGCTTTACGCTCGTCGTGCGGCAGCCCCCGCTATTTGTGCCGCTCCGCTGGGAAACCATTATTACCGAGCATCGCCCGCCCGAATTGTTCGTGGACGAACAGGGGCGCGGCCCTTTCGCCCGCTGGCATCACGAGCATCGTTTTGAAGCCTTGCCCGAATGTCGAACGCGCCTAACCGATACGATAACCTACACGCCCCCGTTCGGGCCGCTGGGCAAAATTGCCGACCGCCTATTTATCCACGCGCAGCTTACCAAAATGTTCGCCTACCGCCATCAAAAAACGCGCGAACTGTTGGAATAATGCTTGGCTTAGGGAATGATTTTGGCGCTTCGCAGATGCGCGAATAACGCGAAGAAGGCGTCATCGGTGGCGCGGAAGTCAAGGAACCCCATTTTGCGGCTTTTGGACATGTCGGTGACAACCTCGATAGGGCGACCAAGGTCGGCGTCCGTGTGCCACGCGGACGTAAGCACGTTCAAATCGGGCTGAGCGAGGTCATGCTGTGCGGCGATTTCCTGCCAAATCGGGGCGGCGTGGGCAAGCTGGGTCTCGAGCGGAACGCCCTCGCCCGTAAACGGGGCGGGTTCAAGGCCGAACCATTCGGCAAGACGCGCCCACATCCAGCTCCAGCGGAAAATGTCGCCGTTGACGACATTGAAGGCTTGGTAGCGCGCGTTTGGTGTGGTGGCGGCCCATTCCAAGTGATGCGCCAAGAGGCCCGCGTCGGTCATGTCAGTGAGGCCGTTCCACTGCGTAGCGGAGCCGGGGAAAACAAAGGGCCGACCGGTGTGTTTGCAGATCGTGGCGTAGGCGGCAAGCGTTACGCCCATGTTCATGGCGTTGCCCACGGCGTAGCCGATGATAGTGTGTGGACGATGTACGCTCCAGCCGAAACCGTCGCGGGCGGCGGCCTCAAAAACCGCGTCCTCTTGCGCGTAGTAAAAGTTGTCGATGGCGAGCCGGGGCTGGGTTTCGCGGAACGGCGTGGCGGGAAGAACGCCTTGCCCGTAGGCTTCAAACGGGCCGAGATAGTGCTTGAGGCCGGTAACCAAAGCGACATGGCGAACCGATTTGGAACGGGAAACCGCACCCAGAAGATTGCGGATCATCGCGCTGTTGACGCGGATATTTTCCTTTTCCGTCGGCTGGCGAAGCCACGTCGCAAGAAAGACGTGCGTCGGGGCGATCCCTTCGAGGGCGGTTTCGAGCGATGCGGGGTTTTGCAGGTCGGCGGCGACCGCGTGGACATTGGTTTGCGCGGTGGGTTTACGGGAAAGCCCATACACCGTCCACGCATCGTTTTTTGCGAGGCGAACCGCAAGGTTGAGGCCCACAATGCCCGAGGCTCCGACAATCAGGGCGGTATTTTTCGTCATAAGTTCCTTTGGTAGCGCTTTCGTTACGTGCGCTTTGTAAAAAAGTTCCGACCCGACCCAACTAAAACCGCTTGGTGTGCTACAAAGACGGTGAACGCTTGTGAACCGAAGCACGCCCGATTTTTCCGATCCCGCTCAACTTGTCGCCGCCTTTCGCACGGGCGATAGGGCGGCGTGGGATACTTTATACGACCAAACCGCGCCGCGCCTTTTAGCGTGGGCACGGTCGCTAACGGGCTGCGCGAGCGATGCGGAAGATTTGGCGCAGGAAACGTTCGTCGCCGCGTTCGCCCAATCGGGCGGCTTTCGGGGGAAATCCAGCGTTTTGACGTGGCTGTGTGGTATCGCGCTTCGCAAATGGCGCGACAAACGCCGTTCGCCGCGCCCCGAAACGCTGCCCCTGTGCGACGAGATTTTGCCGTCGCCAAAATTCGGTTTGGAGAACGACACCCAAAACGCGAACGCCGTTTTGCTTCGGCTTGCGTACCGGCAGGCCGTCGCCGATTTGCCGGAAAATCTACGCGACGCTTTCGTCTTGGTCGCCCAGCACGGCTTCACGCATAAGGAAGCCGCCCAAATTTTATCCATTCCCGAAGGCACGGCGAAATGGCGCGTCGCGCAGGCAACCCGCACGCTGCGTTTGGCGCTCGCCGATTTTGCCCCGTCCGCTCCGAACTCAAAGGAACCTTCCCAATGAGAACCATTTCGTTTTTTCAAACCGCGCATTTGCGCCCGGTCGATTTTTCCCGGCTCGCGTCCGACGACTTGCCCGAACGCAAAGCCCACGAACTGCGTCGCCACTTGTCAGACTGCGCCCAATGCCAAGCCGAATGGCAAAGCGTGCAAACCGTTTGGCTGGCCGCCCGCGACGAACCCACCCGCGCGCTCGCCGCGCCGCCCGATGCTTTGCGCGAGCGTATCTTCGCCTTGCTGCCAACATCGCCCGCCCGCCCTGAAAGGAAACCCGCTATGCTCTCCTTCCTGTTTGATCGCCCCGTTGCTTTTGCGTCGCTCGCTGCCGCCACGACCGTTTGTGTCGGAGTGGGCGCACTGACCTACGGCCCCGCCCTTGTATTCCATGCCCCGCGCGCCGTCGCCTTTGAAGAGGTGGAAGCCGCGATGGGCGGCATCAAAACCGCAACATGGACGGAAACCTCCACGCGCGCCATCACAAAAGCCCCGAAACGCCGTGTGCTATCAAACAAAGGAACCGCGTATTGGGCACGCCTTGATCCGCCCGCACTGGTTTATAAATCCACCGTTGACGGGCATCGGCCCGAAAGCCATCGTTTTTTAACGACGGAGCGCGGCACTCTGTCGTATACTCCGGGCAAAAAAGAATATTTTTTGTTTAACGGGCCGTCGGTTCGTCAAGAGGGCGCGGCGCGCTTACGGCGTCGCATCGTGGAAACCCTACTTTTTCCGCAAACTACAAGCGGCCAAAATGCAGTCCAGACGCCCGGAGAGCCGGACGATGCACCGTTCAAATGGCGGAATACGCCGTGGAAAAGCGAGTCCGTCACGCTAAATGGCAGACCCGCGTTGCGCTTTTCGCGGCACAGCGTCCGGTTCCGCGACGACGACCCGTGGTGGAAAAAACAAGTCAAGCAGGAATATAACTTGACCTTGTTCGCCGATCCGCAAACGTTCCGCATCGTGCGGCGCGAATGGGAGCAAACGGCAGGGATTGGGTGGCGCGGGCGAACCGTGAGCGAGCAATTCCGCTATAACGAAACGCCCCCTGAAGGCCTTCTCGATGTCACGCCGCCGCCCGTGGGGAAGCCCATCCTTATCACGGACTGGTCGGCAACGGGCATAAAGTCCAAAGTTCCCGATGCTCAGAAAAAGGAAGCCACCGCCATTGTTTACCGAATAGCCGAGGCGCGGAACAAAAACGATTGGAAAACGTTTGCCGGTTTGCGTGACTTTACCTATGAGCCGATGGAACACGCGCTGTATGACGAAGACAGAACGATGACCGCCGGAGAAAAAGAGCGCGAAGCCCGCGATTCACGCCGAAGTGAAACCACTTTCCGCGCCGAAATCGAACGCAATTTCAAAGCGGGTACACCGTATTCCAAGTGGCGTGTGGATAAAGTTACCGGTTCAGGATACGGGTTCAGTTACGTGTACACCCGACAAAATGATCGCGAGGTGTTTCCGCCCGTCACGCCGCCGACAAGTTTCGTGAGTTATGCGCTCATAACACCCACGACGAAAGACGGCAAACTCGCCCCGCAGCAATCCGCCCAGTTTACGTTCGTACAAACAAACGCCGGTCTGCGCGTTGCAAGCATTCAGTTTGAAGGCTCGCCGCGCCCGCCGGTTCGGATCAAGGGTGGCCTTTCCGTCCAAGAGGCCAGTATGCGCGCCGTATTCGGCGACGACAGCATCGTCCGGCCCAAGACAAAAACGCGAAAGACGAAACGTTAAGCCAGCGCGAACGTTTGGAAGGACGCTTCGTCGGGTGCGCCGTCGGTGAGATTGAGGGTGCGAGTTTCCAAATCCATGATAACGGCGGTGACGGTCGTATAGTGGTTTTCGGGAACGTCGAGGAGGTCGCGGTGGCGGCAGATGCCAAACGGGTCGTCCTGCGTGTCGCGCAGGGCGTCCGCGATACCGTCCACGGTCGCGGGCAGGCGGGCAGTTAGCAGTTCGCGCAAACGGGCCGACCGGTTACGGGAAAACACGCGCCGGACGTTCGGGGCTTCCTCGACGCCCAAACCGGCGGGATCTACGAAATGGTTGGCGTGCGTCAAACAGCCACCGTCGCATTCAAGGAGGCCGATTTTATCCGGCGCGGCTTCCACATCGACGACACGATTCGGGGCTTGGGCAAGCAAGAAGTTCGTGGAGCAGGAACGGGCCTCGTTTGTGATGACGCCGACCGCGCTGTCGAAATCGCGCGACCTTAGAATTTCATAGCAGCGGACATGGAACGGTTTGGCAAGCCGCGCCCAATCGTCGGCAACCGTCGTCATGCCGTTGATGGCAAGACCGATGCCCGACGTATTGAGGCCGATCTTCGTGCCGACGATGCCGGATTCCGTGTAGCCCGGCGTTTCCCATCCGTCCGCGTCGCGCGTGTGAATGACGGCCCCCTGCACTTCGGGAATCCAGTCCCAGTTTTGTCCCATCGTCAAATGCCCGCTCGCGGTCGCTTCGGGCAAAAGGGCAAAGGCCGTGCAGCCGTCGCCGGGCGATTCCGCACTTTCCCGTGCGGCTTCGGCAGCAGCGGCAAGGGCGATTTTGCCGAACTGATAATACAGAATCTCGTAGCGCACATTGAGGGCCGCGATTTCCAGAAACGGAATGCCCGCGCCCTCGGCGACGCCTTCCATCGCGGCATAATAATCCGCGTTTTGCGTTTTGATGGCGTCGGCATAGCGGCCCGCGATTTCAAGTACGGCGGGTTTATCCAAGCCGACCTCGCGGGCGAACCGCTCGAAATACAAGCCGACATTATGCGCGACGCGGGCTTGCAATTCGCGCCCGTGCTTCAAGCCCTGCGCGCGGGGCGAAGCGTCAAACAGTTGAACGTAGGGCAGGGCCACTTAGATATTGTCCTTCGCTATCGTGTCTTCGGTTTGCAAAACTTTAACGAACGTCACCCACGCGGGCTTTTTCACGTAGCCCATCGCTTCGTTAATCGAAAGCATAGGGCGGTTGCCGGTTTCGTTGCCGGTGCGAATGGTGCGGAAGCCGTGCGCGAGGGCGTAGCGGACGGCGCGCAGTTTGAGCGACAGCGCAATGCCTTTGCGCCGGTATTCGGGAAGTGTGCCCGTCACGCCCGTTTCGATGACGCCCTCGGTTTGGCACTTGTGCAGCGACGAAATCCCGACCCATTTGTCGCCGTCGAGCGCGATAAAGTTGGCATCGGGCAGTTTGTCGGGATGATCCAAGCGCTGCTCCCACACGGAAAATTCGGTCGGCGTCCACGGTTCGGGGCGGGGAATGTCGCGCGAAATCGCCTGTGCCAATTCGTAGGCGTTGCGCTTCCAGTTCGGGTCGCTTTCCATCAGTTCGGCTTGCGTTTTAACCGTGATTCCGTGCTGGATAGGTTTTTCCTCGGCTCCGTCGAAGGGCGCGAAATCGAACGTGGATAAATCGAGTTCGCTTTCCCAAAACCGCATATCTTCCACGAAGCCCCGGTCTTGCAAAAAGCGCACGGGTCGATCCATGTTTTCGCGGGCGAATGAGCGCACGGACAACGGGTCAAACGGCGCGAGGGCGTTTATCGCGTGGTCGTATAACGCGCGGCCTATGCCTTGCCCTTGCACGTTCGGCGAGACAGACACCATGACAAAAAACTTACGGGGATGGTACATGCCGCCTTCCTGCCCGTAGCCCCCGGAACCGACCACTTTGCCGTCCACTTCGGCGATAAAGCGCGCCCATTTGTGGTTGGGTTCGCGGTGGTCGTCGCCCCAGCGCATTTGTTCCTCGGTTTCCAAATGATCGGGAAAGTTCTCGTTGTCGATTTGTACGAGGGCCGTGTAGTCGTCGGGCGTAAAGGGGCGTATTTGCATAGGTTCAGGATACCTTAAAAACGGAATGGGAAACGGCTCAAAGCGTTTTCAAAAAATGGATGCGCCACGGCTCGCGCACAAAATGGAGGCGTTCG
>CAXTBP010000227.1:3308-8013 GCA_964241985.1 uncultured Armatimonadaceae bacterium | reverse complement strand
GGCGTCGCGCCGTTGTGCAAAACGCGCAGTTCATACGCGGTATGGGCGGGCTTGTTGGACGCGATAATGTCGTGCAGGGTCGCAATGGTTACGTCGTCCCACACGAACCCGGTGTCGAGTATGGGTGGAATGAGCGCCAGCATTGCGTCGCGGTCGCTGGTTTTTAGGAGCGATTCCGACGCGGCGACAGGCGTTTGACCGGGCGCGAGCGTCACCACGAACGTATGCGGGGCGATATTTCCGAGCCACGTTCCCCGCGACCCCAAAGTGGCCGACGCGCCCAAGCGCATCCCTTCCACGGGCTGATCGCTGATTTGCGGGCGGACGCCGGTAAACAGTTCCAAGTAGTCGGCTAGCCCGGTCATGGTTCCCCGGCGACGGTAGAGCGGAATGGCGTGTCGAATCAGTTCGCGCCGCCGCATTTCGGGCCATCTATCATCAAGCGTCAAACCGACCCATGTCGCCAGCCAGCGCAGCCATTCCGACGGGGCCGTGTCCACGCCGAAGAGTTGCGGCAAACCGGCGACATCGTCGTCCAAATCATCATTTATTTCACCGAAGCCGAGCAGGAACCGCTCGCCAAACGACGGCCCGCCGCCGTCCGTGTGCTGTCGCTCGTCGCGGGCGGCTTCTTGGTACACTTCGGGCAGCAGCGCCATAAGGCCGCTTTCCGGGTGTGTGAGTTTTAGCGCGCCCACAGCCGGGAACAATCGCGCCGTGGATTGTTCGACGGTTTCACTGTCGTCACGGCTGCCCATTGCGACTTCGCGTCCGCCCACGGCAAAAAGATACTCCGCAGGCCTTCCCGTGCGGACCAGCGGCAGCAGTTCAAGGGCGACTTCGCGCGGCTGATTGGGCAGCAAAAGCAAATGCAAAATGCGGCAGTCGGACGAAAGCGCGTCCACACCCGCTGGAGCAGCGTTGCCTTCCTGCGACGGAGGCGGGGGTAAGCGCCATTCCGCCCATTCGGGCATGAAACGCGGCGCGGCGTCCGGCAAGCCCAGCGGCTCCAATACCGACAGTTCGACAACCCGCGCCCGGTCGCTCCGGTTTTCCACAAGAAGCGGATAAAATGGGCGCACTTCCGGCGCGTGGAACGGCGATTTGGGCGCGTTTTTATTGTCGTCGCTTTTGGTATCGCCGACCGTGAGCGATACGGTGTCGCGGTTCGGCACGAATCGAATGAACAAGTCCGGCGAAAATGCTTCCGCGCCGTTTCCGTCGCCATTGCCGTTTGCGCCGTTTGCGCCGTTTGCGCGCTTTTGGTACGCGGACAAAGCGCGGCTGTTAGCCGGGTTCGCTCTCACGGACGGGCCGCTTCCTGTCCGTACTGCGAAAGTGGGCGGACTTGGATGCGATGCTCGCGCGTGCAAAGGAGCGTGTCGGCATCGGGGACGTAGCCACGGGCGGGGTCAATGGCGGTTTCCGCGCTCAATCGGTCGGTGTCCTCGATGGGTTCCGAGCGGAACATTCGGGCTTCCAACAAAAACGCGACGCCCTGCGCGGTTTGCACCTGCGCATACAAATCGGCGAGTGTCAACGCGCGGTTGAAGGGCCAGCCCGTTTGCTGCGGCCCGCCTGTCAGCGGATTCAAAAAGGCGGTTAAGGCTTCTCGGACGCGCGCGGCGACCTGCGACGGTTCATGGCGCGGATCGGCGACGAGGGTAATATCCGTACTGATGTACACGTAGCGCGGCGAGCCGACTTCAAGCACGGTCGTCAGTAAGCGGCATCTATCCAAATAGTTCTGCGCGGCTTTTCGCGTGGGTTCCGGCACGTGCAAATCGCGGGGCTGCGGGGCCTGCACCCGGTTTCCCAAGCGCGGCACAAGAAGAACGCGCACGGTTCCCGGCGCGACCCGAACCCCATTATTGCCGTTCGCGCCGTAAATGCGGTCGGGGTGCAAACAGCGGGCGCGGCCCACGCCCGGCACTTGTTCGGCAAGCGCCTCAAAATCCGTAGCGGTGACGGCGCGCTCGCGCTGCTGCAACTGCGCCTGTGCCCGAAATACGGCCCGCTGCAAGGTTTCGCGGTCGGCCCCACCCGTCGCCCGGCGTTGATTGGAGACCGTGCGGATATAGGGCAGCGCGGATTTGACGACGCTAATCTGGTTTTCGCGGACGTTGCCCTCGACACCCCCGCCGTGCCGATACCTTCGGAATACGACCCGTCGCCCGCGCTCCACTATCGCCCCGTGCTGCTGAAAACCGCCGTCGGGCTGGCGCACCTGTGGCCCGAAACACACGGCCCCGGTCGCGCTGTCGAGCGTAAAGTGCTTGTCGTTCGGGCCGCTGAGGGCGAAGTTCGCCACCTCCGTCCACGGCTCCCACGCGCCCGTGCGGGTATCGCCCGAGGCGTCCGGCCCGGTATCGCCGATCCAAACCACTTCGTCCGGCGTGCGCGGCAAAACGTTCCGGTTCTTCAAATTGAAGCATTGCCCGGCAAGCCCGTCGCTGCGCCCCAAGAACTCGTCAAACACGGTGGCGCAGTTGCTCGCCCACACCGTGCCGCCCAGCGCCTGCGCGCCAACGCTCCGCACTTCGGGCGAGCGCCCATACGAGTTCGGGCGGATCAAGGCGCGGTCGTCGTTCGGGTCGGCGTTTTCCGCAAGGCCGACATTGGGATTGCTGGGCGGGCGCGGCGGCAGTTCGTTGGGCCGCGTCGTGTAGCGGCAGCGAATCCAATAGGCCGTGCGTTCGCCCAAGGCGCGGGGCTGCATCACGTCGGTAGGCAGGGCGATTTCGATGTTCCCGTCGCGGTTCCAGCCATACGTCGTGTCGTTGCGAATAGGGAGGGCGTCCCATTTGCCCGCGACCCCGTTCCACACTTCCCACAACTGCGACGGGTATTCTTCCACCAAATTCGGCGCGGCGGCCCGCACGCAGCTTGCATTCAGCGATACGATAACGCCGCTCAAATCGTTGGCGAACCCTATGTATAAGGCATCGTCCAGTTGGGGCGGCTGGCTATAAATGGCGACGCCCGGCGGCGGAGCGTCGTCGTTTTGCGTCGTGGAAAGGAGCGGCAAACTGCGGGCGGATTTCCAATCCGGTTCGGCTTGCCCCGCAGGCGGCGCGGGAACGGCCAAAAGATAGGCGAGGCGTGGGCGCGAAATCCGCAAGTCGCGCGTCGTGGCGAACTCAATGGCTTCGTTGGTTTCCGTGCGAATGGTGGCCGCGACCGTTTCGTAGGCTTTAAGCAGTTGTTCGCCGTCGTCGCTATCGGCGGTGTCGCCGCTGTAGCCGTCCAGCGGGCGGGACAGCCAAAAATCCAGATTGACCTGTGCGGGGGTCGGTGGCGTCAGCGTTACGCCGAGCAGTTCCAAAAACTTGATGTAGTTGCGTTCGGGGACTTGGTTGAGCCGGTACAGCGTCAGCTCCGTCATCCACGCGAACAACTCAATCAGCGTGACGCCCGGGTCGGACACGTTATGATCCGTCCATTCCGGGCAATAGCGACGGATACGGCGTTTGGCCTCATCGACTAATTCCTGAAATGTGCGGTCGTCCAGTTGGGGCGCGGGCAGCGACATAACTACAGCAGTACCTTCGTGCGGGTGGCGGGTGGAGCGTTTTACGGGCGCGAGTTCTACGGGCCGGTCAAACCCTATTTAGCCGCCCGCGCCCGCAGTCCCTTCTTTGTTTTTGGCAGGGTTCGTTTCTTATTTGCCGTCTCGATGCACTTACGCCCGTTTCGCCAAGCGTTACAATTTTCTGCATATTTTGTTTTGGCGCACTTTGGCCCTTCACTTCCCTAAAAGGCCGGGTGATAATGGGCTGACGGCTTCGCGCGGGGCGCGAAAACCCCGGAACCAAAACCAACGAGGCCGAGAAAGCAAACCCATTATGACGCCGACCGACATAGCCGAAATAACCGAACGCTTCGCCGCCCTTGAAGCGCAAGTGCAAAAAAGCGACGGCCAACTTTCCCGCACGCGCCGCCAAATGCGTGTGACGTGGGCCGTGTCCGCGCTTGCCACCCTCGTTACCTTAACGATTGGCTGGCATAAAGACGCCCTCGCGCAAGGCTACGGCATGACGCTCGCCCAAGCGGCGACCCGCATCGCCGCCCTCGAAACCAAGACCGCATCTATGAGCGTTCTTGCCGCAAGCGACGCCGACAACACCAGCGGCTATCAAACCGTGCGCTTCTCGGGCGTCAACGTGCAGATCGTCAACGGGAACGGCGGCACGGAAAGCATGAACGGAACCGGAAACCTCATCGTCGGCTACAACGAACTTCGCACCGGCAGCGGCACATTCGGCAGCACGACCAACGCGCGCACGGGCAGCCACAACCTCGTCGTGGGCTACCAAAACAACTATTCCAGCAGCAGCGGCGTCGTGTTCGGTCTCAGCAACGCATGCACCGCCCTCCGCGCGAATGTGCTGGGCGGCTACCAAAACGTGGCGAGCAGCAATCAAGCCTGCGTGTCCGGCGGTCAGCTCAATCAAGCGACCGTCCCGTTTGCCAGCGTGTCCGGCGGTTATCAAAACACGGCAAGCGGCCAATATGCCAGCGTGTCCGGTGGCAGGGGCAACGAGGCCAGCGGCAACCAGTCCAGCGTGTCCGGCGGCACAAACAACACGGCCAGCTCCCCCTTTGCCAGCGTGTCCGGCGGCAATCAAAACACGGCAAGCGGCTACATTTCCAGCGTGTCCGGCGGCAATCAAAACACGGCAAGCGGCTACATTTCCAGCGTGTC
>CAXTBP010000227.1:0-3208 GCA_964241985.1 uncultured Armatimonadaceae bacterium | reverse complement strand
CGGCGGCTTTCAAAACACGGCAAGCGGCGGCGCTTCCAGCGTGTCCGGCGGCAACGGGCATTCCGCGCCCAACACCTACAACTGGGCGGCGGGCACGTACTCGTCACCACAATAAATCCTCGTTTCCCCCGTGCGGGCGCGGGGTGGAGGGCCAAACCGGCCCTCCGCCCCGGCAAAACCAACAAACCAAGTGCCAAAGCCACGCTATGCTATGGCAAAACACCAAAACGATACGCCAAAAACATAAAGATACGCCTTGACAACCGCGTAATAAATGTAAAAAAAGCCCATTAACATATCCAGCGTGGTCATCAACTTTTATATTTGCTTCATCAGTACGTATGCCGTATCCATCGACGTATCTCTTGCAAGCATCGAGAGGCATCTTGTGTGCATCAATATTTCTATTGCAACCATCGAAACATACTTTTTATCCATCGGCCCTCGTCTTTATACCATCGGCCTTCGTCTTTACAGTGTTGCACCCTGCACGGTATAATTTGCCATGCCTATCTCGTCCATTGTTTCCTACTTAACCACCGCCGATCTGTTTCTCGCCCACTGGACGCAGGTCAACGGCACGGTCGGCCTCTTCATTCTGCCCAGCGGGGCCGACCGTGCAAGCCTCGTCACCTTGCGCCAAAACCTCGACGGCGCGATGAATGCCATCGTCGCCCAAAACGTGGTCTACCAAACCGCCATCGGAACCCGCGACAACGCGCGCGGGCCGCTCATGGAGATTTTGTCGCAGTTCAACCTCACGATGCGCGCACGCCTCCCCGGCAATCCGCTGCTCCGCGCTTTGCCGCGATTGATTGGCGGCTCTCCTTCCCCCGGCGTGCTTCTCGCCGCGCTGCGGGCCGCCCGCGACATTTGGACGCGCGTCAACGCCTTGCCCGCAACCGCCATTCCGCCGTTTTCGCCCCCCTTGACCCTCCCGCAAACCGGCGGCGGGGGGTATGAACTGGCCCAATTCACGACCGCAATCGACGCCTTCGATACATCGGCGCAGGCCGTGGACGCCGCGCTGTCCAATCTGCGCATCGCCCGGCAAACGCGCGACGATTTGCTCGGCCCGCTCAAAGCTCTGATGGTCGATTACCGGAAATCGCTCCCCGGCATTTTGCCCCCCGGCGACGCGCTTTTGGATTCCATGCCCACCGTCACGCCCGCGCCCGGCTCCACGCCCGCCGCCGTCGCGTCGAGTGCGGCGTGGATGCTCGCAGCCCTTTCGGCCCGTATTACGATTGTGCCGGAAGTATCGCCCGTCGTTCCCGTCGCCACGTATCAGGTGCGGTTCTGCTCCGGCCCGGGAACCTATAAAACCGCCGACGAGTCCGTGGTCGGCGATTTCGCAAACGGCGCAACGATTTTCGACACGCAAACCGGCCTCGCCGCGCCGGGAAGCGTCGCCCTGTTTCGCGTGTACGCCCTGACCGCGACCGGCAACGAAAAAGGCGGCGCGACCCTCAAGGTCGTCCGCCCGTCCAGTCCGTAAAAAGAAAGAAACCCCTTTGTATGAATAGAATTTTGCCTGCTTCGCTCGGTTTGTCCGTCGCCGCGCTTGCGCTCGCGCTGCTGCCGATTGCGCCCGCCCAAGCGCAAACGACGGGGTTTGTCCAGCGAAACAAAAAGCGCCGCCATAAATGAAATGAAAGATGACTTCCGTTATAGAATCCGTGGTATCGGGTGGACAAAGCAACACGGTGGTCGGCGCGGTATCGACCATCCGGCGGCGTTGCCCGAACTGCATCCAACGCATATAACTGGGTCGGCGGCGGACTGCTGCAAACCCAGTAGCAAGCCCAGTAAGTGAATCAATCGCGCCATGCGGTGACTTTGTAGCAGGCAACTTCACTTGCTTTGCCCTTGATTTCCTGCAAGCCCAAATCTTCCACATCCACATGGGCCGCCACCAAATCGAGCGTGGCTTGGTCGATAATGATGTCGGCGTGTCCGGTCACGGCCTGCAAGCGCGATGCCAAATTGACCGTATCGCCAATCAGCGTGTACGTGGTCAACTGCGCCGACCCGACGTGTCCGGCGACAAGCGGCCCGGTCGCAATCCCGAAGCCCGTGCAAAGCGTGTAATCGCTTCCGTCCGCATCGGTAATCGGAATGAGGGTCGCTTCGCGCATCAGCCACGCGGCTTTGACGGCCCGATAGGCGAAATCGGCTTGCGGCTTGGGCGCGCCGAAAACCACCATGATGCCGTCGCCCAAAAACTTGTCCACCGTCCCTTGCAAGGAGCGGCTGAACACGATGCGAACCAGTTTTTCCAAATGCTTGTCCAAAAGGCGCACGACTTTTTCCGGCGGGTGCTGCTCGGAAAACCCGGTGAAGTTGCGAATGTCGCCGAACACGACGGTCGCGTCGCGTCGCACAGGCGTGGCTTCCACCCCTTCGCGGAGCATCACTTCCATGTAGGCGGGCGACACGTACCCGGCCCACAGTTTGCGGATATGGCTGCGCTCGAACCACGCAATCGCGGCGGCATTAGCGAACATGAAAACGGACGGCAAAACCCACGGGATATAAAGGTGCGCGTTTTGGAAAACGAGAAAGCACGTCAAAACGTAGCCGAGTAGCGAGCCGACTAAAAGAACCGGGCCGCGCCAGTTCAAAAACGTCCGAATGCCCCACGTTCCCACGAGCGAAAACACGAAGACTATAAGAAATGTTTGCCACTTTTGGCTCTGATGCAGAAAGCCGTTTTTGAGCAGCGCGTTCAGCATTTGCGCCTGCACAACCACGCCGTACACATTGCGCGTCGTTTGTCCGCCGACTCGTTCGGGCGAAAAGCGCGAATAGGCCGTCGTGAAGTAATCATTTTCCTGCTGCGTGATTTCAAGTCCCGTCACGCCGACCAGAACGACCTTGCCCGCGAACGTGCCTTTGGGAAACGCGCCGCTGGCGACCTGTTCATACCGAACCATCGGAAACGACGACAATCCGGCGGGAAAATCCATGTACGCTGTCGCCATTTGGTTTTCTGGATCGGTCGGGTCGAGTTTCGTTTGCCCGGTGCGCGGAACTCGCACGCTCCCAACCGTCACCGCTCCGGGCGTTTGCTGCGACGTTTCCACCGACCCGCCCGAAAGCGCGAGAAACGCTTCGGATGGCAGCGAGCCGAGCCATTGCCCTTGAAATTTTTGCAACGGCGACATCCGCCGCACGATCGCGTGGGCGTCTTTGTCCAGAGACACGA
>CAXTBP010000226.1:0-8105 GCA_964241985.1 uncultured Armatimonadaceae bacterium | reverse complement strand
CCTTTCAAGGTTAGTTCTGCTTAACTACCAGTCCATCATTCTATGGGAAGGTCACTGAGCGGCTATTAGCCCAGTATCCATTTTTGCTTAACCAAAAGTCGCTTTCCACCGAAGCCGTTCAGAGTGGGCAATCGTTGCTTTGTGACTTGACAAGCCTGACCACTTTGGCAACGACCCCACTACTTAATCCGGTATTGAGTGGTTTCAACCTCCATCTTGCCGTTTCCGACCGCGACGCAGTGGTCGCAAACCTTGATGCTATTAAACTGCGAGAACAGATTCACCATGATCACCTCGACCTATGGACACAGATTCGTGAGGATGAGCGGTTCGTCAAGATCGCTTACAAGTCCTCCAGACCTAAAAACAGCGAACTCATGACCGCTAAGGATGAAATCGGTCTTGCTGCCGCGTTGCTGGCCCAGCAGAGGCAAATGCCTTTGCTCGCCGACGACCGGGTGTGCCAAAACCTTCTCCATTATCCTCAGCCTTCAGAGTCGAAAGGTTTCGCCTTCGGTTCGGATAAGCTTATTGAGGCCATGCAGGAGGCGGGGCTTCTTGACCTTGAGCAGTTGTCTGATAAATATCTTAAGCTTATTCAATGGCGATACCGGTTTCTCGTTCCCCCATCGATGGTACTCAAGTGTCTCGCCCTGCGCTACATCAACAACGGGCCAGGCATAGAACTGCGCGCGGTAGCAAACTACGTCCACGACTGCTGCCGGGACGCGGGCTTGCCACTTCGTCAGGCGTCGGATCAACCGACCAGTGCGCTAGGAAATCGGCTTTTCATAGAATGGGTGACAGCAACGTCCGACTTCATCTCCTTGCTGTGGAAAGACGCATCAGTAAGCGATGAACAAGCTGCCACGTTTACGGAGTGGGCTTTGAATGAACTGCTTCCGTCTCCCCCTCGCCTGTTTGGCCCGATTGGTATGTTTGCCAGCAATCGTGTTTTTCATCTGACATTTACCTATATTCTCATCCAGCTCGCCGTTATGCCGGACCTGTCTCGCGCCCACAAGGCACTGAAGATTGTGGCGCGGGGTCTCGGCGTAGAAGACGACAAGTTTATGCTGTGTGTTTCGGAGGCGATACGTGGTTTCTGATGTCATCATGGAGGCGGATGGTGGTACTCAAGAGGCTCATATGCTGCGCCTTAGGGCTGCACTCGTGGGCCTTGGTGAAATCCGCGAATTGAAAAAAAGGGCCACGCGGGGGCTACAGGAATGTAACGTTTTCACGACCCTCAAAAGCCCCGTGAATTTCAAGCCAGTCGCGCCTATAGCCGCTGATCCTAAACACCGTTCACGTCTTCCTCTGCCTGATGGGCCGTGGATATTGTTCAAAGAAGAGTATCAAGAAACCGCTTCGATACTTGACGTTGCGGAGCTGCTTCTCGACGAGAATCTTAGCTGCCGCAAGAGCGCACTTAAACATTATGAGCGTTTAGGCGCTTCCAATCCGAGTCTGCTCACCCCATCGACCACACAAACTATCGAGGAAGTTCGTCGCGGCCTGCTTTCCTCCGCGCCTAAATCATGGAGACCGGCGGCTCTTAAACTCTATGATGCCTGTGCCGATGACTGGTTGCTCTGCCGCGCCGGGTTCATCCAAGCCATTGAACTGAACCGCGACGCCGACATCAACGACTACATAGGCACGTTGTTACGCCCTTCGCTCGAAACGGTAAGTAGCATTGAACTGAAGTCGCTGACAGCGCATAGCAAACGGGAAGATATTCATCGGGAAATTCAATCTATTGTGACTCAAGCCGCAAACGTTGTAGAAGCGGCGAAGCTATGGTTCGAGGAGTTAGGCTACTTGCCTTTCTCGCCGGAGTTTGGCCTCGTCAAAGTAGTTTCAACCTGGGAGGAGAAGTATGGTCAGGTTATCGATTTATGGGAACAATTATGGCGATGGGGTGAGGAAAGTCACAGCCCAATAGTGGTATTTCAGATCTGCCAATACTTCCTCAATGCCCTGCATCGCATTCCATCGGAGCAGACACTGACGTTTTGGGATGAGGTCAAAACACTGCTGGCTGCGGAGCGCGGCGGGAAATGGTATATTCCATGGCTGTTTAGGGACAGACTAGCCCAGCACTTTACGCACTATCTTGAGTGCATCGCCCCGTGGAGCGATGGGGAGCGTATTAGTCATTTCGCGTGGTGGGCATCGGAGCGTTTTGCGAGCTGTTTTATCTGCGATCCTGAAAACTTGGCAGTTCTTGAGAAGCACTTTTTCATACCAAGCACCGTACTTTGGGAGTTTGTTCGACCGCAATCAGGAGGTACTCCCTTACGCTTCATGACCTTGCGTTCCTCATTATGGCAACTCAGCCTGACAGCGTCGCTGAGTACGCCAGCGTTGAGCGTTGAAAAGCACATAATATCGGAAGAGGTGAGAAAGGTTGTGGCTGACTTTGCAACCTACTTCAATATAACCTCGCCTTCTATCGCTAAGGGACAGAAAGATTGTCTGCATACATTCGGCTATGAGCAAGGCACAGATGGGGTGATTGAATTACTCCGTTCGCGCTACCCCTTAGAGTCTGCCGGAGTGCTCGAAGCCCTTGATCATATCCGCGATGTACGCACGAGGAGTTTGCACCAATCTGTTGATGCCGACGGCAAACTTATCGACAACTTGGACGTGCCACTGCTTGCTGAGAATGTGTTTTACAACAGGATAACCGATGCGGATATAGCAAAGCTATTAGACGATGAGGAAAGAGTACGTGAGGCATTGTTGGATACTAAATTAGAACAAGTTCACACACTTATAGAAATCCTTATTGATATAGCTTGTAGGGGGCCAGAAAAGTGGCGCGTGTTCATAGCCCACTATTTAGCAACCGCTTGTTCTCATAGCGAAGACGAGGAACGGCGGCATTTGCTTTTCTGCATGACAGCACAAGCATCTACTGCGACGGATACTATGAGTGCTATGCGCCAGCTGTTGTCGGGTAGTGACAAAAACCGTTACCGGGACAGTAGTAAGTTTCTCCGAGAGATGATCTTACAGCATATGCATCAAGGATCGGCATGGGCAACTGGCCGTCTCCGTCCCCTTCTCGCTTTATTGTGACTTTTTGAATAAAAGGAAGAAAATTATTGCTCTTGCGACCGCTGTTACCGCAAAAGCATAAATTATATTCCTTTGAAACTATTAATCGGGGTGGCTAAAATACGCCATTAGATGTTAGGCCTTATTGTCCGTTGGTTGATCACTGCGAAGCGAATCCCGTTTCAAAGGCCCCGGCAAGAAGGCATTAATTTCGTCGTCGCTGAATGTCAAGTCCTCATTCTTTTTGAGCGATTCCTGTGCAGAGCGATACGCCACAGCGTTCGTTCTCGGCGCGGACCGATTTACTTCTTGAAGTTTAATCTCTAACTCGTCTCTGCGCTTCCTCGCCTCTTGTTCGGTAACAGAGCCAGAGACAAAATCCGTAAGGAGAGATAAATAGGCTTCCCGTATAGCAAGCAGATTACGTGCCGTAGTTGAATGCTGCTCGACAAGTGCGTTCAAATTTTTATCTTTTGTGTAGGTATTGAGCGCCAGAAGAGCCGTTGAAAGTACAGCGCCGACGATTGTCCCTGCTTTTTGATCCCCGAACAAAGCAAGAAGCAGGCTGCCTGTGGTTACAGCAGAAAGAAGGATTTGCCAAAAAACAATACTCCCGTAGCGACGCTGGAGAATATCGGCGCATTTTTCGTGGGTTTTATGCGTATACACAACGCGCGCAAACACTTCGCGCAGCTGTGCTTCCAGTGGGTTAAGCGGTGGCGGAGGGGTAGAAGGAACCATATATTTCTCTCCATTTTCCAGCGGCGGAGTAAGGCATCTCCTTGCTGTCGTAATCGATTGCTTCTAATACGATGTTATAACTTTTTAGAGCCTTGTATTCAAACGACCCAGTGCGCCGAACCTCCTGACCGCTACCAACAGCTCGCCAATATACCTGGCTTGGGTTTTGCTGAGAAACAAAATAAAGAAAGTCGCGCATCATCCAATCGTAAAACGCAAAAGACTTGTCCCGATATGTCCAGCTCCCCATAAATTGGGAGGCCAGTGTGTCAATAAGCAATCCTCCCATCGGTACGTCCCATTCACGACGCCATGCGCGTGCCATACGGCAAAGCCGCTTCAGGTTTTTATTCCACAAGTTGTTGTTCGTCTGAACTGCTGTGATCTCAGGTAAAGGGTTCGTGATGCGCCATTTTCCTCCGTTATTGGAATCAGGGAAGGTGTAAGAGCCACTCGTGTTCAGGAAGGCAGGAACCACTTCAAAGCGCATTCCGTCGGCAAAAGTGACGACGACCACCTGCCCATCCCCAACTCGCGTTGTTAAGGGGTAGGTGATGCCGATGGAATTCTTAACGGCTTGCAGCAGAGCGGACTGACCATTGGTAGCGTAGGCGTCGTACTGTTCGTAAAAACTAGACGGGAGTTGAAAAAGGATATCCAAATCATGGAAACCGCGAATAGCCGTATCACGGCCGTAGGAGCCAACGTATCGGCTATGGGCGATCTCGGAATCCATGCCCCAAAAGTCGAGGTTCAACCGACGTGTAATGCGCTTATAGCGATCTGATATGATCGCTTGATTATCGACATATAGATTTGAGCAGAGCGCGCTGAAGTTTGACGTAGTTCCCATAGAATTTCGCTAAGCCCACGCGGCGGCTATAGTCTCGGCTTGCTGTAGCACTGTATCTACGGCTTTTTCCTGTTTGTCCGGCGGGTAGCCATGACGGGCCAGCACGCGCTTGACCATCCGGCGCAGGTTCGCCCGCGCGGTTTCCTTAACCGTCCAGTCCACGGTCACATTGCGGCGCACCGTTTCGACCAAATCGCGGGCAATCGTTCGCAGGGCGTCGTCGCCCAGCACCTTGACCGCGCTGTCGTTCACTTCAAGCGCGTCGTAAAAGGCCACCTCGTCGTTGGTCAGGCCCAGTTCCTCGCCCCGGTTCTGGGCGGCGCGCATTTCGCGGGCGAGGTCAATCAACTCCTGAATGACCTGCGCGGTTTCCACGCCCCGGCTTTGGTACTTGCGAATGGCTTGCAGGAGCATCTCGGAAAACTGCTTGCCCTGCACGACGTTTCCCCGTGACCGCGATTGTATCTCGCCTTCCAGCAGTTTTTTGAGGGCTTCGACGGCGAGGTTCTTGTAGGGCAGATTTTGCACTTCGGCAAGGAACTCGTCGGATAGGATGGACACGTCGGGCTTTTGCAAACCAGCAGCCGAGAAAATATCGACGACTTCATCCGAGATAACCGACCGGGAAACGATTTGGCGGACGGCGTGATGGATTTCCTGACCGGTTGGCTTTGCTTTGCCCTCTCTATTGTCTTCGTCCGCTTTTTTCCACAGGGCGGCGCGCGCGGCTTGAAAGAAGGCCACATCGTCACGGACACGGAGCGTTACATCGTGGGCGACGGCAAGGGCGAACGCGCGAGAAACGGCGAGGGCGGCATCCATGAAGCGGGCGCGCACGCCTTGCTCCTCGTGGTCGCGGGATAGAATATGTTCCTGCGCGGCGGGGATTAAGGACAGTTTTTGCGCGGGCGTGCCGGTTTTCCACAAGCTGCGGTCGAAGCCGTGGAACAAATCGTCGCACACTTCCAGCCATTTCAACAGTTCCGCGACGGCTTCGCTCTGGTCGAGAACCCCCTCGCCTTTGCCGCCGCTTCGGCTGTATTCGGCCATCGCGCCTTTGAGTTCGTCGGCGATTCCGATGTAGTCCACGATCAGGCCGCCCGGCTTATCCTTGAAAACGCGGTTGACGCGGGCGATGGACTGCATCAAACTGTGGCCTTTCATGGGCTTGTCCACATACAAGGTGTGCAAACACGGGGCGTCGAAGCCAGTCAGCCACATATCGCGGACGATAACCAGTTTAAGCGGGTCGCTGGGGTCTTTGAGCCGTTTTGCCAGTTCTTCCCGCTCGGCTTTGGTGCGAATATGCTGCTGCCAGTCGAGCGGGTCGGAGGCGGAGCCGGTCATCACGGTCTTTATCGCGCCGGTTTTGTCGTCGCCGGTGTGCCAATCGGGGCGCAGGGCGATTATTTCGTCGTACAAAGCAACGGCGATACGGCGGCTCATGGCGACTATCATGCCCTTGCCGTCAATGGCCTCGAGCCGCTTCTCAAAATGGCTGACCAAATCGGCGGCAACGAGGGACAACCGCTTCGGGGTTCCAACCATCGCTTCGAGCTGCGCCCATTTCCGCTTGGCGGCTTCTTTTTGCGCGGCCTCGACCTTTTCGGTCACTTCCTCGAAGTCCGGGTCGATTTTGGGGCGTTCGGTCTCGTTGAGCGCGAGTTTGGCAAGCCGTCCCTCGTAGTAGATGGGAACCGTTGCACCATCCTGCACGGCCCGCTGAATGTCATAAACACTGATGTAGTCGCCGAAGATGCCCCGAGTGGAGCGGTCGGCCTGCTCGATAGGCGTGCCCGTAAAGCCGATAAAGGTGGCATTAGGCAAGGCGTCGCGCAGATGGCGGGCGTAGCCGTCAATGAAATCGTACTGGCTGCGGTGCGCTTCGTCGGCGATAACCACAATGTTGCGCCGGTCGGACAGCAGCGGGAAGTTTGTGCCCTTGTCATCGACCGAAAACTTTTGAATAGTCGTAAACACAATTCCGCCCTGCGCGACACGAAGCAGCGACTGCAAACTGTCGCGGCTCGTTGCCTGCTGTGGGGTTTGGCGCAAAAGGTCGGCGCTTACGCTGAACGTGCCGAACAACTGGTCATCCAAATCGTTGCGGTCGGTCAAAACGACGAGCGTTGGGTTCGCCATATCCGGGTGCTGGGCGATCTTGCCCGCGTAAAACACCATCGTCAGCGACTTGCCCGAGCCTTGCGTGTGCCACACGACCCCGCCCCGTTTGTCGCCGGTCGCGCCGGACGCCTGCACGGTTTCGTGAACGGCGGTTCGCACGGCGTGGAACTGATGGTAGCCCGCGACTTTCTTGATCGTTTTCTCGCCGTCGCCCTCGTAGGTGGTAAAGGAGCGAACCAAATCAAGGAACCGCTCTTTGTCGAACGCGCCCCGGAGCAAAACTTCCAACTGTGACAGCGATTTGGGGGCCAATTCTTCCCCGTCAATCGTGCGCCAGGGCAAAAAGCGTTCCCGATCCGCCGTCAGCGAACCGATTTGGGCGTGGCTGCCGTCGGATATGACGAGCAGTTCGTTGGGGACAAACAGCGAAGGAATTTGGAGTTTGTAGGTTTGCAGTTGGGCGAACGCTTTGTCGATGGTTGCGTTCACGTCGGCGGTGTTTTTGAGTTCGAGTACGGCAAGCGGCAGGCCGTTGACGAACACGACAAGGTCGGGTCGGCGCTCCTTGCTTTCCTTGACCGTGAACTGGTTGACGGCTACGAATTGGTTGGCGGTCGGATTGTCCCAATCCACGATTTTGACCCGCGCCCCCTGCAGGCTCCCATCGCGCCGCTTGATTTCGACGGTGACGCCCTCGACGAGCATCTTGTGGAACGCGCGGTTGTTGACGACGAGCGACTGGCTCGCGGGCTGAAGCAGTTTCTTCTGCGCTTCCATCAGGGCGGCGGCGGGTACGCCGGGGTTCAGGTCGGCAAGGGCTTCGGCGAAGCGGGTTTCGAGCACGACCTGTCCGTAGGAAATGCGTTCCTCGTGCGAACCGCCGGGCGCGATGTCGGGGCCGTGCAAAATGGTGTAGCCCAGTTCTTGGAACCACTCCAAAGCGGCGTCTTCCACGACGGATTCGGTAAAAAATGACATGGGTGATGTCCTCGGAGCAAACCTTTCTATTACGCCTGCGTCGGCGGCGGTGCTGTCTACGTTGTTTGTATTGCTGGTGTCGCCCGTCATGGAACCTATTGTGTCATAAACGGTTGTGCCGGTCGAGCAAGCCCTGCCTAAATACTCCCATTTGCACCGTCAAGCGGAAAAGGCAGGGCTTATTTGTTTCGCATCCCCAGTTCCCCGTGCTACTTCGCGCCAGTGGTGGAGAAACGCGACAAATTCCGCTTGGAACAGGGCCACATCGTCGGTTGCTTCGCCTTCCTCATCATAAGCGGACGGTGGATCGAATCCGCGATTTTGCAGTTCGGCAAGGTAC
>CAXTBP010000225.1:0-8177 GCA_964241985.1 uncultured Armatimonadaceae bacterium | reverse complement strand
CTGCTCTACACCACCATGCCCGCCTACTGGGCCGACCGCCCCGCCCTCGCGCTGGACGGCGACCCCAAGACCGCCTTCCGGACCTACCACGGCATGGGCCGAGGCGACGCCTTCACCGTCGTATGTTTTGTACAACGAAGCCCTGCGACTAACCGATGCCGGGTTCAAGGCCGAGCAAGCAGGCGATAAAAAAGCGGCCCACGCAAAATACGAAGCGGCCCGCGTCAAGTACCGCAAAATTTTGGAAATCGAGGGCGCGGAGGGCAAGAAGCCGGGCACGGTCGCGGCGGGGGGAACGTCGGCGATTTGGGCGAATATGGCGCTTTTGTCAGCCCGCGAAAACAAGCCCGACGCCGTGTCCTTGATGAAAAAAGCGACCGCTTTGTCGCCCAAAACCGGCGCGTTTTGGCAGCAGTTGGGCACGCTGTCTTTGCAGGCTCGCGACTGGGCGGGATCCGTTAAAGCCGCGCGGCAAGCCCTCGTGCTTTTGCCGAACGACGATACGGCGCAGGCGACGCTTTCCATCGCGCTGATGCAGCAAAACAAGTTCGCCGAAGCCCTGCCCATTTTGCGAAAAAAGAAACTGCTGCGCAACGAAAAGCCGCCGCAGGGCGAAATTCGCCTGTTGTACGGTTTGATGGGCGCGAATAAAAAAGATGAGGCCCTTGCGCTCGCGCAAAAACTGACCCAAGCGTTTCCGAAAGACGCCCGCGTTCAGCAATTATCCGGCGACGTGGTGATGCGGATGGAGGGCGGCTCGAGTGCGGCCAACGCGGCTTTCAGCAAGGCGTACGCGCTCAATCCGAGTTTGGTGAGCGGTCTCAAAGCCTCTATTGCTGCGCAGTCGGCGGGCAAGTACGACGAGGCCCGCAAAATCGCAAGTCGATTGGTGACCCAGTTCCCCAAAGACGCCCGCCCGCATTTTCAATTGGGCTATCTTTCGTTTTACGCGCCGGACAGTTTGGACACGCCCGGCGCGCCCACGCACTATCAGCAAGCCGAAAAAGAGTTCCGGGCCGCCGCGCTCATCGAGCCGAAGAACGCTTCTTATGTCGGGTTTTACGGTTTGTCGCTTTTGCTGCAAGGGCCGGAACGCGCGGGCGACGCGGCCCGGTTACTCACTACCGCCGTCAAATTGGATCCCGCCGCGCCCTTGCCGCGCTTGGGACTTGCCAAAATCGCCGAGCAGCAAAACCAATGGAACGAGGCCGAAAAGCAGTATCAAGGGGTGATTGATACCGCCAAGGAAAAAGAATACATCAGCCGGGCGCGGGCCGGGCTTTCGGGTGTTTTGTACACAGCGGGGAAAAAAGAAGCGGCCTATGCCGAACTTGAAAAAATCGCAAACGAAACGCCGACCGACATCAACGCGCTCGCCCAACTTGCTTCATGGCAAGTGCGGGACGGCGTGCTTCCGCAGGCCGAATCCACGTATTTGAAAATCATCGCGCGCAGCGAAAAAAATCCCGCCTCGAACGCCGACGCCCGGGTTGCCGTCGGGCAGTTGATGGAAAGAACCGACCGACCGACCGAAGCCATCGGACAGTACAAGCAGGCGCTCGTCGTCAATCCGCACAGCGCGAGCGCGGCCCTTGCGCTCGGCAACATCTATTTGGAGCGCAAACAAACCGACGATGCGGTCAAGACGTATCAGGGCGTACTCAAAAACGCGGACGATAAAGCATTGCTCGCGCAAAATAATATGGTGCGCTGGCAACTTGCGAGCGTGTACGAGACGAACCTGAAAAAGCCCGACGAGGCGCTCGCGCAAATGCAGGCGATGCTGATTCGCCCCGACGACCCCAACCGCATCGTGTACATGCTCGGCCCGGCCCGCTTAATGGTGGCGCAAAAACGCTATGAGGACGCCATACAAAACTTGACGCGCCTGCGCACCGAAAACCCGCAGGATAAGGGCATCCAATACGTTCTCGCCGACGCCTACGAAAAAAACAACAAGCCGAGGGAAGCCGAAACGATTTTGCGTAATCTTGCCAATCCTCCCGGCACGCCGGGCGCAATAACGCCGTCCCGCGACGTGGAGACGCTGAACGCGCGACTCGCACTGGGCGGACTTTACGAGCGCCAAAACAAATGGGCGGAAGCCTCTGCCGAGTATGAAACCGTGCTGCACGTGGACGCCGGGCAAAACGACGCGGTGTTCGGGTTGACGCGCGTCCGTGATTTGGAGAAAAAGCCCGAACTCGTCGTTTCGTTTTTCGACGGTTTGGTGTTCGGTTCTTCGACGGAGCCGAACGTTGCCGCCGTGTATGCCGCCCAAAAAGCGTTCCAGCAGCAAAGCGGAAAACCGGCGGGGCCGGAGTACCAAGCCTTGACGAACAAATTGGTTACGACCTACCCGAAAAGCAGAGAGGCATTGGGGGCGCGGATTCAGGTCTTGATGACGGCGGAGGCGCGCACACCGAGCGAGCGCACGGAAGCCGAAGGCCTGCTCAAACGGCTCTTGAATGAGGTCATGCCTCCCGCAGCGGCAGCAAGCGCGAACGTGCAACTGGGGCGGCTCGCCGAGGAAAACAACCAAAAAAACGAGGCGATTGGCTATTACACCAAAGCGCTGCAACTCGAGGCACAAAATAGTACCGCTTCGGTGGCGCTCCGCCGTTTGAACATACCGCTCCCCAAACCGCTTCCCGCGCCCGCCCCAACCACGGCGGCAGCGACAACACCGCCCGCGCCGTCCCCGGTCGCCATTCCTGCCAGTGCGCCCCCGCGCACCGGGAACGTGCCGCCGGGAACGGGCGGCAGTCCGTTCGTGCCGCGCGCGAACCCCGGGACAAAGCCGTAAAAACGCATAGCCCCCCTGCCCCCCAATAATGGGGGGCAGGGGCCTCTGCCGCTAAACGGCCAGCGCCACGAACTGGTCGATGTCGCTCTGGATTATGCTTAGGCTCGCGGCCCAAAAGGCTTCGTCACGGATGTCGATGCCGAACCGAGCGGCGAGGCTCGCCGCGTCGCTCATCGCCGTGGACGACAGCAAATCGTCGTAGCGGTCTTGGAAACCATCGGGCGACTTTTGGTACTGCGCGTACAAGCCCGTAGCGAACAGCAGGCCGAACATATACGGGTAGTTGTAGAACGATGAGCCGTAATAGTGGCCCTTGACCGCCCACATATACGGGTGCAGCGCGTTTTCGTCCAATCCGTCGCCGTAGGTGTTCTTTTGGGCTTGGAGCATCACCTCGCACATTTCGCCGACCGATAGTTCGCGCTCCCGGCGCTTTTCCAAAACGCCCGCCTCGAACTCAAACCGCGACGTAATATCGACGACGACCTGCGCCATGCCTTGCAGGGACGCTTCCAAAATCGCCAGTTTCTCGTGCTTGTCGTCGGTGTTTTCGAGCGCGGCCTGCCGGATGATGGTTTCGCAGAAAATCGACGCCGTTTCCGCCAGCGTCATCGGCGTGCCTTTTTGCATCGGGGTTCGGTGGGCAAGGCACAAATTATGGTAGCCGTGGCCCAACTCGTGCGCCAAGGTGGACACGCCGGAAAACGCGGGCTTGTAATTCTGCATGATGCGCGATTCGTCGGCGCGGAGGCCCATGCAAAACGCGCCGTCGCGCTTGCCCGGTCGCGGCTCGGCGTCGATCCATTTTTCACCGAAGGCGCGCAAGGCGAAATTCTGCATTTTCGACGAGTACACGCCGAACTGCTGAGCCACAAACTCTTCGGCCTCGGCCCATGTCCACGTTTGTTTGGTTTGCCCAACCGGCGCGAACATATCGTACCAAGTCAGTTTTTCACTCCCCGAAACGAGTTTGGCTTTGGCGCGGAAATACCGCCGAAACTCGGGGAACGATTTGCGCGCCGCCGATAGCATGGCGTCAAGGGTCGCGCGGTCGATGTGGTTTCCAAACAAAGCGGAATCCAGCGGCGTGCCCCATTTGCGGCGGGTCGCCATAACGTTGCTGTCGTTCTTGATGCTGTTCATCGCGGCGCACAAGGGCAGCGCGTTCTTTTCCCACGCCACCAGTTCCGCTTCATAGGCCGCTTTGCGAACCGTTGCGTCCGTGTCGGAGGCGAGGGCGCGAATAACGCTCATCGGCAAATTATCGCCGTTCAAGGGCACGAGAATTTGCGAGGTCAAATCGCCGTGCAGTTTGGCCCATGCGCCCGAACCGGACAAATACAGTTCCGCCGACAACTCTTCTTCGCCGGGCGGCAAAAGGTGCGTCGAAACGATTTTGGCCTCGTGCAGATAATACGCATGGTCGTTTGCAATCTGCGATTTGGCGATGAGCGCGTCCACTTGGAGCGAACCCAGCCACGCGGTAAAGCGCGTGGAAAGCAGCGACAGCGGAAGCGACGCAGCCCGCATTTCGCTGCCTTTTGCCTGCGCAATTTCGTTACGCGAATCGGTGGAAATGAACGAAGAAATGTAGGCGCGGAGCGTGCGCAATTCGTCCAAAACCGCGTTAAATTTATTCGTCGCGGCTTCAAAAGACGCGACAAGGGCGTCGTCGGTGGGCGGGGCGGCGTCCAAACCGCGAATGTTGTTGTTGTCAAACAGCGTTTGCAGTTCACCGATGCTTGCGATGGCATGGGCGAATCCTGCCTCGAATTCGGGCGAATCGAGGGATGGATACACAACCGTCATATCCCAGTGGGGCATATCGCCGCCTGTGAGTTCGGTGGAAAAAGCATCGGTGGGCGCAGAATCGGAGGCTGCCAAAAGGCTCTCGGGCGCGTCCCAAAAAAGCGCGGGGTGGAATGGGTTCATGGTTCCCATTGTAGCATAAACGGGGCGATGGGAATGGTCAGGGACATGAACGTCCCTGCCTAAGCCCTTCGGGCACGATGTCCCTGCCGGGACGTGGACAGGGGAAATGCGTTTGGTCGTGCCGCAACGGGAAACTGCGTATAGGACAGAGGGCCACGTGTTGGGCAGAATTCCAGAATTTTCAGAGCATCTACGTCCCGGTAGGGACATCGTGCCCGAAGGGCTTAGGCAGGGACGTTCATGTCCCTGACCCCTCTAACCAATCCTACTTCGTCATTTTAATCTGATCCACGGTCTGCCCCCACTGGTCAACCTGCGTAATCACGAGCGACTGGGCGTCCATATCCAGAACGGTCAGCGAGTGGCGGTCGGAAACGACGCGGGCTGCGTAATCGGCGTTGTCGTCTTCTTTGTGCAACCACTGGGCCGGATTGTTGTTCCATTCGGCATCGTACAAGTGCTTGCCGCCCGCGCCCGTCGTTAGGTAAATAATCCCTTTGGGCTTGGTGTTTTTTATGCCGTCGAAAGTGCGGTCAATCGTGAACGTGCCGGGAACGAGCCGCTTGGTAAACGGTTTGGCGGCTACACTGGCATCGGTCGGCGCGAACGTGAACGGGCGCGTGCGCTGATAGTTGTGTTCGTGCCCGTGCAAACCGACTTGTACGCCGCCCTTCTCCAAAATCGGACATAAAACGCGCATGTGCTGCTCGGCGTAGTGTTCCTTGCCGACGTTAAAGGCGGGATGATGAAACACGACAAATTTCCACGCGGCTTTACTTTGCGCCAAATCTTGCTCGATCCACGCCTGTAAGTCTCTATTGGTTGGGTCGATGTAGACGTTGGAATCCAAGCAAAGGAAGTGCGCGTCGCCGTAGTCGTAGGAATAGTTGGCTTGGCGCGGGAACCGATCCCCGGCGGCTTTTTTGAAAACGTCCATCAAGGATTCCGGCCCCATCGTTGGCGTGGGACTTGCGGGCACGGGGCCGTTTCCCGGCAAATGCAGGCACGTGTAAAAGCCGAGCGCGTCCGCGTCGGTGGCGAAGTTCGCGGTCGAGCGCTTGTTTTCGTCGCGGCCCCGCACGTCGTGGTTTCCCAAAACGGTGTAAAATGGCACACTGCGAAGGAGCGGTGCGCCCGTGCGCGCTTCGGCGACATTGGAATTGTAAACCGGGAAAAAGTAGCGGGCATATTCGTTGACGCGCCCACCCTCATACACATTGTCGCCCGTGTTCATCACGAAATCGGGCTTGGCTTGATACGTTTGGTAGGCAATCATACGGTCGGACACTTCGCCGTACGAGTTGTCGCCAAATGAGACAAAGCGCATTTTCTGGCCGGGCTTTTTGCGCGTCGTGAAATAGCCCTCGATTACGGTTTGCCCATTCATCGAAACGCGGTAGGCGTAGCGCGCACCCGCGTCAAGGCCCGTCAAATGGGCGGCGTAGTCGTAGTAGCCTTCGGCCTCGTCGCCGTCGCCGACCGTGCGCCGCGCCCGGTTTGGCGTCAATCCTTTGGCGTCTTTGGCGGGAAGCGCGGTTCCTTTGGCGAACGTGACGACAAACGTTGCGGCTTCCAAATTGGTTTGCCACGCCACCGTTATTTGCTCCTGCCCATCCGCTACGCGCGGCCCGGCTCCCGCGCCCGGCTGCAAATAGGGCAAAGCGGTAAACAAGGGGCGCACAGTTTCCCCTGCCGGTGCGGGGGCGTTTTGCGCGGCTTGGCTGGGCGGGGCGGAAAACGCGCCGCGTCCGTCGGAAACAAGGGCCAAAAACGTGATGCCGCCCGCCGCTTCAAGCAGTCGCCGTCGTGAAATCACATCGGACATAAAAAAATCCTTCGGGTTTTGTGCGTTTATTATACAAAAAAGCGAGCGGCCCGCGAAATAGGTTCCGCGAGCCGCTCCTTTTGGTTTTTGTCACATCAAAAACGATTAGTTTTTGGGGCGCTGGATGCCCATGTTGTTACACACTTGGTTGGGATCCCACGACCAGTCCAAGCCGTCGCAGCCGGTACGGTAGTTCGCGCCGGTCAAAAATTTGACGTGCCCGTCTACGAACGAAATGTTCGCACCGTTTTTGTGGTACGACGTTGCCGCTTTGGCGGGGTCGAGCGCGGGGCCAGCGGGATCGTCGTTGAAGGGTTTTTGCCAATCGCCGAACATTCGGGTTTCCGAAGGGCGCGTAAAGTTCGCAAGCGTCGCGGTGTCGATACCGAGGCTGGTGCACGCCCCGGATGTGGGCGTGTATTTCCAGTCGCCGCCCGAATAAGCAAGCGTTCCGCTGCCGCCCGCGCATTCGTTGTTCACCTGATTGTAGCCCGTGGGGTTGGCGATATTGAGCGGATACTTGGAATAGCTTTGGTTTGTGTATTTGTATGACGCTCCGTAAACTTCCAAAAACGAGTGTCCTACCGCATCGGCAAGGCTCAGGCCAGTGGGCAAATCCCCCGCCTTGAAGTTGGCCGGGATGCCGGTATCGCTGGGGCACAAGAAGACCTGCTGGCTCTTGATGTAGGTCATAATCTGCTGCGGAACGCCGGTCACGGTTTTGCCGGTTTTTTGCGCGGCGTATTCGCCGTACATATTAGCGTCCTTGAAGGTCAGCGGCATACACTCATCGTAGTCTTGGGCGTATTGCAAAATTCCCAAGACGAACTGCTTGCTGTTGGACTGGCACGCCGATTGCCGTGCTTTTTCGCGGGCTTGGGCAAAAACAGGGAACAAAATCGCCGCCAAAATCGCAATAATAGCGATGACGACAAGCAATTCTATTAAAGTAAAGGCGCTGTGTTTAGTGCGCGAATTGGTTTGCATCAAAATTTCCTCTATTCATACGAAATATACGCTGTCCTTACCCGGCCCATGTTAAGGGAATGTTAATGGAGTGTTAAGGAAAGATTAAGTTTATGTTAAGAAGGCGCGGCGGCGAAAACGGGTAAACAACAAGCGAAACCGTTTACAAGAAAGCCGTTTATGAATTCCGCCGACGAAACCGAAACCAATGAACCCTATATTTTCGACCATGCCGCCCAAGTCGTGCCCAATATCGGTGAGGCGATTGCGTGGTACAAGGAAACCATTCCGGGCACGCAGGTCTTATACGAGGACGCGACATGGGGCCTCATCGCGTGCGGGGGCGCGAAATTGGCGTTTGTCGTGAAGGACGAACATCCCGGCCATTTGGCGTGGCGGGTCAGCGACGCGGAACTGACCCGGCTTGCCGCGCAAAACCACAAGGAAATCAAGCCGCACCGCGACAAAACCCGCTCGTTTTATCTAACGGGGCCGGGTAATCAAGCCATTGAAATTATCGCCATCGCGGGCAGCGACTACGAGAAAAAGCTAAACGACGCGGGTCTTTTATAGTCGTCTTACGGCGAACCTAAAGTATGACGCAAAATGTTTCTTCCCTGCCAGACGCTACCGCGACGCCTTCTCCAC
>CAXTBP010000224.1:0-8226 GCA_964241985.1 uncultured Armatimonadaceae bacterium | reverse complement strand
GGCGTCCGCGAAAAGAAGCACCAAGCCCATGATAATCAGCATCGCCGCCGTCAAGCGCAAATCGCGGAAAACGGTGTCGATTTTCTTTTCCAGCAGCAAACCGGCAAGCCCGGCGGGAATGCTGCCGACAATGATCGCCCAGCCCAAGCGCGCTTCCGTGGATTTTCGGTCGCCGCCTTTTTTGAGTGACCCCAAAAACGCGGTCGCAATTTGCAGCAGGTCGCGCCAAAAATACAAAACGACGGCGACCGTCGTGCCCAATTGAATGACGGCGGTAAAGGCCGACCCGGCGTCGCCCCAATGGAGAAGTTGTGGCACGATTTCCAAATGGGCCGACGAGGAAACGGGCAAAAATTCGGTTAAACCTTGCACGACGCCGAGCGTCACGTCTTTTACGATGTCCAAGAGAAGTTTTTTATTCCTTTGTAAGCGGCGTGGAAGAAGCAATGCGCGATCCTTGCGCGGCAAGCGTCGCCCGTTGCAGGCGCAGATTACGCCCGCCCCCGCCCGCGCCACTGCCAACAAGGCGCAGGTTTGGGCCGGGCGGCGTCGTGGTTTGGGTCGTGCTGCGCTGACGCGGGCGAATAACGTAATGGACGAGCAGAAGGCGACCCAGCGCGGTGACCGGCGCGGCGAGGAACATTCCCATTAGGCCGAAAAATTCGCCGCCAATGAGTAGGGCAATCAAAATCACGACGGCGTGCAAATCGAGCGCGTGCCCCAAAAACTTGGGCATGATGAACTTGCTTTCGACCAAATGCAAAACTGTGAAGCCAAGCAGCACGCCGACCCACAAATACGGCTGCCCGATTTGCGCCCCGTAGATGAACGACAAAAGCACAATGGGAATGCCGCCAATCAGCGGCCCGATAATCGGAATGGCCCGCGTGACACCCGCCATAACGCCGAGCGTGAGCGCGTAATCCATGCCGATGAACCGGAGCGCAAGCCCTACCGTGACGCCCGCGATAAGCGCGAGCCAAAACTGCGAGGCAAGATACGCCCGCATGATTGCGCCGCTTTCGGACAAGATCGCAAGCGTCGTGCGGCGTTTGGCGCGCGGAACCAGAAACATGAACTGGTTGCGGAGCGATTTGCCGTCGAGCGTGAAGTAAAACGCCAAAACCGGCACGATAATGAGTTCCACGACGTGCGACGCCCACGCGACCGTTCCGCGCAGCCCGCCCGCGATATATTCGGACGGCGACGGGAGGGAAAGCCGCGCTTTTTGCTCGTCAATCAGTTCCCTGACCTGCGGCGAAAGGTTGCCATACCATTCTTGCAGCAGCGTCAGTTTGGTGGCAATAGCGGTCTGGTACGCGGGGTAGTTTTTAATGAGTTTGCCGAACTCAATTTCAAACGGCGACAAAAACAGCAAAAAGCCCGAATACAAAAGCCCGGCGAGCGATGCGAAAACAAAGATGGTGGCAAGGAGTCGTTGCGTATGCGGTTTGAGGCCAACGACGCGCGTGCGACACAGCGGATTGACCAACGCGCCGGTTGCCGTCGATAAAATCAGCGCGATAATAACGGTTGTCACGATTGAGCGGACGCGCCACAAAATGTAGCCCGCGAGCGCAAACAGCAGAATGCGCCCCAAAAGGCCGCCCCAAAACGCAAGCCGCGCGTCCAGCACGTGCCGCGCCGCCGCGCCGACAGCGGACGCGCCGGGTTCTCCGGTTTCGCTTCGCGCATCGCCCGCTACGGGAGCGTTCACGCCGCCCCTTCCGTTTTTACGGTCGGCAAATTGAAGTATTCAAAAACCCATTCGCGGATGCGCCGGGCCGCGTCGCCGTCGCCGTAGGGCGAAACCGCGCGGGCCATTTTGGCGTATTCAGCCGGGTCGCCAAGCAGTTTGGAGGCTTCCGCGAAAACCACGGCTTCATCGGTTCCGACAAGCCGCGCGGTTCCCGCAAACACGCCTTCGGGCCGCTCGGTCGTTTTTCGCAGCACGAGAACCGGCTTGCCCAAACCGGGCGCTTCTTCCTGTGCGCCGCCCGAATCGGTCAGTACCAAGTGCGCGGCCTTCATTAAATGCACGAACGGGAAATAGTCGGCGGGTTCAATCAGCAAAATGCGGTCGTGCCCGCCCAACAGCGGAACCACGGCTTCACGCACAATCGGGTTTTTGTGCATCGGGAAAACGACATGCACATCGGGAAAAGCGTCGAGCAATCGCAAAACGGCGCGGCACACGGACTCCATCGGTGCGCCCCAGTTTTCGCGCCGGTGCGCAGTTACCAGCACCATTCGCCCCGGCTTGGCTACCGCTTCGGCCAGTGCGGGATCATCGAATTGATAGTTTTGCGCGGCGACCGAATGCAGGGCGTCCACAACCGTGTTGCCAGTCACGCGCACGAACTCTTGAGGTACGCCCTCTTTGAGCAGATTTTCCTCGGCAAGGGTGGTCGGCGCGAAGTGCAAATCGGCAAGCCGCGTCGTCATGCGCCGGTTCATTTCTTCGGGGAATGGATCCCACTTGTCGTCGGTTCGCAGACCGGCTTCGACGTGCCCGAATTTGGCTTTGGCGTAAAAGGCGGCAAGGCTTGCGACAAAGGTGGTCGTCGTGTCCCCTTGCGCGATAACCATATCCGGTTTTTCGCGCTCCAAAATCGGCGTCAAGGCTTCAAGCGCGCGGGCCGTCAAACTGTCGAGGGTTTGACGGTCGCGCATCAAGCCCAAGTTATGGTCAGGCATAATTTGAAACACGCGCAAAACCTGTTCCAGCATTTCCTTGTGCTGCCCCGTCGAAACGACGATTTGCCGCACCTGTTCGGGGAAGCGGGCGAACTCTTGGACGACTGGGGCCATCTTGACGGCATCGGGCCGCGTTCCTAAAACACAAACAATGGTAATCGGGGCTTGATTGGGCATAATTCTTGGTTACAAAACGGGCGCGGGAAACAGCGAAACGGGCGGAAATTTCCCGTCGTCTTCCCAAAAACCGACACGAGATTTTTCGCGCTTCGTCCATCCGCGCCCGTTGAAATGAAAGCGGCGGTAAATCACGACGAAATCGTTGTCCATATTCTCGTCGGAGAGTTTCGCGGCACTATTAGGGCGACAGGCTACTTCCAGTATATCGGTTGCCCGCCCGGGCTTGCTTTTTTCCGGCCAAAATTTCCAATCCGTTTTGAGCGAACGCATCAGCGTGATGGGTTTATTTTGCACCGAGGCATAGCGCGGCTTGCCGTCAACGACTTCGACCAAAAAGGTAATCGGCCCGTTGTACGAACCCATATCGGCGGAATAGTCTACCGTCAGTAAATACGTGGGGCGCGCGGTTTTCGTGCCGTACAGCGGCGGCGCGGTTTCAAGTTCCGCGCGGCTGCGCTCCAATTTCTTTTCCCACGCGACGGCTCCGTTTGGCGTCACCGCGCGCAGCCGAGCGGGCGCGAAATCGGTCGTTTCCGCATCGCTCATACCCGATTTCACGCGCGCATCGGTTACGAATTCCAGCCGCCCCATCGTTCCGTTGACGGTTTGCGTGAGCGGAATGCTTTTGCGAACCGCGAATTTCGCCGTTTGCGCTCGGATGCTTTGAGCACTGCCGAAAACGAGCGCAAGCGCGAACGCGGCGGCGCAAATCGCTTTGGTTTTCATCCCGCCGCCTGCAAGGCTTCCCACGCCTGCCGCGTGATTTCGTAGCGGGCGTATAGACGTTTTTCGCGCTTGACGGTGCGCGTTTCCGTGCCCGTGCGCTCCATGCCCAGTTTTTCCAAAACGCGGCATGAGCGCACGTTTTCCATATCGGCGTAGGCGGCAATTCGCTTGCGCGACAGTGGCGGCCCGAACGCCCACGCGAGGGTCAATCGCGCGGCTTCCGGCATCAAGCCATTCCCCCAAAAGCCGGGCGCTAAAATATAGCCTAACTCCGCTTCGCTTTTTCTTTCGCCCGATTTCAGTTTCATCACGTCGGTCGAGCCGACAAACGCGCCGGTTTCCTTGAGCACGATGGCGAACGCAAGGGATTCGCCCCGCTTGCGCCGGTTGATTTGATCGGTCAGAAACGGCTTGACGGACTCCACGGTCGGCGCGGGTTCCCACGGCAAAAAGCGCGTCACATTCGTATCGCCCGCGCACGCGAACATTCCTTCGGCGTCGTCAATCGTAATCGGGCGTAAAACGACCCGCTCTCCAACCAAGCGCACATTTTCCCACGAGGCCGAATCGTTCTGCGTCTGACTACTCGTCGGTCGGCCCAGACGCAGCCGTTCCCATGCTTTGACGAACACGGCGGAAAGCGCGACGAGCGGAAGGAGACGGGGTGGCGGCAGTGGAAGCGACATAATGGCTCAGTGTACCCATTTTAGCGCAACCAAGAGCGCAAGCCCACAGCCCAGCGCCGTTAACCCGTAAATAGACCAGACGGCTTGCTGTACGGACAAGCCGCGCCCCGTCAAACGGTGGTGAATGTGCGTTTTATCGGCCACCGTCGGTTTTTGTTTGAGATAGATACGCCGAGCGACCACGTACAAACCGTCGAAAACGGGCACACCCAAAATCAGCAAGGGAACAATCAGCGATAGCGCGGCGGGAATTTTGAACGCGCCGACGACCGCGAGCATCGCCAAAACGAAGCCGAGCGACTGCGATCCGACCGTGCCCATGAAAATCGAGGCTGGATTGTAGTTGTAGCGCAAAAAGCCGACACACGCCCCGACGAGCGCGGACGCAAGCAAAGCGACAGCCGCGTCGCCGCGCAACGCAGCCATCGTTCCCATCGTCAGCGCGGCAATCGCGCATACTCCCGCCGCCAAGCCGTCCAAGCCGTCCAAAAAGTCAAACGTTTTGGCGGCAAGAAATACCCAAATCATCGTGACCTGAATGGAAAACGCGCCCAGCGACAAAAAGTTGTTGGCGTTATAACCGCTCCCTTGCGAAACGGGCACGAACGGATTCGTGACGCCCTCGATCCGCGCCCCCAAAAGCGCGGCGAGTAAACCGGCAAGCAAAAGCGAACCGGCTTGCAGTTTGGGCGAAATATCGTACTTGTCGTCCAGCATTCCCATGCCACCGACAAGCAGCGTTCCCAAAACGATACCTAAAATCGGGTGCTGCCCCTTTCCGACGGCGAGCGCGATCTCGTGCCCGGAAAACAGCCGCACCGCAAGCACGGTGACAAAAAACGCGGCAAGAATGGCAACGCCGCCCCAAAGGGGTGTGGGCGATTTGTGGGCGTCGCGGGCGCGGGGGGCACGCACAACACCAGAGCGAAAGGCGAGTTTCTTGACGAGCGGGGTCGCGCCCAGCGCAAGCAGCGCGGCTCCGGCAGCGGCAAGAACCATGTTCAAAAAAAGCGGCATGAATTAAATTGGCCGAACCGAAAAACGTTCGTACTCCGCATTAGTATAACAAGCATGGCTTGAATACCGCAATGACTACCAATGTAGTTCCGAAATTATTCGTCTATTCCCAATTTTAGGCCCGGTGGAATGACACTTGGCGGCGGGTCGGGCATTTGCACCAGTTCCACGTGGGCCGCCGATAATACGTCGTGCGCCCAGCCTTCCGGCTCCGGCCCGTAGAAAACAACACGCACAATTCCCGCGCCGACGATCATACGGGCGCACACATGGCACGGTCGGCACGTTGCGTAGAGCGTTGCGTTTTGTGTCGATACGCCATGCAGCGCGGCCTGAATAAGCGCGTTTTGCTCGGCGTGGAGCGTGCGAATGCACCGCCCCTGCTCCAATAAACAGCCGACTTCGGTGCAATGCTGCTGACCGGGCGGCGAGCCGTTGTAGCCCGTGGACAAAATACGCCGGTCGCGCACAACGACCGACCCGACATGGCGGCGCAAGCACGTTCCCCGTGTCGCCACGTCGCGGGCAATCGTCATAAAGTATTCGTCCCACGACGGGCGCGTGGCGTCCATTATCTTTGGCAACCTCTTACAGCGGGAAGCGGTCGCACAGGGCTTTAACTTCGCGCCGCACGCCTTCGACGGCGGCTTCGTCGTGCCGCGCGGCGAGCGCGCGGTCGATCAAATCGGCGATTTCTTCCATTTCTGGTTCGTCCATGCCGCGCGTCGTGACGGCGGGTGAACCCAAGCGCAGGCCCGACGTTTTGAACGGCGGATTGGGGTCGTTCGGAATGGCATTTTTGTTGGTCGTGATGCCCGCCAAATCGAGAACTTCCTGCGCTCGTTTGCCATTGAGTTTTTTGGGCCGCAAATCGACGAGCATCAAATGGTTGTCGGTTCCGCCGGAAACCAACCGGAAGCCCTTGTCGGCCATTCCATTTGCCAGCGCGCGGGCATTTTTCCGAACCTGTTTTTGATAGTCGGTAAATTCGGGCTGCGCGGCCTCCTTCAAGGCGACGGCTTTGGCGGCGATGACGTGCATCAGCGGGCCGCCCTGCATTCCCGGAAACACGGCTTTATCAATCGCTTGCGCCCATGATTCCTTACACAAAACCAGCCCGCCGCGCGGGCCGCGCAGGGTTTTGTGCGTGGTCGTCGTGACAAAATCTGCATAGGGAACCGGGGACGGATGTTCGCCTGCGGCGACAAGCCCGGCGATATGGGCCATATCGACCATGAAAACCGCCCCGACTTCGTCGGCGATGTCGCGCATGATTTTCCAATCGATGATGCGCGGATACACGGTCGCGCCGCCCAAAATCATACGGGGTTTGTGCTTGTGGGCCAGTTCGCGCATCAGTCCATAGTCCAGCAGTTCGTCTTCGGCGCGAACCCCATAGTGCACGGCATTATACAAAAGGCCGGAAAAATTCACCGGCGAGCCGTGCGTCAAGTGCCCGCCCTGCGCCAAGTCAAGCGCTAAAAAGGTGTCGCCCGGCTTCATAACCGTGAAAAACACCGCCATGTTGGCGTTCGCACCGCTGTGCGGCTGGACATTGGCGTGTTCGGCCCCGAACAAGGCTTTGGCGCGGTCGATGGCGAGCGTTTCCACCACGTCTACGTACTCGCAGCCGCCATAGTACCGCTTGCCGGGATACCCTTCGGCGTATTTGTTCGTCAGCGTCGAGCCTTGCGCTTCGCGGACGGCCCGCGACACGATGTTTTCGCTGGCGATCAGTTCCAGTTTGTCGTCCTGCCGACGGTTTTCGGACTGAATGGCTTCCCACACGTCCACATCGGTTTCGGAGAGCGGCGAATGAAAATTGGGAACAAATGCTTGGGGAAGCGACGATGCGCCGGGTTCGGTCGAGGCAAGGGTCATACACAAACTCCTGATGTTGCCACGGGCAATTGCCCGGACGATTGCGGCTTTTATTGTAGCACGGTGCGCCCCGTCCGGGCAATTCGGAAACGGGGCTAAATTACGGCTAAGGAGCAAGCGGCTCCATGCCAATAATAAAACGAAGGCGCGCAAACAAGCCCCTAAAAATTTCGTGGTTCGCGCCCGTACCCCTTTTCCCATGCTTCGCCGCACCAAACCCGCCGCCCCTTCGCTTGCCAAGCAGCTGTTCATGCAGCCGGGTTGGGCGGGCTTCGTCGCGGGTGTGCTCGTTTTGCTTGCGACGTGCTTGAGTGATTTTTCCTTGTACCGTCAGTCTGTGGTTGCCGTTCAAGACGAAGTACGACATAGTTTGCGCCGCGAAGCCGTTGCCCTGTCCACGCTTATCGACGGCGACGCGCACGGGCGATTCGTGTCGCCCGCGCAGGAAAGCAGTGTGGAATACGCGCGAGCACTCGCGCCGCTGCAGCGCGTTTTGAAGTCGCGCGGCAAAGAAATCAAATACGTGTACACGTGTGTGCTTCGCAGCGACGACAAAGGCGGCAATCACGTATTTTTCGTGCTGGATCCCGCACCTGCGGGCGATCACGACGGCGACGGCGTGGACGACAAATGCCATATCCTGCAACCGTACCCCGACGCTTCCCCGGAACTTGTCCGCGCCCTACAAACCGGCGTCGCGCAGTCGGACACCCAGCCGTACAAAGATTCGTGGGGCGTGTTTATTTCGGGCTACGCGCCGTTCCATGACCGAAACAACCGCGTCACGGGCGTTATCGGTATCGACATGCCCGCGACCGAATATCTGGGCCATCTTTCCGTGTTGCGAACGGCGGCGCTGGTTGGAATCGGTATCGGCCTTGTGGTGTCGCTCTCCGTCGGCCTCGTCGTGCGGCGGCTGTTCATCGGCATCGTCGCGGCGCGAACGGTTTTGGAAGAGCGGGTCAAAGAGCGCACGATAGAACGCGCGCGCGCCAACGCCGTTTTGCAAAGCGAGGTGGCAGAGCGGGAACGCGCGCTG
>CAXTBP010000223.1:0-8244 GCA_964241985.1 uncultured Armatimonadaceae bacterium | reverse complement strand
CGTATCTTCTGGGGTATGAATCAGGCTCTGGCGCAAGCCGGGTATCATGGTGTTTTTCTCGACTTGGGCGAAAAGGTCGGGTCGGAAGAGGAAAATGCTAAGCGCGAGGCGGCGCATCTGCGCTATGCGTTGGAACAGGGCATGGGCGGCGTGATTTTTTACCCTTACGCCTATCAGGAGAATCGCGCGCTCATTAGCGAAGTTTCCCGGCGCATCCCCGTATGCCTGCTCGACCGTATGCTTCCCGGTGTCGAAGCCGACTATGTGGGGACACAGAATTTCGAGGGCATACGTGCTGCCGTACACCACCTTGTTGCGCAGGGGCATCGCCGCATCGCATACGTTACCAAAAGCGAGCCAATTAATCCGGTGCAGGATCGACAGCGGGGCTACTCGCAAGCGCTGCACGAGGCCTTCCCAGCCGACGCCGACGAGGTCGTGCTGACCGCGCCCTCATTCCGCCCCGTGCCGTGGACACTGTTCGATACGGTTTTTCAACAATCACCGGATCGACGCCCAACAGCCGTAATCGCTTTCAACGATCACGAAGCCATAGTCGTCGCGGAACGATTAAAGCGCCTCGGTCTTCTGGTTCCGCTCCATGTGGCCCTCATCGGCTTCGATGACATTGTGCGAATCCTGCCGAATGGGGTTGGTCTGACGTCCGTCGCGCAACCGTTCGAGGAAATTGGTCGGGCCGCCGCCGCCGCGTTTCTGAGAAGGGTTGAATCGCCCATGAGTGCGCCGCAGCATATTGAACTTCCGACCCGCCTCGTGATCCGCGAAAGTAGTGGAGTGCCTTCCGTGGTATGACAAGCGGTAAGCAAACCGCTTCTTTACGCGGTATGAACGGTGCAAAGGCGACACGGTTTCCTGTCACGCTTCATCTTTAGCAGGGCCGCGCAAATCTGCGATACTGCCTTTGAATGAACCAACCAAGTATCCGTGATTTGTGTGTCCCGACCGGGGCGGGCTTTTATACGCTGCAAATAAGCGAAACCGCGCCGCCCGTGCGGTTATTTTTAACCGATAAACTATTTAACGAGGCCGACGCGGGCCTGTGGGCGCAGATTAAAAACGCCGCTTCTTTCCCCGGAACCCAAGAGGTGTACAACACTCCAAAGTAGGGGTTTATGAATAGGCTTCCTGATGCGCTTCTGCGCGAATACACCTTGCTGTGGGAATGCGCCTTTAACAAGTTCCTTGATTGGCTCTACCCCTCATTAAACTGCTTTACTGATTTGCGACGATTAGAATATCAACGGTTCTGAGTTCGCCCGTAATGCGATTTATAATCGAGCCTTTGACGAACTCCTGCCAGCGCGAACGGTCGGAGTGCCCCATCACGATTTGTGTTATTCCGTTTTCTTTGGCGTATTTTATGATTTCGCCCGCGATGTCGCCGCCCTGCAAAGTGACCACGGGAATTTTGAGGCGGTCGGCAAGCGCGAAATCGTTGCCAATCGTTTCACGCTCGGTTGCATTGGTAGGGCGGCTTTCGACGTACACCGCCGATATTTCCGCTTTGAGACGCTCGGCGATGCGCCAGCCGCGCCGCAACAGCCGAAGCGACGACTGCGTGGGCGAAATGCATACCATGACACGGTCGTGGGTTGAAAGTGGGCCTTCCTGCCCCTGCTCGCGGCGCAGCGCGGACACGTCCGCATCGACTTCGTGCGCGATTTCCCGCAACGCGATTTCCCGCAAAGCGTTCAGGTTGTTTTCGCGGAAGAAGTTTTGCAGCGCCTGCGGCACTTTGTCCGGGTGATATATGTCGCCGCGCTCCAATCGGTGGATGAGCGCGCGGGGCGTTATATCGATCATTTGGAACTCGTCCGCGTGCTTGAGCACATGGTCGGGGACCGTTTCGCGCACCCGAACCCCGGTTACTTGGTACACCGCGTCGTTGAGGCTTTCCAAATGCTGCACGTTCAGCGTGGACAGCACGTTGATACCGGCATCAAGCAGCGCCTCCACGTCCTGCCAGCGCTTTTCGCGGGCGGAACCGGGAACGTTCGTGTGGGCGAGTTCATCGACTAAAACCGTGTGAGGATGACGGGCGATAATCGTGGCCGTATCCATCTCCTCCAAAACGGTTCCTTTGTATTCGACTTTCAAGCGCGGAACGATGGGCAAACCTTCCAGTTGCGCTTCGGTTCCTTTACGCCCGTGGGTTTCGATGTAGCCGATAACTACGTCTTGCCCTCGTTCGCGCCGCCGCCGCGCTTCGGTCAGCATCTCGTAGGTTTTGCCGACTCCCGCAGCAAACCCCAAGAATATTTTGAGCCGACCCCGGCGCGCCTGCGTTTCTTCCCGCTGAACGCGCGCGAGCAGGGCGTCGGGCGACGGTCGGACTGGCTCGCCGCTCAACGGTTTTGCACCGCGACCGAATGGAACACGCCGTCCATCCAGTGTTTCAGCCCGCTTGTCAGATCGTCCACCCGTAGATGGCTGTTTTCCGGCAGTTCGGCGTTTTGCCACAAATAATTGGCAAGCGCTTCCCCGCACAGCGCCTGCCAAAAATGGTCGCCGCCCGGCAAAACGTCGCGGTCGGCATACGCTTTGACCAGTTCCACCACAAATGGCGGCAGGGTAACCCGGCACTCTTTTTGGCCGCCGTTAGCCTCCCGCACCATGAAAAGGTCGCTGATGCCGCCGTCTTTTTCTTTTTCCACGCCGGGCGCGGACATCAGGCGATAGCCGTTCACCGTCGCTTGATCGAAAGTTAAGGGCAAGGGGTCGCCGGAGACGGCTTCTTTTTCCGCAGATGCGCTGGATGTCAAGGCGGCGTCCACGGTATTCCTGAGGGTATCCGTGGTAAACGGCTTCCGCAGAAAGTTCGATGCCCCTGAAGCGAACGCTTCGCTGGCTAAATCGAAGGTTCCAAAGGCGGTGATCATGATGACTTTTACGGAGGCGCGTATTTGTTTGAGCGCGCGAAGCACCTGCAAACCATCCATGCCGGGCATCCGCAAATCCAGCAGTACGATATCGTGGTCGGCTCCATCGCCGAACTTTTGCAGCCCTTCCCAGCCATCGGGAGCCGTGTCTACGCTGTGCCCGACGTGCGTCAGGGCAAGCCGCATCATCATTCGGATATTATTTTCGTCGTCAATTACAAGAATACGCGCCATTTGATTTTACACCGTTCCTTATTATACGGTCGGTTCGTCCGTAAGTTGCGCGGGATGCACGGCATTTGCGGGGCGGTCGGCATGGAGATACCACGGAACATTGATGACCACGATGCGCGAATCGCCTTTTAGGAGTAGGGCGGCTTTGAGGCCGGTCGCCCGCTGATTGTGGAGCGGGTACTGATACCAGCGCGATTCCACAAGTTCGGGAATAATCACGGCGATCTGCCGGTCGGCGGGATAGGCTGTTTTGAGCGTGCCGATATAGCCCAAAAGCGGCGTGAACAGCTTGCGGTACGGAGATTCCAAAATCACCAGTCTGGGCACTTTGTGGCCCGCGTCGCGGATTGGGGAGGCGACAAAATCGTCCCATATCTTCTGCACGGCGTGCGCGTCGGCCTCGTCGGCGGCGATATGCACGGCGATTACGTCAGAGGAAACTGTGAGGCCGAAGCGCAGCGCGCGCTCCGAGATACGGTTCCAGCCTTTGATGGGCACGACCACGACCGGCGGTTGCAAATCGTCGAAGTCGGAACAGTCGGTAGGATTAGAACAAACGATTTCTTGGGCAACGTCGGCGTAGTGCTTGCGAACGCGCTCGAACAGAACCAAAAGCGCGGGCATCATGAGGAGCGTAACCCACGCGCCCTCCATGAATTTTGTGGCAAGCACGATGCACAAAACCACGGCGGTGACAACGCAGCCAAAGGCGTTGACGAACAGCGAGACGGGCTTGGCGCGGCCCGCTTTGGCTTCTTTTTGCCAGTGTACGACCATACCCGCCTGCGATAAGGTAAACGCCAAAAACGCGCCGATGGCGAACAAGGGAATCAAGCGGTCGGTGATGCCGCCGAACGCGATAAGAAGCAGCGCGGCGAAAAAAGTCAAAATTCCGATACCGATGGAATACACTAAGCGGCGTCCCCGGCTGGCGAAGGCGTGGGGCAGATAGTTATCAAGCGCGAGCAGGCGACACAAGCGGGGAAAATCGGCAAAACTCGTATTGGCGGACAAGGCCAGAATGGATAAAACGCTGGCAATCGTCACATAATAAAACACGCCGCGCCCCGCAACGGCGGACACCAACTGGGAAATTACGCTTTGGTAGTCGGGCGAGGTCGGGTCAACCGCGCCGATGTGATACACCCGCGCAAGGTACGCAATTCCGGCAAGCAGGACGCCCAAAATCACGACGATGCCCGTGAGCGTTTTTTGCGCGTTGGAAACGCCCGGCTTAGCAAAAGCCGGGACGCCGTTGGACACGGCTTCTACGCCGGTCATCGCCGTGCAGCCCGCGGCGAAAGCCCGCAAAACAAGCCACAGTCCTACCATTTCGACCGCTTTGGGAAGCGCGGGCGGCGGAACGACGGGTGTGGGATTTCCGTGTGCCAAGACGGCTTTCGTCAAACCGATACACAACGTGATAAACAGCGTTGCGACAAAAACGACCGTGGGCAAACTGAAGGCAAAGCCCGATTCCCGAACACCGCGCAAATTAAGCACGGCGATAAAAACGAGAATCAGCAGGCATAACCCTAAAATGTGGTCGTGCAAACCGGGAAAGGCGGACACGAGCGCGCCGACACCCGCCGAGATGCCGACCGCAACGTTCATAATATAATCCAGCATCAGCGCGGCGGCGGCAAGCCTGCTCGGCGCGCTGCCCAGATTTTCTTTGGCGACCGTGTACGACCCGCCGCCGTCGGGGTAGGCCGAAATCGTTTGGCGGTACGAAAAATATAAAATCGCCAGCAGCGCCAAAATCACCGCGCTGATCGGCCCGATAATTCCTAAACCCAGCGCCCCGACCGGCAGCAAAATGGTCAGTGCGGCTTCCGGCCCATAGGCCGCCGACGACAGCGCGTCCAGTCCCAAAACCGCGACGCCGGTGGCCGGGCCGATTTTCTGCGCTTCTTCATCGGACGAGGCAATCGGCTTGCCTAAAAGATAATCCATCAGGGGCATTTTTAAAAGGAACTTTCTTTTTTTATGGAAACGGGATTAACCGTTGGCAGCGTAAAGGTGAAAACGCTCCCCTGATGCGGTTCGCTGCGGGCGAAAATTTCGCCGCCCTGCGCCTGCACGATGGTTTGGGCGAGCGACAAGCCCAACCCGGCCCCGCCGCGCGTCGCGCCGGGCACTTGAACGAACCGCTCAAAAATGCGATCCAGATATTCTGGCGCAATGCCGCTGCCTGTGTCGGACACGGAAAACGCGACGAAGGGACGGTCTTCGTTTATTTCGGCGCGCAGAATGACGCGCCCGAAATTCGGGGTGTGGCGAAGTGCGTTGCCCAAAAGGTTGAGCAGCACGCGCCCGATCAAGGCTTTGTCGGCGCGCACCAGCGGCAGACTTTCGCTGGCCTGCACCATTAAACGAAGGCTTTTGGCGTTCGCTTGCCGCTGAACCGCCTGCCGCGCCGATGTTAAGATTTCGATAGGCGACACCATTTCAAATCGCGGGGGGGTTGCCCCCGCTTCCAAGCGCGTCAAATCCAGCAAATCGCGCATCATTGCTTCCAAGCGCGCAAGGTCGTCTTTTTGCGCCTGCACAACTTCGGCCTGCGCGGGCGAAAGAGTTCCCGCCGCGCCTTCCTGCAAAAGTTGAACCGACAGGATCAGCGACGTAACCGGGGTTCGCAACTCGTGGGAAGCCACACCAATGAACTCGGTCTTGAGCCGGTCTACCTCCTGCTGGTAGGTGACATCTTCCAGCACGGCAACCGCGCCGATATGTGCATTGTCTTGTCCGTGCATGGGCGTGACCCTTAAGCGGTACGTTCGCTGCCCGCCCGCTTGGCTTGCGAAAACGATTAAAGCCGCTTCGCCTTCTTCCGCCGAGACGTGTTCCTTTTGCACGGCTTGTTCAATGGCGTCCGAAAGCCGGGGTTCGCGCAAAAAATCACGCGCGGGCTTGTTGCGCGCCTGCGCCGCCCTGCCGAACAAACCCTCGGCGGCTCGGTTGAGGTGCACGATGTAGGCGTGGGCATCGGTGACGATAACCGGATCGTACAAATTTTCCAAAGCGGCGTCGCTCATCCGCTCGGCCCGTCGTAATCGGTCGGCCTCCTCACGGCGCGCTTCCTGTAATTTCTCGATCATAGTGTTGAACGATTGGGCCAAAACGCCGATTTCGTCGGTACGCCGAACGGCAATCTGCTGGTTTAGCTGCCCAGTTCCCACTGCCTCGGCTTGGCGCGCAAGGCTGGTGAGCGGATGAAGCGCGACATTGACGGTATGTAGTGCGGTCACAAGCCCTATGAGCAGCGCGAACACCGATACCCCGACGCCAAGCAGCGTGTCCCGCTTTGCCTCTTCGCGGGCAGCCTTATCCGCTTTGAATATCGCGCTCTGGTTCAAGTCCTGTACGGCCTGCGCCTGCGCCCGCAGATGCACAAAGGCGGGTTCGAGCGTGGAAAAATACGCCGCCTGCGCGGACTCCGGCGCAAGGGGCGGATTGGCGTACAAAAGCGCGCGCGCTTTGCGCTGATACGAAGCCCATTCGCTCCCAATAGCATCGGCGATTTCCTTCTCGCCGACTTCGGTGACGTTGCCTGCCTCGGTATGATACGCGCGGGCGAAAACTGGCGCGCTTGCTTCGTACTGCGCTTTGGCCCGCTCCTTTTGCCCCGCAAGAAATAACACAAGGGAATTGTCTTGCCGCTCAAGCGCTTCTTTCATCGTTTGCGCGGCCGTGACGCTTTGGTAGTTGTCATGCAAAATACGGTCGATGGATCGACCCAGCCAAGAAAACGCGACTACAGACCCCGCCAAAACGAACCCCATCAAAAGGATGATGAGCAAATGGCTTAGCAGAAGCTGTAATCGCAGATTTTGCATAGTTTGAACGCGCGTTTCTTTTACGAGTCGGTCACGACCGCCACTGTTTTAGGGTTTGTACCACGGCTTCCCAAAAACCGATGGGAACGGTTTGGGAAGCGGCTCGGCGGCGCAACGAGTTTTCGGTCTCTTCATCACTTATTTCCCAATACCAGCGTTTCCATACGTTCAAAAAGGCGGCGCGATGCTTGGCGACGCACAGCACATCGCCCGCAAACTCGGCAAGTTCGCACGCGCCGATATGGTATTCGATGCGGGCGGCATAACGCGCTTCGCGGGCAGACTCGCGCAGCGCGTCGGCAAAACCGTTGTGCCGACGGAAGGCTTTATAAGCCACAACCACCTTACGCATTCCATCGGCGGTCGTTCGACACAAATACGGCGCGTCAAAATAGTTATCGTAGAACGCGCGAAATCCAGACATAACACCAGCCCGCTTGCAACACCCTGCGCTGAACTAAAAGCGATACACCATCTGCCTGATGCGCGCCCAAAACCCGTTCGGTTTGGGAGCCGGTTCCATAAAAAACGGCTCCACTTCCATTTCTTGGTCGCCGCAGATTTCGATAACCCAGTCTTTCCACACTTCCAAAAAGGCGGCGTGGTGACAGTCGGCTTGCTCGGTGTCGCCAATCCGTTCGGCAAACTCACACACCTCGATATGGCGTTTCATTCGGGCGATATACGATGCTTCGCGGTCGGCATCCTCCAAAACGTCCATCAAGCCCTTGTGCAAACGAAACGCCTTGTAGACTTGCACCACGTTTCGCAGTTCGTCGACTGTGGTTCGACAGGCGCACGGGACTTGATAGAATTTTTCGTAAAATGCACTAAACTCGTTCATATCGGCTGCCCGTTCCGCTGATGCGGTGGCGTGATCCGCTTTTTCTAAAAGCTGTAGACCTGCCCGACGGTTACGGTGCTTTGGTTTTTCTTAAACCCACCGCTTGAATTGGAAAACAAATCGCTGCCTGACCGGTCGTATCGGTATTCGAGGATGGTTCGCAATCCGGGAAACAACCCGGACTTGAGTTCATACGATCCGGTCACGCTGGACAGGCCCGTGGTGATCGTGACGTTGCTCGGGCTGACATACTCGCCCCTAAGCGAGAACGTGTTGCCGTTCCTCAGCGTAAAGATGCCGTAGCCCGCCACGCCCCCCAAGTCGTAGTCGTCACTGTTTGCATCCTGACCAAACCGGTACAATCCTTCGACCACGCCCTTGAACGAACTGCTGAATTGATGGGTCAAAATCAAGTCCACCACGGACT
>CAXTBP010000222.1:0-8254 GCA_964241985.1 uncultured Armatimonadaceae bacterium | reverse complement strand
CGCGTAGGCTTCGTTAATGGCCCGCTGCACGGATTGCCACGGCTGCACGTATTCGCCCCGAATATAAATGTAGCACTTGGTCGCCCGCAGCGCGACCATCGACGCCAAGCAGCCTTCGACCAAAAGATGCGGCATGAAGTTCATCAAGTCGCGGTCTTTGGCCGTGCCCGGTTCACCCTCGTCCGCGTTGATAACGAGGTAGTGCTCCACGTCACGATTTTTGGGAACCGCGCTCCACTTGATGTGCGTCGGAAAGCCCGCCCCGCCGCGCCCGCGCAGGCCGGACACCTTTATCTCGTTGATGATGGCATCCGGCTCCATCGACAAAGCCTTGCGAAACGATTCGTACCCACCGTGCTTTACCCACACATCAAGATGATTGATGTTGGCGACATTCCGGTTTTTATAAAGGAGTTGTGGTTGTTCCGACATAATAAAATTCCTAAAGGGTACGCATTTCCGGCATTCGGCCCTGTGCGGGGTTTTCCACTTCGGACGGCGCGTTTTTAAGACCGGCGATTAGGTCGTCGATCTGGGCAAACGTCACGTTTTCGTAGTACTTGGGGCCGATTTGCACTGCGGGGGCGTTGGCGCACGCCCCCAAACATTCGACGCGCTCCAACGTCCATTGTCCGTCGGCGGTTGTCTCCCCAGCGGGAATGCCCAAACGGTTTTCGCAATGGTGGATTAACTCTTCTGCGCCCAGCACCATGCACGGAACGTTATGGCAAATTTCGATACGATGCTTGCCGACCGGGGCCTTGTTGTACATCGTATAGTACGTCGCCACGCCCATGACTTCAGCGGCGGGGAGTTCCAAATGCCGCGCGATTTCGTGCATGGCCTCTTCGGGCAGCCAGCCGTCGTATAAATCCTGTGCCATCCACAGCGCGGGCAAAAGAGCCGCGCTTTTTTTGGGATAGCGACCGACTAATTCGTTCAAACGGGCCACGGCGTTTTCGTCAAATCTACTCATAAAATTTGCTCAATCACTAAAATTACTTTTACTTGTCCGCGAAGTGATACACCGTCAGTTCTGAGTTCCACCAAACCGACGGCCTTCACATGGAGCGTTGCGCCGGTTCCGAAAGGTGGGATGGGGCGTCCATGATCGATGAAAGTATGGGTCAATTCACGCTCAAAGCACAGTTTGCGAAAAGGTTCACAATCTTTGATTCGCTGACAGTGTACCAGATTTTTAGGTTCATCAGCCTTTGCGCTAGTTCTTTCTATCGTTCTTTTGAAAATGTAGAGAAAGCTGTACGGACAAGTGCAGCCAAGCGACGGCGTGCAGCCCCCCCCCAATAGCGGGAGGCACTCTTAAAATGTTTGTGCTTCATCTCTCGTTTTCCCGCTTCCCAACCCATAGCAGGTATCAAAACATCCTCCTGAAAACGAAATGCTTGGGCTACAACGATGCGTTGTTCGGAAGTCATACCGGGCATCATGGCACGCCATTTGCCCCACAGCTTTGCTTGCTGCCGCGCTTCGCGCTCGGCGTTATTAGTTGCTTGTGTAGTGTGACGACGGTAAAAAACTAATTTTGGGGGCAGCCAGTGTATTTCGCTACGCAAGGCGATTTGCAGAAATACATCCAAGTCCTCGTACATATGTCCAAAGGTTTCATCCCAGCCGGGCGTTTGAATGTAAACAGAACGACGAATAACGCTAACCGAGGGAATTATTGTGCATACAGCAAACAAGGAAGCAAGTGGCGTATTTGGCTCATCATCGCGGAGCCACCGCGATCCCAAATGCCCATGTGGAGCACGGCGTGCACACCAACCGGATTCAGCGGTTGCCAGTCCCATTTCTGCCCCATGTTCGTCGATTAAAATAGGTGCGGTAAAAACCAAACCAACTTCCAAATGCGTTTCCAAATACGCAAGCATTTTTTGAAGCATCTCTGGTTTGAGGGTGTCGTCGGCATCCAAAAAATAAAGGTATTTACTGTCAGGTGCAGCGGATGCGTATCCAGCATTGCGTGCGCTGGCAACACCGCCGTTCGCCTTTTGCAAAAGGCGAACGCGCGGGTCAAGGGTCGATAAAGGCAGCACAACAGAGGCAGGATTGTCCGTACTGCCATCATCCACAACAATCATTTCCCAGTCGGCGAATGTTTGCGCGCGCACGCTCTCAATAGCAGCGCCAATATATTTGGCCGAATTATAGCAAGGGGTAATAATGCTAACGAAGGGCATAAATTCTGAGATTTCTGTCGTTCACTTTCGCGGTTGGTTTGCAAGAAGTGACAAGCCTTGCTTATCATAACGGCGAGGGCTTCGTCTCTCCGCAAAGTGGCTTCGAGAGCGTTCGATGTCTATTCTTAACAACAATTCCCACTCTGGCATTCCTTCGTCGTGCTGCCAGTGGTTGCCTAAAAGCAAACGCGAATAAGCCAGACGCAAAGGACGCTTTATCAAGACTTTGCGTTGCGGCACGGGTGCGTGTTCCCAGTGGTGCATGACATACCCCCAGCTTTCGCCCGCCTTTTTCGCAAAGGCCAGCCATGACTCGCGTCGAAGCCGACTCTCATCGAAATGGTGTTCAACGGTAACGTCTAAAGCGGGCCAAATACGATACCCCGCTTTTTCAAGTTGCATAGCAAAAAGAGTATCATCAGCGAAACCACGTGCTCCTGGCCCAAGTTCCGGGTCAAAGCCGGGAACACGCAACAATACTTCGCGCTGGAATGCCATATTTGCCCCAACCATTTCGCCGGGATTTTTTGGATCTAAACGCGATGTTTCGGCAATGCAGCCACGGTGTACTTTGGTCATCCATGGACGTTGCAAGTGCGGCGCAAGCGTTACTCCCCCCGCAACTGCCATCGCTTTTCTTTTGTGCAACGGCTCGACCATTCCGGCAATCCATCCCGGCGTTGGTCGGACATCATCATCCGTGAAGAGGATAGATTCGCTGCGCGTCGCCGCGATACCTGTGTTGCGTGCGTTGCTTTGCCCTTTACGGGCCTCATAAAGATAACGGATTGGTAAGTCAGGTGGGCAAATCGCTTCTTGCACGACACGGGAGGTGGCATCCGTTGAGGCGTTGTCTACTACCAGAACTTCCGCATTTAGTCCAGCAGGCACTTGTAGAACGCGAAGGGCGGCAAGGGTGTCTTTTAAATGCGCGGCGCGATTATGCGTTGTGATAATGATACTAACATTCGACATTAGATTGCGCTCTGCAACTGATTTTCATGTGCGGACGGCGCGTTTTTGAGACCGGCGATTAAGTCGTCGATTTGCGCGAAGGTCACGTTTTCGTAATACTTGGGGCCGATTTGGGCGTTCTCGTCAAATCTACCCATAGTTGCTCAATTACTAAAATGTCTTCTAATTATCCGCTAATTATCTGTGAAGTGATACATCGTGAGTTCTTGATACCGCGATATGGTGTGTTTTCGATGGGCTATCGCATTTTGCACGATCCGCTCGCAGTCCGGCCCGTGCAATTCCAGCACGAGAACGCGCACCCGGTTTATCCAGTTTTCGTAGTTCGATGCGAAGACGACTTTTTCCGAGCCTTCAATGTCCACTTTCAAAATATCAATGGTGTCTAATTGATACTGTGTCATCAATTCGCCTAAACCGACAGCCTTCACGTCGGGCGTTTGTCCGGGCGGGCACTCTTCCACGGTGAAGCCCCATTCCGATCCGCCGAACGCTTCGCGCCTTATCACAAGTTCGGCGCTGTGCGACCAAACTCCGGCCTGCACCAGATGCGCCCGCTCGCCATAGGGAGCGGTATTTTTTTGCAGCATCGCAAAGTTGCCGCTGTCCGGCTCGATAGAAATTATCTGCGCCTCGGGAAAGCGACTGAGCAAATAGGCCGAGGCATAGCCGACGTTCGCGCCGCAGTCCACAATCGTTTTTACCGCACCAACATCGGGCAAACACGCATATTCGTGCTGTACAAACATCTGCTCGTAAACTAAAATATCGCTTGTGCCGCTACGCCCTTCGAGAGGAAATTTCAAGCCCGGTGCAGCAATTAGAAAACGGACATTAGTTGCGCCATTTTTCGTATTGCCTCGGTAACCCCGCGCTGTAAATGTTTTTTCCTGCAAATATACTCCTGCTTGTCGCAAACCAAGCATTTTAATTACTGTGACCCTTTGACTAACCGCCATGCGGCCTATCACGCCGTAATGACGTAAGGTTCGCCCCAATCTGCGCGTTTTCAGCGCTAAAACAAGTTTAGATAGTTTGGCTTTGGCTCTCTCGGCAAATAGTGTCATAGTCATTCGTTGAGGATTGCGAAATTTATCACAAATAGGTGAACACTCACCTTACGCACTTGGTATGTGATACACGCTCAGAAATCGACGATTTCTTTTCGTAGCCGCGCGACTTCTCACGAGGCGTACCACATCCCAAGCGCGTAAGGTGAGTTGTACAATACAGTTTACCAGACTGTATGATTTATTCGCCTAAGGTTGAATATCCTGCGGCTTGCCCAAGTACGGCAAAGCGTCGGAATCTTTATCGAGTGCGTCTACAAACAGAAACGGCTGCATTATTCACTGGACTACATGACGCCTGCTGAATTTGAAGCCCTCCACCGCCAACCGAATCACAAAAATCAACAAAACGAGAAAGACACACATTAACTTGTTGTCTCAAATGAAGGGTTCTGTCCAATCAAGGCACAATATATTGTAGGGTTAAACGTCTTCCCTATTTACAAGGTCGTTTCACTGCCGACATATGGCTTGGTGACGGCATGGTAGATACGGCGTTTTAACAGGATATACGTCGTTTGATGTTGAAGCGGCTGACATTTACAAAAGTGGAAATTTTCCATCTTCGCACATGGGTGTAACTTATTTGAGGCTTCGTGGAACATAGCAGAGGCTATACCATGACTTCCGACGCTAATAAAAAACTATTCATGTTCACATTAAATAGAGCATTTCTACAAAAGGTAATTTTGAAGATAGGATGGAAATCAGAAAGGCTATACACCCAACTTTCATGGAAGATACGGTGCTTTTGGCTGAACGCTCAGCCCGGCTTTTATATAGATCCAAGTATTCATCTTTCACGTTCAGCGCAAGTTCAAGCTTTTAGTGATGGCTTGCTTCTGGGTGGTAATGTCACTATTGCTAGTGGCTCAACTATTTCGGACGGTACTATTATAGATCCATACGGCGGTCGCATCGTCATTAGCGAAGGATGTTTTGTGGGGCCATATTGCGTACTATATGGTCATGGCGGTCTCACCGTAGGTAGAAACACCATGATTGCTGGACAAACTTTGATTATCCCGAGCAATCATGGTTTCACTGATGCTAATACCCCAATCAAACACCAACCACCAACGAATAGAGGTATACACATTGGTGAAGACGTTTGGATTGGAGCTGGGTGCAAAATCCTAGACGGGGTATGTATCGAGAATGGTTGTGTTGTTGGTGCGGGGTCTGTAGTCTCGCGGTCGTTACCTGCTAACACTGTTGCAGTTGGTTCTCCAGCCAAAGTCATCAAAATGCGTGGCACGAACGAGTAAAATAGATTTATAACCGTATCATCTGATTATGAGCAAACGCTTTTGCATAAGCAACATCAAAAATAGTACAGAGTGGCTGTATTAGGCAGTTTGCATCAGTTTGTTTATTGCAACCACGGCAGGTTGAAAATGCCCAATCATAAAGTTATCCGATTTTTAATCAGCAACTTTGCGGACAGCCGCAGTCAAGGATAGAAAAAATTCAGTTGATGTTTGAACATCGCACAGTACGACGACGATTCTATCAGTAGGTTCAACCAATCAAATTGTTGCCGGATTATTTAGGATGGGGTCTGCCTCAAAACTCCAGTTAGGCTCTAAAAACACAACACCCAGATGCGAAAAAGGAACTTTGCCACTGTTATAGACGTCAGCATCCTCAATATCAAAAGCAGCATAACCGTTCACAACATCAACATCAGCCATGCCATCACCGAGCCAAATGTCTGCCGTATATCGGCCCTGCAAGTAGGGTAGATGCGGAAGGGTGCAGCGCATTGTCCCCCTTTGGTACTCACCGGGTTCTACCTCGAAGTTCGTCATGCGCATATTAACCCCACTAACTGTACCCTGAGTCGCGTGGTTAATAACGACCCCCATAACCGGCGAATGCAGTGGATTTTGTGGCGGGGCAACAAACTGCATCTCAAATCCAATATCGGAGCCGAGTGGAAAACAAAACTGATCTTCTCCATTGATGTCAACCGTGCGCACACTGGTGATATACGGTTTGGCCCACGATGGACGGTGCGTGTTAATGTCGCCGCGCTCGCTCTCGATTTGAGGATTTCCCATCTCAGTGTAACGTTGTAACCCAGTTGCTGTATCTCCGTGATAACTGAGTTTTCCACCTTGAAGCACGATGCAGGAGTTACAAAGGTTGGTTACGGCTGCCATATTATGACTGACAAACAAAATCGTGCGCCCACTGTCCGCCACATCTTTCATTTTTCCTAAACATTTCTTCTGAAACTCCGCGTCGCCAACAGCAAGAACTTCGTCAACGATTAGAATTTCAGGGTTCAAATGTGCGGCCACGGCAAATGCTAAACGGACGTACATACCGGACGAGTAACGCTTGACAGGAGTGTCGAGAAATTTTTCCGTGCCCGAAAAATCCACTATAGCGTCGAATTGACGGGTGATTTCCGACCGGGCCATACCTAAAATAGCACCGTTGAGGTAGATGTTTTCGCGTCCGGTTAGTTCGGGATGAAAGCCGGTTCCAACTTCTAATAGCGAGCCGACGCGCCCGTGTAAAATGGCTTCCCCGCTTGTGGGTTCGGTAATGCGCGACAATACTTTGAGCAGAGTTGATTTACCCGCGCCGTTGCGTCCAATGATGCCGACGACATCGCCGCGCTTGACATCGAACGACACGTCTCGGAGTGCCCAAAACTCTTCGCGTTCGGCTTTCTGCATCGGGTTTTTGAAGCGGCTTGCCACTGCTTCGGCGGCGGTCGTCGCTTTGGGGCCTTGATGCGCGATGGAGTATTTTTTCGACAGACCGCGTACCGAGATAGCAATATCGGAATTAGATGACATCGGCGAAAGTTCTCTCCATGCGCTTGAAGGTGTGCATTCCTAAGCCGAGCAGGACGATGGCGAACACCGCCGAATACGATACTTGTCCCGCGCCGGGCGGCGGGCCGCCATTGAGCGACCAGTGAAAGCCTTCCAATACGCCGACCAGCGGATTCGCGGAAAACACGGGTTCGGCCCAGCGCGGCAAGCGCTCCAGCGCCACTTTTGCCGAATAATGGACGGGACTGCCATACATTAACAACTGAATGAAAAACGGCACGACATATTGAATGTCGCGGTAACTGACCGTCAATGCAGCGGCGCTCAGCCCCGCGCCGAGGGCTAACAACAGCAAAATAAGCAGAAATACAGGCATTAGCAACAGGCCCGCGTGAAGCGGCACATGGAACAAAAAGAGGAGCGGAACGAGCACCACAAGACCCACAGCGAAATCTACCAAAACGCCGTTTATCGTGGACATTGGCAGAACGAGGCGCGGAAAATAAATCTTAGAAACCAGATTGGCGTTGCCGATCATGGACAAACTTACTTTGGAAAGCGTGCCGCCAAACACGTTCCAGCCCAGCATTCCAACATACGAGATGAGAAACTGCGGCACGCCGCCCGTTGGAACCCGCGCAATAAGACCAAACACGATGCTGAAAACGGCGGAAGCCAAAAGCGGTTGTAAAACAACCCACGCAACGCCCAGCGCGGTTTGCCGGTAACGCAACATCACGTCGCGCTGCCCTAATGTAAGTAGCAAATCTCGGTATTGCCACAGATCGCGGAAATCTTGCAGCGTGACGCTGCCACGCCGGGGGCGAATAACTGTCACATGGCTGTCGCCTGACGAAATAACTGTACTTGCGGGCGACAAGGGAGTGGGCGCAACGTTCGGGGCGGTTTCTTGAAACGAACTCATTCTTAAAAATTGTGCACGAAAATCGAATGCGTTAGCCGCACTCAGTTTTGGATGGTTACAACACTGCACACGAATGGGCAGCATAGCCCGCAAGAAAACTTGGACGCGGTTCTATCAGTAGTGCCACGTCAAAACGCCGATCTATTGTAACACAGGGGCGAATGTCTCGCCAAATCGTCAGCCAGTTCGCCGAATCTGAAAACCATTAGATACTGGCTCAAACCCTATTTTTGGGTAGTATTCCATTGCGCCGAGGACCGCGAAGAAAATGAGGGCAACACTCGGGCCGAT
>CAXTBP010000221.1:0-8319 GCA_964241985.1 uncultured Armatimonadaceae bacterium | reverse complement strand
CTTTTTCGAGCGTCTTATCCGGTGTCGGGACGATGCGGGTGTGGCGCGGTAAAAGAAATAGCCGAAATAAAAGTGTGCGATAGCAAACAAGCGGGGCGGAAATGGCGTGGGGTAAAAAACGGACGATGGTTTGGGTGACGCTGCGATGGTACGGGGCAGCGTTTTTCTTTTTTTTACCGATTGCTGTTTCGGCGCAAAGCCCCAATGCGCCCAATGCACCGGATCATTTCGCCGGGCGCGTGGTGCGCGTCGATTCCGGCGACCAAATCGGGGTCGCGCTGGATACGCTGACGGTCACCGTGCGTCTGCACGGCGTCGATTGCCCGACCACCCCGCCCGATCTGCGCGACCTTGCTCACGACTACACCGAGCGGCGCGTTTTGGATCAAACGGTGCAGGTGCAGGTGATGGGAACCGGGCCGAACAAAACCTTTTACGGGGAAGTGACGCCGCCGAGCAACCAAAGTCTCAATCAAGAGTTAGTGCGGGTTGGTCTTGCGACATGGGCACGGCAATACGCCGCCGCGCGCACGGACTTGGGCAAACTGCAAATTGAGGCGCAAAACGCGGGCCGGGGACTATGGGACACGCCGCCGGGCGCAAACGTGATTTTACCGACCCCATTTCCCGAAGAAACGACTTCGACCGCGCAAACGCCCGAACTTCCCGTCATCGCGTCGCCGCGCCCTTTACCCACGCCGAAACCGATTCGCCGAAGTATTCCGCCGCCCGCGCCGCCGATTCCTCTCGGTCTGCTTCTTTTGGGCGGGCTAATCGCGTTTATGCTGATTGCCGGGCCGATGTTCGTGTTTTTGCGCCGCTACGCGGGCTTCCCCGAAACCTTGATTGAAAGCGGAACGGCGGCCCTGCCCGCCCCGGCAGGAAGCCATCCGACACAAATCGCGCCGCTTGTGCCGTCGCTCATCGGCAGCGCGAGCGCGGGGCTTAGCGCACTGCTGCTCGCGCCCTTACCAATTCTTTTAGGCATGGGGCAATTTCAGTTTACGCATCCCGCTCTTGTCGCCCTTGTTGCCGTGCCGCTGCTTTTTTTGTGCGGGCATTACGCGGTCACGTGGACGCGCCGCGAGCAAATCCTGCGCAGCGCCCCGCGCCTCAAAGATAAGGGCGAATCTCAGCAAAACACCCTTGTGAAAATCGGCGGGCGCAGCAGTGTCGCCTCTGTCGATGTCGTGTACAGCGTGGTCGGCAATATCCCCGGTTTGTACGTCAAGGAAATCACGAGCCGCTACGAAGCGCCGCCCACATCCACGCACGATAATGGTGTCCTAAAAGGCAGCCGGAGCAAAGGGAAGCACGATGCAAACTGCCGCTGGGTCGTTCAGCATCAAGACACCCGCATGGTGGATTTTTTCGTTGCCGGGGCAACGCACGCGCCCGTGCGCGTCGCCAGTGAATGGGGCGAGTTTTATCCGCTCCGCGTCGCCCGGTTCTACAACGAAATCCCGGTCGAAAAATGGTTCAACCAAGCCTATGTCGGCGATACGCGCACCGAGGTTCACTTTATCCCGCCGCTCGTTCCTATTACCGTTTGGGGACGGCTGCGCCAAACCGTTTCGCCGATTTCCGGGCAGGAAGAAAACCGCGTGGGCTATGATGCCGCCCATGACTGCTTGGTCGTCGTCGAGGGCGACCCGGCCCGGTTATGGACGCGCCGCCCGCTGATGGGCCTTTTGATGACGCTCGCGGGCGTTTTGCTCGCCGCGCTTGTCGCCTATTGCCTCATTACGCCGCCGGGAAAATTCGTGTTATGAGCGCAAACCCCGTCCTCGCGCTCGTGTTGTTTGCTGTCGGCGTGTCGCTGTTGTGGAGCGTTTGGAGCCAGTGGAATCGGCTGCGGCGCGTGCAAAAAATTGTCGTCCGGGCGTGGCAGTACGCCGACGGGGCGTTCACCTCCCGGCGCGGATTTTTGCCGCGCCTTTTGCAGTCGGTCGCCGTCGCGCGCGTTCCGGGTGCGGAAAATCCGTACCGGGCGTTGTGGGGCATAGTGCAGGCTGCGTCCGTCCGCGAAACCGACCACGGCTTACCCCGCAGCCTCGTTTTGGATTCCGAACAGCAAATCAGTTTGCACGTTTTTCATTTGCTTTCGGCCTGCGACCGTATGCCCCGGCTGCCCGAATCGCTCGCCGCGCTATGCGACGAGGCCCGCGACCGCGAAGAACACATCAATTCGGTGCGGGAAAACTGGAACGATGCCGCCTACGCTGTGCGCGTGTACCGACGCACGTTTCCGACGTTTTTGCTGGCCCGTGTTTTGTTCCCCTACGATTTGCCCTTATTCACGATTCCATCGGGGCATGAGCCGTCCAAATAGGGACAAAAAAAACGCCGAACCAGTTAGCGGTTCGGCGTTGCTCCTGCACGGAGAGAGAAAAGGAGATCACACGACGTTAGAATATCGCCCTCCCGTTAAAAGCCCATTAAAATATACCGGCCTTGAAAAATAATTTTTGACTATTTTTTGAGGTTTCGCATAAAGGCCGATAAGCCATGAAATACGAAGATAAACGATGATTCTGAACCGACGAAATTTGTTTGCCGCAACGCCTTTAGCCACGGCGGGGTTTGCGCTTGGCATGAACGACGCCACGAAACGGAAGCGCGCCCTACGCGCGCTTTTACTCACCGATATTCACCTTCCCGCAACGGGGCAGAACGAGCGCGTTTTGCGCTGTTTGGAGCGGGCGCTCAAGGAAAAGCCCGACGTGATTCTTCTTGGCGGGGATCAGGTAATGGATGTAGACCGGGGAGGAGGCGACTATTCCGAAGCCGAGGCAGACGCCCAATTCGCCAATTTCCGAAACGTCGTTATGGAGCGGTTGAAAGGATACGAACTCGCGCCGGTGCTTGGCAACCATGACCTTTTCCGCAACGCCAAGTCCAAAGCCCTCGCCGCGTATCAAATGCCCAGCCGCTACTACCGCAAGGACATCGGGGGCTGGCGGTTTTTAATGCTGGACACCTTCCACGAAGACCGAACCTGCCGCATCGACGACGAACAGATGGCGTGGATCAAATCGGAAATCGACGGGACGAAAAGCCCTATACTGCTTCTTTCCCACGCACCGATTTTGACGGTGACCTCGTTTATCGAAAATAGTGTGCCAACGAAAAACGGAGGCTTCGATGTGCCGACGCGCTGGCAAGCCGCCAATCTCCAACCGCTGCGCGACCTTTTCTACGACCGCCCCAACGTTCGGCTTGCCGTGAGCGGGCATATGCACCAAATCGATGACTGCCGCTTCGACCACGTTTCTTACGTGTGCGGCGGCGCGGTCAGCGGAAACTGGTGGAACGGCGACTATTACAAGTTCCCGCCCGCCTACATAGTGTTCGACCTCGAACCAAGCGGAAGTTTTACGCACCGCACCGTTTATTGGGAGAAATGATTGCCTTTACCGCTTCTGTCAAGTCGGCAAAAGCCACGTTCGCACGAGAGGCGTTTGCTCGCGCAGTACGGCCTCGTTTGTGCGCCATTCATACGACGGCCCAACCCCGCCGTATTCCAGCGCGGCGATGTGTGGCGTCGTAAGTTGGTTGGCATGAATGCGGCTAATTACCGATTGGGCAAGCGTCGTATCCGCGTGCGTTAAAGGCATACTGTCACGCCATTTTCCGGTTTCGTCTTGCGCCACACCGGTGATGTGCAGTTCGCGCAGGGCGTGCAGCGGCAGGGCGGAAAGATAGTCCGTGACCGGCGTTTGCGTATAAAAGCACGTCATTTGGGCGTGGGCGGTATCCAAGAGCAAGCCGCAGCCGGTTTCCGTAATAACGCGGTCAATCGTTTCCGGCGCGACCGACGCTTGCAAAAACGGCCCGTCCGCGCCGCGATAAATGACGTTTTCGGCGATAACGCGGTCGGCCCCAAATCGCGCGGTCATCGCGGAAACGTTGCGAAGAAAGCGGTTTTGCACCCAAGCCATAGCGCGAACGTCGTCGGCCCGATCCACGGCGGGAAAATCGGCGCGGCGGGCGTTCAAATGGACGTTGACAAATGCAGTGTTTGTTTCTTCCATCAACCGCTCGGCGGCGTCCCAGTCGCTTTGGGCAAAATCATTCGCCCCGGCATCGAACGGAAAATGGATGTAGCAGGGCACGCCGGATTGCGTGGCGGCGTGGATTAAATCCGGGCGCGACGGGCACTTCCACAAATCAATACGGATCGCGCCACTTTCCACAAGGCGCTCGGCAACCGGCGAATAGTTCAGCGCAAACTGCATAGTTTTTCCAACAAAAAACGCCCGGTCACAACTGACCGGGCGTTTTTGTACTTTCCGTAAAATGACCTACTTGTCGGCCTGCGTGATGCGCCCGTCCACGGCAGGGGCCAGTGTGTTGTTCGTCTTTTTGGCGTATTCGGTCAAGGCGGTGGCGAGCGTTTTGCCCGTGCTCGTTTTGATGTCGTCTTTTTCCCAGATTTGGAAATAGCCCTGCTGACCGTGCGCGAGCGGTTTGGTGGTTGCGACTTTGAACGTTTTGGAAGCGTCAATCGCGGCCCCGTTGATGGTCGCCGCCGACACGCGCTTGCCGCCGGATTTGCGCGTATCGTAGGTGAAGCGCAGCCCGGAAACCTGCAAAAAGCCTGCCGACGTTTGCGGGGCGAACGAAACCGACCGCTCCAAAGCGGCCATAATCTGGTCGCCGCGCAAACTCAAAACGACGATCTCATCGCTCGCGGTTTCCAAAAGGTTCGCGGCCTGATCGGCGGAGGCGGGGCGGGGCGCGGTCGCGCCGGGCTTAAAGGCCGCCGCCGGGACGAACGCACAGTCCGCGCCCGCGATGCTGCGTACGGCGTCAGCGACCACGTTTCCGGCCTCGGTTTCGCTCACGCGAACGTTGGCGGTTGATAAAGTCGCCTGCGCGTAGGCCGCTTTTTGCGCGGAAACGGCGACAAGCAGAACGGGAGCCGACAGGGCTGCGCATAAAAACAGGCGACCTGCCAAATTCAACGGTTTTTTCGATCCAAAGGGCATTTTAATCTTCATCTCCGCTATTCCCATTATTTGACCCATTTCCGCCGCTAAGGTTTCCGGCGCGATACTGCAAATATCCCGTCATCAGCGGCATCAAGCCGCCATTCATCACGCGCTGCACATCGCCGATTTCCACGCCCGACCGGTTGTCCTTAACGAGCGTGTACGGCTGAAAGACGTACGAGCGAATTTGACTGCCCCATTCAATCGCCCGCTGCTCGCCGCGAATGGCGGCAAGTTTGGCCTCGTCTTCGCGCTCGGCCCGTTCGGCTAAGCGCGCTTTAAGAACGGACAAAGCGACCTCTTTGTTTTGCAGCTGCGACCGTTCGTTTTGACACTGTACCACAATGCCGCTCGGCTTATGCGTAATACGCACGGCTGACGACGTTTTGTTCACGTGCTGCCCGCCCGCGCCCGACGCCCGGTACACATCGACCTGCAAATCGTCCGCGTTGATGACGATTTCGTTGTCGTTTTCGATGACCGGCATCACTTCCACCGCCGCGAACGAGGTTTGCCGCTTGCCGTTGGCGTTGAACGGCGAAATGCGAACCAAGCGGTGAACGCCATGCTCGCTACGCAAAAATCCGTAGGCATTGCGCCCCTCTACTAAGACGGTCGCCGACGAGATTCCCGCCACATCGCCGGGCTGTTCGTCCTTGACTTCGGCTTTGTACCCGTTGTCTTCGGCCCAGCGCAGATACATTCGGAGCAGCATCGCGGCCCAGTCGCACGCTTCGGTTCCGCCCGCGCCGGGCTTGAGTTCCAGATACGCGGACGCGCCATCATGCGGCCCGGATAAAAGCGTGGCGATTTCGAGGGCGTCCAACCCTTTGACCGCTTCTTTGAGTTCGCCTTCGATTTCACCCGTCAGGGCTTCGCCATCGGGTTCGCCGTCGGCAAGTTCAAGCAGGGTTTGAGCGTCATCGAGGCGCGTGTTGATGGCGTGCCACGGGGCCACGTCTTCTTTGGCCCGCGACAAAGCCTGCATCAGTTTTTGGGCCGCGCCCGCATCGTCCCACAACTGCGGGTCGGCGGCGCGCGCTTCCAAATCGGTTATTTCTTTGGTACGTTTCGTGAGGTCAAAGATGACCACCCAGCTCTCGTAAACGTTCGCGCAGCGTGTTGAGTTCTTTGGAACAATCGCTTAACAAATCGTTGTCACATCCCATTCTTTGCCAGTCGGCGCGGGGTTTCTTTGTTGTTTCGGCCCGCGCGAAAAACCGTAATTTCGGTGATTTTCGCATCTTTATTATATCATTCGGGCTTAAGAGCGAGGGCGCGGGTTGAAACCCGGCGCGCGTCAGGTACACTACCAATACACCGTACCGAATTTTGTTTGTCACGGAACCGCCCCTCACGTTATGCCCGAACCGAACTCGCCCCCCGAAAATGCAGCCGCCGAACTGTGCGGCGACGATTTGGACGCGCCGCTTGCCGCTCTGCTCGCGCGGGGCGCGCAGGATACGGGGGAGGCGACCGAAACCGTGCGCTTGGACACGCTGACGGAAAGCGAAAAGCGCGTTTTGCTTGCCTTGTTGCAGGCCCGCATGGGAACGCCCCCACCACCCATCGGCGATTTGGGCGAGAAAACGTTCCCTCCAAAAAATGAGGAGGTTCAATGAGCCAGCAACCCCGTTTCCGCCCCTCCGCCACGCCGGATGAAACGCCCGCCCCAGTTGCTGCAATGGCCCCCGCGCCGTCGAATGCCCCCACGATTTTTTTGCTGATTTTGGTCGTTGGAATGATGGGTTTTATCGCGTGGTGGGCGTTTTTGGGCAAAGGCGCGCGGGCCAAAACCAACGCGACTCTGCCCCCGCCGCCGCGCCTTGACGCCGTTCCCACGCGCCTAAAACCATCGCCTAAACCGATTCCGTCCGCGACGCCGTCCGTCGCTCGTACCGAGCGCGACGTGCCCGCACTGGACGAGGCCGCTCCTAATGAGGGCGCGCCGAGTATAAGCGAAGTCCCCGCGCCCGTTGCATCCCCCGCGCTAAAGCAAAAGGCCGCGAAGGGCGGCGCGGTGTCGTCTGGGCCGGACTAAACCCGCGCCCATGCCGCTGACCGACGAGAATCAAGCACGCCTGCTGCAATTTATCGGGAAACTTGCGGCCTGCGCACTGGGCGTGGCCCTGCTTTTGTGGGGATTTTGGCAAATCCGAAGTATTTTGCCGCCGTTTTTCTGCGCCCTTGTTTTCGCGGTCGCGCTCGCCCCGGTCGTTGACCGAATGGAGGCGCGCGGCCTACCCCGCGCCGTCGCCGCCGCGCTCGCGTTTTTGCTGGTTTTCGGCGCGATAGGGGGCCTGCTGTTCGTGATGGTTCCCTTGGTGTCCGATCAAATCGGGCAAATCGTCACCGAACTTCGGCTGCGCTTCAAACTCGACGAACCGACCACGCTGTCTAAAACGCTCGCCGACAGCATCAGTATTTTCGGGCGGCGCAACGCCATCCCGGCCTTTGTAATCGACCCGCTCGTCCACGAGGCCAAAAACTCAGCGTCCCTTTTGACGGGCTGGCTGGAAGCGTTCGGGCGGACGCTACTCGGCTTTATCCCGTCGCTGATTTTCGTCGTACTGGTTCCGATTTTAGCCTTGTACGCCGTGATCGACTACCACAAACTGTTCGCCAAATTTCTGCTGCTGTTTCCCCGCGCAAAGCGTGGGGCCGTGCGCGGTATCGCATCCGACGTGACGCTCGTTTTCGGGCGGTATCTGCGCGGGCTTGGCATCGTGTGCTTGCTGGATACGGTCGCCATTACGGGCGTGCTTCTGCTCTTTCCACCCACGCGCCCGTTTGCCGCCGCCCTCGGCCTTATCGCGGGCGTTCTGTACGCCGTGCCGTATTTGGGCGCGATAACGTCCACATCTTTGATTGCCCTTGTCGCGTTCGCGGCCCCGCAAGGCTCGGTCGCGTATTTGATTTACGTCACGCTCTGTATCGCGCTGTGCCAGCAAATCGTGTTCGACCAAATCATTTCGCCGCGCGTTTTGGGCGCGCAGGTCGGACTGCATCCGATTTTATCCGTCTTCGCCTTGATGGCGGGTAACGTCCTTTTCGGCGTAGGCGGGATGCTTCTTGCCGTGCCGGTCGCCGCCAGTCTGCAAGTCGTCGTGCTGCATTTGCTGCCCCGCCTTGCCCGCCGCGTAGACGTGCAAATCCAGAAAAACGCCCCGCCGCTGCCCGCCACGTCCGAAACCATCGAGGCCATCGCGCCCGAAGAGTCAATCCCCGCAGGCGAAGGCGGCACCGGCTTGCCGCACGCCCCGTAAAAATAAAAAGACCGGCGGGTAAATCCGCAGTCTACGCAGAAAGCAAAGCCGACCTGCGT
>CAXTBP010000220.1:0-8320 GCA_964241985.1 uncultured Armatimonadaceae bacterium | reverse complement strand
GTAGGCTTTGCGAGTGCCTTGCGAGCGGTTCGCGCCGGATTTGTGCGGCGTCAGCGACCAAAACACGGCTATCCCGCCCGCAGGTACGGGAACCAAAACGCCCTGATCCAAGTCGGCGGAATCGTGGCAAACCAAACCGATAGGCGACGGTGTGTGCGGCAGCAAGCCTTTTTTATATGCGCCGGGTAAAGCGGATATGCACCCGTTTTCGGGCGTCGCGTCGTTTAAGGCAAGCCACAGCGTCAGATAGGGAGACGGTTCGACTTGGGTGTAGCCGTCGTCCTGATGCCACGGAAATTCTTTCTCGCCTTCGGGCTGTTTGAAAACCGATTGGTTCCAATACAAATCGGTGTCCGGCCCTAAGAATGCGGTCGTCAGCGCGACGAACTCGGGCCGCGTCACGAAATCACGGATAAAGGTGTCGTTTTCGGCGAGGTGGGATGTGAACGTGATTTCTTCGGCCCGCGAAATCCCCTGCGTTCCGCCCGCCTGTCGTATGCGCTCCTCGTGCCGTTTTTGGTGCGCCTCAATATGGACGGCTAACTCGTCCATTTCGGCCCGCGTGAAAACGTTGGGCAAAACAAAAAAGCCATCGCGCTCCATTTGTTCGCGTTGCGTGCCCGTAATCGTTGGTATCATAATTTCCGCCTCGTTGTCGGTTGTTTGGTATTTTCAGTGTACCCGCTCGCTTAGCGCGGGCGTTTTTCATGACGAAAAAGTAAAACAATCGGATTTGTAGACGATAGTCGTCCGCGAAAACGGTTTGAAGCGGCTATAATATACACTGGAAACGATTTATGGATATTTTTCTGCACAATACGCTGTCGCGCACGCGCGAATTATTTACGCCCGCAACGCCGGGAAAAGTGGGGATGTATACGTGCGGGCCGACCGTATACAACTTCGCGCACATCGGCAACCTTCGCACTTTTTTGTTTGAAGACCTTTTATCGCGGATGCTTCGCTTCAACGGTTACGACGTGACGCACGTCATGAACATCACGGATGTCGGGCACATGACGAGCGATAGCGATTCAGGCGAAGACAAAATGGCCGTCGCCGCCCAGCGCGAAAAGTTAGACCCGTATGCGATTGCCCGCAAATACGAGGACGCTTTCGTTCACGATTTGTCGCGGCTTGGTATTCGCACGCCCGATGTGCTGCCCCGCGCAACCGAGCACGTTGAGGAAATGATCGTCCTCAACCAAAAACTGGAAGCAAAAGGCTTCACGTATCTGACGCCCGAAGGACTGTACTTCGACACGAGCCGTGACCCCGACTACGGAAAACTGGCCCGCCTCAATCTGGACGCGCAAAAAGAAGGGGCACGCGAAGACGTAAACGTTGACCCCGACAAGCGCAGTCCCGCCGATTTCGTATTGTGGTTCCGCAACAAGCCAACGCACATCATGAAATGGCAGTCGCCGTGGGGCGAGGGCTATCCCGGCTGGCATATCGAATGCTCGGCGATGGCGATGAAATATCTGGGCGAAACCTTCGACATCCATTGCGGGGGCATCGACCATATTCCCGTTCACAACACCAACGAAATTGCTCAATCCGAATGCGCGACCGGGCACGTTTTTGCGCACTATTGGATGCACGCCGCCTTTTTGAACCTGCGCAACAAGGAAGGCATGAGCACGCTCAAAATGAGCAAATCCAAAGGCGGCTTCGTGACCGTACAAACCCTCGTGGATTCCGGCTACGATCCGCTCGCCTACCGCTATCTATGCTTGCAGGCGCATTATCGGTCGGAACTCGAAATGGCGTGGACGTGGAAGGACGAAGCCAAAACCGTCGGCTTTGCGGAATCGCTCGACCATGCCACGAACGGTCTAAGCCGGTTGTACGAGCGCGTCGCGCGGCAGGACGACGAACCGCTGGCAGGGCAGGACGCCTACGATATGGCTTACAACGAAACGCTGGCCTGCTTAAACGACGACGTGAACGTTCCCAAAGCAGTCGCCACGCTCCACACCTACAACTCGCCGCGTTTGTGGCGCGCGTTCGATGCCGTGCTCGGTTTGGACTTTGCGAACAAAGCCGTCATCAAAGAGGCCGAAGTCGCGCCGCAGGAAATCATGGAATTGGTTGAAGCCCGGCAGGCCGCCCGCGCGGCCCGCGACTTCGCCCGTTCCGACGAACTGCGGAAACAAATCGCCGAATTGGGCTGGGAAGTCGGCGACACGCCGAGCGGCCCGACTGTCAAGCGAAAATAGGGCAAGCAAGATGTAACGCCGGGGCATTTCCCCCGGCGTTTTGTTCACGGGTTTGACAACATGGGTTAAAACCCACGTCTGATTGGCCTCCCGGCCTACTGTCCTTCGGACAAAGAGGGGGCTGTGCAATAGTAGCGGCGTGGTTCGTAACTTCGGTACGACATATCGCCTCGCATAAAGCCTCGTTCGACAGGACGATAGGCCGGAGGCCAATCAGACGTGGGTTTTAACCCATGTTGTCTATTTAAGATTTGCGGTTTTGTTCACCATCTATCCCCAACCGCGCCGCCGCGTTTGCCCCCCAATAGTGCGGTAGCCCGTGCGATTTGAATGCGTGGGCGGGCGCGGCACGAACGTAAAGCCATCCGGTGGGGAATGCTGGCCGTAAAAGGCGAACGCGCTGCCGGTGCGGACGGCCCACGCATTGTCGCCGTAGCTCCAGTGCCACCATTCGTCGCGGCAGTTGGAAAAGCCCGCGCCGGATAGGGCATTGATAATCAAGTTACGGTGAAATTTGGCTTCCGGCCCGATGAGATCCGACCACGTGTAGGCGGCTTCCCAGCCTTTGGTCGGTGCGATCACGTCGCGGTTACGGAAGTCGGGGCCGAGCAAACCGACATCAATCGCGCCGCCGGTCGTGTGTCCGGGTGGCGCGGGCGCGTCGGGCGGGGCGAAGTATTTGTTCGTGATGCGCCGCAGGGCCGACGTGGGCAGGTGCGGTTTTTCGCGGGCCAATTTGTGATAGTTGCGCCAATACATCGACGCCTGCATATCAATGGTTCGCAGGGCCGAACCGATGGCAAAACGGTAGCCGGGCGGCAAATCATCCTGCGCACGATTGAGCATTTGCGCGACCGTGACGCGCAGATAGGGCAACAAACCGGGCCGAGGCACGACAAGCGGGCAGGCTTCGCGTATGTCGATGAGCGGTTCGCCGCACTCGAAAATAGGTATCCGGTTCAGCAGATGAAACGGTTCGGGCGCACCCTGCATTTCAACTTTCGGCACGGCCCGTTTCCTTTGTGGTTGGCGGCGGATACTCTACCGTACCTTCATACACTGTGTGCGCGGTTCCCGTCAAAAGTATCGGATTGGTTTCGCCGCCCGCCCATGAAACGCGGAGCGTGCCGCCTTTGGAATGGACGATGATTTGGTCGGCGGTTATTCTGCCGGACTGTCGGGCCAGCACGGCGGCGGCGCACGCGCCCGTACCGCAGCCCAACGTTTCGCCCGCGCCACGCTCCCAAATCCGCAGCCGCAAAGCGTTTTCTCCCTCTAAAACGGCCCACATAATCGAGGTGCGTTCGGGAAATAGTGCGGTGTCGGTTTCGATGCGCGGCGAGACGGCGAAAAATTCGTCGTCGTTTGGCAGTCGGTTTTTCCACAAAACCGCGTGCGTTGAGCCGGTATTGACAGCGTCCACGTGAACCGACGCGCCAAACGGAACGTGCGGCAAAACCACGCATAAATTGAGGTTGGACGCCCCGTTGCGGCGCATCGCGGGCAAGCCGTCGGGATTGACGGGAATTGCGGCGAGATCGAACTGCGGCGTTCCCATTTCGGTCGTGATGCTGCCGTCGCTGTGAACGGTTGCGGTACGGACGCCCGCCACTGTTTCTATGCGCGAATTTTCGCTGATAACGCCGGTATCGAAAGCGCGGCGCACGACGCAGCGGAGGCCGTTGCCGCACATATCTTCGGTTCCGTCGGGGTTGAACATCCGCATTCGCACGTCGGCGACATCGGATGGCCCGACAACAAGCAGGCCGTCTGAACCGACGCCGAATTTGCGGTCACACAAAAACAGCGCGGTGGCGTCCCATGCGGTTTCTTGGGGCCAATTTTTTTGGTCAACGACCACAAAATCGTTGCCGACCGCCTGCATTTTCACGAAGGGCAGCCGAGTCATTTACGTGCCCCTTTCGTCCATCAGCGGCTCCAAATAAAACTCCGCCGTTTCCGCCAAGCGATTGAACCACGATCCGGTGTCGTCCACTAAGGGGAACCACCACGCCGACGGGCGGAAGTCCGTGTGCGGCAGGCCCCGGATGGTTTGCAAAGCGTTGCGCACCGTTTCGGCGTGGGCGCGTTCTATATCGGCCTCGATGCGCCGCAAGGTTTGCCGTGCCTCGGCAGAATCTTTGCCCCGCTCCAAAGCGAGCCGCTTTGTTTTGAGTTCGCGCACGGTGGCAAGGGCAAAGCGCACCTGCCCCCGACGCGACGCGATTTCCGCGTCAAAGGTTAACGCGCGCTCAGCCTGCAAAGCATCGATGCGGGCTTGAAGCGCATCGGCCTCGGCGGTTTGTCCGTTCTCGTGCGCTTGGAGCAGTTGCGCGCGGAGCGGGGTGATGCGGGCGCGAAAATCGTCGCCTTTGGCCCGCTCCATTTGGTCGGCGTCGGCTTTCAAGCCGCGCACCTGATCGTACAGCGTCAAAACGCGCCCTTGAATGCTGTCGGCCTCGTCGCGCAAAGCGTACAAACGCAGGCTCGCCGCTTGATATTGCTGTTTTTTTGTTTCCCACGCCTTGTCGCCGGTTTCGGCAGCGAACAGGTTCAAAAGTTGGCGCGGCGAGGCGATAGCCCGCAGTTTTTCCAAACTGCGCTGTTCGGTTTGCATGGCGTGACGCCAACAGGACGCGAACTCGTCAATGGCGATTTGCGGACGTCCGAAGGCCTGCGCCAAAAACGGCGGAAGATTGAAGCGGTCGCTTTCCTCGCTGCCAAGCGCGGGAACGGCTGACAAGGCATCCCAAGTCGAATACTTGATGCGTAAAATCGGGTGAATAGTGGGCGCGATGTTGCGGGCCGCGAGGCGCGTCATCATCGCTCGCGTTTTATCCGTGTAGCCCGACGCGGTTTCATGAAATACGACGATATTTTCGGCGGCAATCATTGGAATCAAGGTCACGGCCTTGCCAACCAAAACACACTCGGTTCCCAGTTCGCGCTCGATGAGCGCGGCCAATTTGTCCACGTTAGAAAAGTCGCAGCCTGTATCACACAGCACGGTCGGCTGACGCGGCGTGTCCACGAAAATAGTTCCGTCGCCGGGAATGCACAGGGTTCCGCGTCCTTTGCCCGGAATGACCAAATCAAAGGGGAGCGCGCCGTTGTCGAACTGATCCAGCGTATAAATATCGCTGCCGCCGACCGCCAAATTGTAAGCGTCGCGGGCAAGTTGGCGGGTAATCGGGTTGAGAAAAACGTCCACAAGCGCGAAGCGCGGCAAACGGGCCGTTTCCCGGTTGAAGCGTAAAAGTTCGGTGGTACACGTGGTTTGCACGTTGGGGCCGGTTTGTTTGAGCAACAGACCGTATAAGCGTGGCAGCACGTCTTGATAAAAATCGGTTAAACTCGCCTCGGCATTTTGGCGCGCGAATTCGCTGATCCATTCGGGCAAAAGCGCGGCGGTTTCGCGGGCACGGGCCGCTCGCTCCCCATTTAAGCACGCGATGCTTCGGTCGGTCGCGTCCTTGACTTGATCTAAAAGGGTCGGCAAAATATCGCGGAGCGGCACGTCGCGGGCGATTTTCCGATCCCATTCCGTATAGATAATTCCCGTCCAACCCCACGCGGCAGTGAGTTCACTAAGCAGCGCGTCGCGGGCGTCGGCGTCGGAATGGAGGCCGTACAAAGTACGATCCAAAAGCGTACCGTTTTTGCGTAAATCGTCTTGGGTTACGACTTCTTCCGCGCCGAACAAGGCGCTCATTTCTCCTGCCGCCGACCACAAACCGCGTGTTTTGGCGTCGTCGTGGAGGGCGAGGGCGTAGTGCCCGTGGAGCGACCGTGCCGCCGATTTAGCCCGGCCCGGCAGTTTGGCGAAGTAGTCCGTGTCGTGTGCCCCGGCACGCAAAACCGCGTCCGGCCACATCGTATCGAGAGCGCGGCGCAAAACGGCTTTGGTCGGTTCGTCCCACAAGGCGGTTTGGCCCAAGGCTAAAAACGGGGTTTGGGGAAAGCGGGCCTGCAAATCCGTCAGTGTTTGGCGTGCGGTCGCCGAAGCCATATCGGGTGAAGCAGGGGGACAGTCAAAGCCTTCCGAATCGTTCATGGATTCTCCACGGAAAAAGGGTAGGGCAAAACGAAGCGAAGCCACGCCCAAGCGCGGCGGGTTTGCCCGGCAGATTAGTATACCCTTTGCTGCGAGGCAATTAACCATAGTGCACGCAATCCTTACGCGCCGGAGCGCGCCATAGTTCCGCGCGCAAAAACGAGATCACGTCCATTCGGTACACTGAAAAATATGGAAACGGGACAACGAACCGAGGCGACAGAAAATAGCGGCGAAAGAGACCCGAGCGAAATGGTTCTTCGCGCGGTGCAGGAAACCGCGCACGGCGAACTGCTTCTCGCGCAAATTGCCGCAGAAACCGGTTTGTCGGAAGCACACGTCAAAAGCGCGGCGGACGCGCTGGTCGCAGGCCGCCGTTTAGTTTGCCTTGCGCCCCTTGATGTGGGCGAAGCCGATGGCTATATGCTGCCCGAAACGTGGGCGCGCATCGCGCAAACGACGCGCCGAACGCTCGCCACCTATCACAAGAAAAACCCGTACAAAAAAATGATGCCGCTCGGCGAATTGCGCGGCTCGCTCACAAAAGCCGCCACTCTCGGAAATCAGGATTTGCGGCGTGTCGCGGCCCGCTTACAAGCGGAGAACGCGCTCGTTTGGGAGCCGAAACGGGGCGTGCGCCTGCCCGAACACGCGGTCGTTTTGCCGCCCGGCTGGGAAAAGGCGGCCCGAGAAATTCAAGGGGCCTTTGAGAGCGCGGGTCTCAATCCGCCACCACCGTCCGCATTCGAGGGGCAGTACCCGCGCGACGTAAACATCGGCGCTATTTTGAAAGTTTTAACGGAAACCGGGGCGCTCCTTGCGGTTGCCGAAAATTTGTATTTTGCCCCGTCGGTGGTTGAACGATTAACGCAAACGGCCCGCGATTTGTCCGATGCGCCCAACGGTTTGACGGTGGCTTCGCTGCGCAACGCGACGGGTTCATCGCGCAAAATCATTGTGCCGCTTTTGGAATGGATGGACGCGCAAGGGCTTACCGTTCGGCGCGGCGATACGCGCGTTTTTGTCGGGAAAGAGGGGAACGATGGTACTGCGCTTTGACAAAAGCGGACAAATTATGTTATCGTATCGGGAGAAACGCAGCGTGGCTTTCTTAGCGGTTTTCACGTTATGCTAACACCACCCATGCTTGAGCGCCCCGCAGACGCAGAACCGTTCTGTGCGAACGGTCGCCCCCGCATCGCTATCATTCCCGCCGCCGGTTTCGGAACCCGCTTGCGCCCGCTGACCGATTCCATCGCCAAAGAGATGCTGCCCGTGGGCCGTCGCTTGGCCCTCGAAATCATTTTGGAAGAGCTGGTTGGGGCGGGGATGGAACGCGCGGTTTTCGTTTTGTCGCCCGCGAAAGAGCCGGTTATCAAGAAGCGGTTCGGAACGCTATTCGGTGACCTTGCGATTGAATACGCGATCCAATCCGAAATGCGTGGCTTAGGTCACGCCATTTTGCAGGCGGCCCCAAATATTGGCGAAAGCGGCCCGTTCGTGGTCGCGCTCGGCGACGCCGTATTCGAGGAAGCCGAAAGCGGCGCTATAACCCGCCGTTTGTGCGATGCGGTTGCGGAAAACCGCGCGTCGATTGGCCTCGTCGTTCAGCAAGTGCCGCGCGAGCGCATTTCGCGCTACGGCATTGTGCAGCCTGCCACAACAGCGAACGAGACGGCGTTCACTATTTCAGGCATCGTGGAAAAGCCCACCCCCGAAGTTGCCCCGTCCAACTACGCCGCCGCCGCGCGGTATGTCACCCTGCCCGAAATTTTCGCCGTTTTGGATTCGACGCCACCGGCGGCGAACGGCGAAATTCAGTTCACAGACGCCATGCAATCGGTTCTTTCGCGCGGCGAAACGGGCGTTGCCGTACCGCTAAAAACGGGCGAAACGCGGCATGATATTGGTGGACTGGATTCGTACTTCAAGGCGTTCGCCGCCTTTGCGCTGCTGGACGCCGATCACGGCCCGGCCCTGCGCGCCTATCTTCAAGATCGACTGAACTAAACAAAAATGGACTCGCAGGACAACGGATGAAAGG
>CAXTBP010000219.1:0-8487 GCA_964241985.1 uncultured Armatimonadaceae bacterium | reverse complement strand
GCATTATAACGCCAAAAAGCCCGCGCCTATTTCGCTGATTTGCGAGATAGGCGCGGGCTTTGTTGTGCCGTTCGGCGCGCGGGTTAGGCGACCGGGGCGGGCGTCGGGGCTTCTTTGGCAAACTGCTCTTTGAAAGCGGTAATCGCGGTGCGAAGCGTGGTCGTGGCGTCGTCACCGAGGGCTTTGCTTTGCGCGATGCCGGTCGGGATGTCCGGGTAGCGCTCGGCGACAAAGGCCTGCAATTCGGACTCAAATCGGCGGATTTGATCCACCGGGACATCGTCCAGATACCCGTTGTTGGCGGCGAAAATAGAGATAACCTGATTTTCGACCGGCATACCCGAATACTGCGGCTGTTTCAGCAGTTCGACCAAACGCAAGCCACGGTTCAGCTGGGCCTGCGTGGCTTTGTCAAGGTCGGACGCGAACTGCGAAAAGGCTTGCACCTCGCGGAACTGGGCCAAATTCAGTTTAAGGCTACCGGCAACGCCCTTCATGGCCTTAATCTGAGCCGCCCCGCCGACGCGCGATACGGAAATACCGACGTTAATTGCCGGGCGCACGCCACTGTTGAACAGGTCGGATTCTAAGAAAATCTGACCGTCCGTAATCGAAATAACGTTGGTCGGAATGTACGCGGAAACGTCGCCCGCCTGCGTTTCGATAATCGGCAAAGCCGTTAAGGAACCGCCGCCACGCTCTTTCGAGAGTTTGGAGGCCCGCTCCAAAAGCCGCGAATGGAGATAAAACACGTCGCCGGGATAGGCTTCGCGCCCCGGCGGACGGCGCAGAAGAAGGGATACCTGCCGGTACGCCGCCGCTTGCTTGGTCAAATCATCGTACACGATCAAGGCGTGGCGGCCCGTGTCGCGGAAGTATTCGGCCATCGAGCAGCCCGCATACGGCGCGATGTACTGCAAAGACGCAGGGTCGGCGGCGGATGCGGAAATAACCGTGGTGTATTCCATTGCGCCTTCGGCCCGAAGGCGTTCGACCACTTGAACGACCGTGGACTCTTTTTGTCCGATGGCGACATAGAAGCAGTAAACGTCTTTGCCTTTTTGGTTGATGATCGTGTCGATAGCAACAGCCGTTTTGCCGGTCTGTCGGTCGCCGATAATCAATTCGCGCTGGCCGCGCCCAATCGGGATCATCGCATCTACGGCCTTAATGCCGGTTTGCAGCGGTTCTTTGACAGGCTGGCGGTCAACAATGCCCGGCGCAATCGTTTCCAAAAGGCGGGTTTCCGCGCCCAAAATCGGGCCGCCTTCGTCTTTGGGAATACCGAGCGGGTTGACGACGCGGCCAAGCAAGGCTTCGCCGACCGGAACTTCAATAATGCGGCCCGTGCGTTTGACGGTATCGCCTTCCTTGATGTTCTTGTCTTCGCCCAAAATTACGGCCCCGACGTTGTCTTCCTCCAAGTTGAGCGCGATTCCCATCACGCCGCCGGGAAACTCCAACAACTCGGCCACGCCGCAGTCACGTAAACCGTACACGCGGGCGATGCCGTCGCCGACTTGAAGCACGGTTCCAACCCCGACCTCTTCAACGCCGCTTTCGTATTGTTCCAGTTCCCGTTCAAGGATACTGGTTATTTCTTCGGGTCTTACTGCCACGATGGTTTAATCCTTTATTTCGTTTTTCGCCCGTTCCACAAGCGGAACAAGCCATACGCCAAAACGCCCGCACCTAACAAATAACCGTTACTGGCGGGGCCTTTATTTATCGCGCCGCTTGCCGTGCCGATGAGCAAAATCGCGCCCATCACAATCCCGAACACGCCGACAAGCCGGGCAAATCGGTTTGGATCGGGGGCCGCGTTTCGCTGTCGCAAACTGAAACTACCGGCTTTCGGTCAAGCGCTCACGCAAACGTTCCAAATTGCCTTTGACGGTTCCGTCCCACACGGTATCGCCGATACGCACCAAAACGCCGCCCAAAACCGACGGGTCAACGGTCGTCGTCAGTTCGATGGTTTTGCCCGTGCGCACTTGCAGCGACTGCGTGAGTTTTTGCGTTTCGTCCGGGGACAGCGGAATGGCCGACGTTGCCGTCGCTTCTTCCACGTTCAAATGGGCGCGCACCATTTTGGTAAACTCGGCTTCGGTTTCCGGCAGCACGTCGAGGCGTCGTTTGTCCACCATGAGGTTCAAAAACGCCATCGTGGATTTGCTGATGGTCGCCCCGAAAACCGTTAGCAGCGCGTCCTTCTTTTTGGCTTCGCCCAAAAACGGCTCATGTAAAATGACCCGCAGCCGGGACGATTGCGCGACCGTATTGGCGACCGTGGACAGTTCGCGGCGCGCTTCTTCCAAACGATTTTGTTTTTGCGCTAAGGAAAACAGCGCGGCGGCGTAACGCCGCCCGACGGATTCTTCTGCCATAGTGCGTTTCTCTTATGCGTCCGCCGTCGCGGTGGTCGAATAAACCGCCGTCGAGGGAGTGGGCGGGGCCGCGATAAAGTCGTCGATGAGCTTGCGCTGACGGGTTTCGTCCAAGTTGTCGCCGATAACTTTGGTCGCCGCGCCAAGTGCCAAGTCCACAATTTGCTGGCGCAGGGCAATCATGCCTTCCTGCTGTTCGCGGGCGGCTTCCTGCTGGGCGCGCGTAATCGTTTCCTTGCCTTTGTTGTTGGCTTCGGTGATAATCTGGTCGCGCGTCATTTGCGCTTCGGTAATCGCCTGCTGCACTTTGGCGCGACGTTCTTCTTCGATGGCGGCAAGACGCTGCTCGTAATCGCGGCGCGTGGCTTCCATCGCGTTTTTGTCGCGGTCAATCGTGTCGTAGGTTTTGTTGATGTCGGCCTGTCGCTCGGTAATCACTTTGCCGATGGGCTGGAACACCAAGCGGTTGGCGATAAAAAGCAGCAGCACAAACCCGACGATATTGACGAGAATGGCGGCAGGGTCGATGTTGAGACTGTGTAGAAGTTCCATTTTTTGGGTGGGTTGGGGCCTTCGCCCTTACATAAGGGCGAAGGCCCCGTCAAACAAAAACTACGGGGTGGGGTTCGCAACCGAAGACGCCGCCGGGGCCGCGCTCATCGCTTTCAAATCTTCAGTCGTCACCGTGGGCAGCTTGCCGTTCAAAAGGAAGAACATCAAGAGCGCGTAGATAACGAGCGATTCGATAAGGGCGAGGGCGATGATCATGACGGTTTGGATGCGACCGGCGGCTTCCGGCTGCCGAGCGATGCCTTCAAGGGCGGCGGCGGCGGCTTTACCCTGACCTAAACCGGCTCCGATAACGGCAATCGGCAATCCCAATCCCACCGCGAGGGCGAGCATTCCCAGATAAAACATAACAAATCCTCCAAATAAGGGTTTTTATAAAAGTGCGGCCCGCTATTTTTGATTTTTCGCGCCGCCAAATGATACCACAAACAAATCGTATTGACCGAGCGTGCCCCGCTTAGTGGGTGGGACGCGCGAGCGGCGGCATTTCGGGATGCCCGCCGGTGGCGATATGCGCCCCGAACTCATCGTGGACATCGCCGTTTTCCGACCCGTGCCCGTGGTCGTCGTGGTCGCCGATGGCGAGCGACAGATAGGCGCAGGTCAAAATCGTAAACACGCCCGCCTGCACAATCGAGCCGAACACGCCGAACATCAGCATGGGCAAATGGAACGGAATGGGCGCAAAAATCGGCAGCGTGGTGACCGCAAGGCCGATAAGCACGGCGATGACCGTTTCCTCGCCGAACACGTTACCGAACAAGCGAATGGAGAGCGAAATGGGCTTGGCAATCGCGCCGATAATTTCCAGCGGGAAAATAAGGGGCGAGAGCGCGGGAATCGGCCCGGCAAAGTGCTTGATGTAGCCGCCCACGCCGTTTTCCTTGATGCCGACCCACTGCACGACCCCGAACACGACCAGCGCGACGGCAAGCGTAATCGAAAGGTTGGCGGTCGGGGCCGGAAGCAGCGACGAATACGACCCGGCTTCATGGCCTCGATGCAAAACCACGGGCACGACGCCCATCAGGTTCGACACCAAAATGAACGAGAACACCGTGCCGATAAGCGGCGCGAATTTTTCGCCGCCCTCGCCAATCGCGTTGCGCGTAAAGAACGTGATGGACGCGACCGCTTGCTCAAGCAGCGTTTGCCGCTTCGAGGCGTTTCGCAGCACCAAGCCTTTGGATTTGCAAAACACCGAAAACGCCAAAATCAAAACGATGACGAGCAGGCCCACGCCGGAATAATATAGCGGCGGGTGTTCGGCGAGCGGGTTTTCCGGGGCTTCATGTTCGGCTGCGCCCACGGTTTCGTGCGTTTCGCCGTTCTGATGGCCGACCGGTTCCCCGCCCTGCGCGACAATTATTACTTTTCTTCCGCCAATTTCCTGCGGCAACGTTTATTCCCCCAAAACCTTTGCGGCCCAAAACTTAGGGCCTCCGTTTATCCAACAACAATTTTTAGTATTTCGAGCCGCTTGTCGTTATCGCTTTTCCGACCGCTCGGAGCGCGATAATGACTTGCAGCAAAATAAAGCCCCCGGCGAACGCCATGATGCGCGCGGTTTCGTGTCCCCACGCCCGCACAACCAGCCACAGCAAAACCCCGACCAACGGGTATTTTATCAGAGCGAACGCCAAAAGTGCCCAGCGTCCGTCCGTGCCGCTTTTTTTTCTCGCCCGCACTTTTTCCGGCGCGAACACGCCGCGCACAAACTTGTCTAAACCCCACAGCAAAACCGCACCAAGCAGTACGCCCGACATAAACGGCGCAATGAGCGCGTTCAACCCATACGAGGCCAGCGTCAGCGCGACCAAAACGGCGACCACTGCGGTCGAGCGCAGCGTTTTCAGCACGTACCCTTTGCCGTCGTTGTCGCTTTCGTTCACTTCGGTTTCCAAACCCGCGCTTCTAAATCTTTAATCTTTGTTCAATCGGTTCGCCACGCGAACCAAGTTCACAAACCCCGACGCCACACCCAGCATAAAGCCGACGATCAGGCCCCACGGTGTCGCCCCGCTGTGGAGCAAATACTTGTCCGCAAGCCAGCCAAGCAGCGTTCCCGCGATAATCGAGCCGACCAACTGCGTGCCAATCGTTAGCGCCTGCGCCGATCCTTTTACGTCGCTCGTGCTGCCGATAAGGCCCCGGCTTCCGATGCCTCCGCCCAATGGGCGTCCTTCGATTTGCCCCGGCGCGGCTTCGCGGGCCGCCTGCGTGTTTGGCCGCGCGTAGTTCGTTTCCGGCACGGGCGGCAACTCAACGCTTTGTCCACCACTTACGGCAGGTTCCTCGTCGCCCAAGTGCGCGGCGAATCGGGCGCGCAGGTCATCCGCTTCGCTATTGTTTGCGCCGTCGGTGGCGTTCGTATTTTCGGGCATCTTTCGCTGTTCCCCGTTTTTAGTTACGCCGCGCTCGCCCCGTTTTCCTTTTCAGATATTGCTATTTGTTCCGCTTCTTTTTCCAGACCGAAGTCGGAATGCAGGGCAAGGGTGGCTTTGGGCACATCAGCTTCGGGGATCAAAACCGAAATACTCAAAGCCGAATCGGCGGTCTGGTACACGGGCACGTTTTGCCCGGCGAGCGTGCGCAAAATCCGCGCCGTCACGCCGGGCACGCCTTGAAATTTGGACGCGATAACCGACACCACCGAACAGTTTTCGCGCACATCGGCCTCGACCACGTGAACCGCAATCAAACCCGACGCCTTTTCGAGCATCGCTTTTTGCGCCTCAAACCCGGATTTTTTCGTGTTCATGCCCAAAAGGTAGACGCGCCCGAACGGCGGACGGGTGCGTTTCGACCATTCAATCGGCACGACCAAGCCATCCAGCAAATCGCGCAAACGCGGCAGGTTTTCCCGACCGATAGCAAACGCGAAGCCGTCTTTGCTCGTGCTGTTCAAATGGAGCGAAACGTTTTCGCGCTGCAAAAGCCGGAAGATTTCCCGCTCGATTTGTTCCTTGTCGCTTTCGCGTTGTAAAGTGTCTTCGCCTTCGACAAGCGGTAAATCGAAGCGCAGATAGGCCACTTTCCCCGTCGCGGTCACGCCCGTCACGCGATTGCGGGCCGAATCGGTACTGATTTGGTCGCCGCTTACGATGCGCGTGCCCGGCAAATCCGAAAATGTGGACTTGACCCACAGCGGAATGCCGTACTGTCCGGCGATTTGGGCCGCGCGGGGATGCACGACTTTGGCCCCCTGATGCGCCATTTCGCCGACCTCTTCATACGTGGCCTCGTCAAGGGTGCGGGCCTGCGGAACGGCGCGCGGATCGGCGGTTTTCACGCCGTCCACGTCCGTGTAAATTTCGACAACCACTTCGTCCGCGTGCGGTTTCAGCGCGGCCCCGACAGCGGAGGCCGTCGTATCGCTTCCGCCGCGTCCCAGCGTCGTTATTGCGCCGAACTCGGTCACGCCCTGAAACCCGGCGACCAGAACAACACGCCCGGCATGGAGCATTCGCGCCATATAGGACGGGTCGATATTGAGAATGCGGGCGTTTCCGAACTCGTAATCCGTGGCGATTCCGGCCTGCCCGCCCGTAAGCGCAATCGTGTCAAGGCCACGCGCCCGGAGCGTTTGCGCCATAACGACAGTCGAAATAATCTCGCCGCACGCCATCAGCAAGTCCATTTCGCGCGGCGCGGGCGGAGATGTGCGATCCACATCTCTGAGCGTTTTGACAAGCGTATCGGTCGCATACGGCTCGCCTTCGCGCCCAATCGCGGACACGACCACGACGACACGCCAGCCGTCCTGCGCGGCCCGGATAATTTTGTCGCAGGCTTTGGCGCGGGCATCGGGGGTTGCGACCGACGTGCCGCCGTATTTTTGCACGAGAATTTTCATAAGGCGGGCCTCGGAACCGGCGCGGAATCGAGGGGAACCGACAGGGGTTCGTCTTCGGGCAGGGCGAAGCGTTTTCTTAGAGCGGCCTGTGCGGCCCGCGCCTTGTCGCCGGGAACCAAACACAAAACGGCGTTGTAGGCGTCGCCGGTTTGTTTGACGCGGGCGTTCACGCTACTCAGCGCCTCGTAAATATCGGCCATCACGCCGGACAAATCGCGCATCGCGCCCGCATGGGTAGAAAGGAGAGCCAAATCGGAGTCGGCGGAAAAATCGGCCTGCAACTCTTTAAGGGCGACCAAACCCTGCGGCGCGGCCTCACCCCGAAGCGCGAACGACAGCGCGCCGGGTAAAATCTTGACCAAAAACACGGGCACGTTTTGGCTGGCGAGATACTCCAAAACGCGCAGGCGCTCCTCGTATTCGCCGTTCGCCTGCCCCGAAACGCACACGGTCACATGGACGATGCCACGAACGAGCGAGACTTCGGAAACGCCGCGTTCCTTTTCAAAATGCACCTCGCCCGCGCGCCGCGCGGCTTGGGCCTGCGGTGCGTTTTGCGGCGTCGATTGAACGTCGGGGGCGCTTGACATTGTGCTTTATTTCACGAACTTGGTCTGATTGGAGTATAACACAAGATAGGTCGGCTCGCCAAGAAAAAATTAAGCCGCATACAAACCGCCCCGCCCACGTTGTAGTGGACGGGGCGTCTGCGGTTGCGTGCCAGTAGCCCCAATTATAAATCGGGAAAATCCGTGCTGGTGGTGATGGCTTCGTTGGCGTCGAAGTCGGCCTGCAAGGACGCCAGTTTTTGGCGCGCGGCGTCCAGTGCGTCGCGGCCCAAAAGCAGCCGGAGGGGCGGGTTGGGATTGCTGACCAAATCGACCATGATTTGAGCGGCTTTTTTCGGGTCGCCGGGCTGATTGCCCGCCACATTTTGTATCCACTCAACAACGCCATTGGTAATTGGGTCGTAATCGGATTGGCGGTTTTCGCCGATTTTCAATTCCCCACTGCTGATCGCGGTGCGGAACAAGCCCGGCTCAATCAAAGTAACCCGAATGCCGAGCGGCTCAACCTCTTGGGCTAAGGCTTCGGTAATTCCCTCGACGGCAAACTTGGACGAGGCATACGCCCCAGTCGCGGGAAAACCTACCAAACCGGCGGCGCTGGAAATATTCAAAATGCGCCCCGCCTTTTGCTGCCGCAGCACGGGCAAAACGGCCCGCGTAACATTCAGAAGCCCAAACACATTGGTATCGTATTGCTGGCGGAACTGCGCGTCGGTCACTTCCTCAATCGCGCCCATTTGCGCGTAGCCCGCGTTGTTGACGAGGACATCGATGCGCCCGAAGGCGGCAACGGTCGCTTCAACGGCGGCGGAGATTTCATCGGGCTTGGTGACATCGAGGCGCAAGGCCAACACTTTGTCGCCGTATTTTTCCGTCAAATCGCCCAGCACTTCGGGCTTGCGGGCCGTTGCCGCGACCCGGTCGCCGTTTTCAAGGGCGGCGACCGCCAAATCCCGTCCAAATCCGGTTGAGGTTCCGGTGATAAACCAAACATTACTCATGATCAATTCTTTCTTTTGCGGGTGAAACAAAGTCTCCACCGTTTTTTAATTGTTCTAAATCTATCGAACCAATCCGATCTTGTCTAATCTTGGCATGGGTTTTC
>CAXTBP010000218.1:0-8623 GCA_964241985.1 uncultured Armatimonadaceae bacterium | reverse complement strand
CGAAGCTCTGCCGCAGCGCAGGGGGTGGCCCGCTCACTTGGTTATTTTAGCACAAACGGTTTGACACGGATAGATGGGAGGCGGTTGCACGAGTTATAGACATGGGTTAAAACCCACGTCTGGTTGGCCTTCGGCCTACTGTCCTCACGGACAAAGAGAGGTGCATTTACCGAATGAACGCATAGACTTGCGTTTGCGACACAACATACCGGTTTTTGCAAGCCTTGTCCGAAGGACAATAGGCCGAAGGCCAACCAGACGTGGGTTTTAACCCATGTCTGACGATGCGCTCTGTTTATTTTTCTGCGCTTCCACGGCGAGCGTGACCAGTTTTTCCCACGTCGGGACGCGGGCGCGGCGCGTCAACACATCGCAGGCGTTTTGTTCGATTTTGTCCAAAATGCGGGCGTACAGCACGCGGGCAAGGCGCACGGGCAAACGCGCTTCGGCGGGAATATATACCATGCCTTCGTCGGCGTGGTCGTAGATGGAGCGCGTCCGCTCGGCTTGAAAGCGCACCAGTTCGCAAAATTGCGGGGTGATGTGCTTTTGCGCGATGTCGGCTTCGGAAACACAAAAGCGTTCCAGATCTTCGAGTGGCAAATAAATGCGGCCCCGCGTTTGGTAGTCTTCGCCCACGTCACGCAGAAAGTTGGTCATCTGCATGGCGAGGCCCAAACTCGTCGCGTGCGGCACGGCAGCCGCGTCGGTCGCGCCGACCAAATGGCACATCATCAAACCGACGACGGACGCGGAACCCCACGTGTAGTTTTGCAGATCGTCAAAGGTTTGGTACCGCGAAACGGTTAAGTCCATTTCCATCGCGTCCATGAAGTCGCGCATATACGAGGCGGGCACGTTGTACTTGCGGGCCGAATCCGCCCACGCCCACAGCACGGGATGGTCGGACTGACCGCATTTGAGGGCGTCAAGCGTTGCGTCCCGCCATTCGCGCAGTTTGGCGGCCTGTTCGTCAATGCCTAAGTCGCCGGGATTGTCCACCCATTCGTCGGGATAGCGCACCCAAGCGTACAAGGCGTGGACGTGCGGGCGAACGGCGGCGGGGAAAAACTGCGTGGAGAAAAAGTACGTTTTGCCGTAGTGTCGGTTCACGTCCTTGCAGTGGGCGTAGGCGCGGGCGAGCGCGGCGGCCTCATCGCCTCGGCTGGGCCGACCGAAAAAGGCGGGACGATTTCCTTCGACGCCCTGCGAAACGCGGGACAGCAGCGGCGGCGAACTTCCCATAGTGCGGACAGCGATCCTGTTCTAACGGCGCTACTGGTCGCCGAACCAACCTACAATTAACAGAGGCCGTGATTAAACGGCGAATTTTCCCTGCAACGCGCGGCATATATCGCGCGTCGCTTGACTGCGGTTCATCGTGTAAAAATGAATGCCGTCCACGTTGCCCCGGTCAAGCAAATCCTGACACTGGGCGAGCGCGTAATTCGTGCCAATTTCCTGCACGGCGATCTTGTCGTCTTCCACGGCTTCCAATTTGACCAGAAGGGAGTGCGGAATTTTCGAGCCGCACATCGTTACGACGCGCTTGATCTGGGCGACATTCAAAATCGGCATGATACCGGCGACGATTGGAACATCTATACCCATTTTTCGCACATCGTCGCGCCACCGGCAAAAATCGTCGTTGTCGAAAAACAACTGCGTGACAATGAGATTTGCGCCCGCGTCCACTTTTTCTTTTAAGTGTTCCAAGTCACGGGTCTTGTTCAAACAATGGATGTGGCCTTCGGGATAGCCCGCGACGCCGACACAAAACGGATGCCGCGCGAGCGCGAACTCCACCATTTCGCGGGCCGATCCCAAGCCGCCCTCGGTTTTAGTGAACGCGCCGTGTCCGCCCGGCGGATCGCCGCGCAAAGCCAGCAAATTCTGCACGCCGCCGTCCCACAACTCGTCCAAAATGCCGTTGATTTCGTCTTTGGTGTGTTCGACGCACGTCAAGTGCGCCATAACGCGCATCCCGATTTCGTTTTCGATGCGCTTGGAGATCTGCATGGTTTGCGCCCGCGTCGAGCCGCCCGCGCCGTAGGTCACGGACACATACGACGGGTGAATGGGCCGCAGCCGATCAATCGTTTTATACAACTGATCGAAGCCTTCGGGCGTGCGGGGCGGCGAAAACTCAAACGAAACCGTGGGCAAGCCGTGCCCGAACAACTGATCTACGCGCATAGTGACTACAGTATATTCCACATTAGCCCTATGGCGCAAAAAAGCCCCGCGAATTTTCGCGGGGCTTGGCTTTACAGCGAAACGTTCGCCTCAGCTTTTTTACGGCGACGCGGCGGCGTATCGTCCCAAACGATTTCTTCGGGCGGCACGATAACCACTTTGCCGTCGCGCCAAATGGCAACCGAATTACCGGCCCGCTTATGGTCAAGGAGGGCTTCGCGGACAGCAATCCCAAACCGGCGCGTCAGTTCGTCAACGTCTTCAAATACCGAGCGCGGCGTTTCTTTGTTTTGGCTCATGGCTTTGTGCCCATCGCTTTTATTAGTTCCCACAATTTGGCATTATCCGTAACGGTTTCCTCGTTGATACCACCGTGCGCTACGGCGCGGGGAGCAGATAAAACGGTGTTGTCAAACAAAAACCATTCGTTGGCAAGCGGTTGGTACAGCGTAAAGAAATTTTGCAGACCCGATTCAAAGCGGCGCGCAATGGTCGCGTCGGGAATGGCGTGCCCGCCGCGCCGAACGCGGGCCGCAACCCGGGCGCGGGCAAGGTCGGCGGACGGCAGCCACAAAAACAATAGTCGAAATTGATAGCCCGCTTTCTGCAACGCCGCAATGCGTGGCGCGAGCGACCGGCTCGCCAGCGTCGTTTCCAGCGCGAAGGATTTTTGCTGGGCCGTGAGTTGCTCCACGCGGGCGACAAGCAAACGGCCCGCTTCTATCTCAGGATTGCCGGTAAAACCCTCGGGCAACGTTTTGGCGATTTCGTCCGCGTTTACAAACGGCATCGCTTCGGGTAAGGCGAACCGGGCAAATGTGGATTTGCCCGCCCCGTTCGGCCCCGCAAAAAGCACGATTTCCGGCGATGACATAGTTTCCACTCCTTATGTCAGTGTGACTTTATCGTTGATGCCTTCCATAGCCGCCAAAAGGCGCGTGAGCGGGGTGTCGGCATAAACACCGCCCAAAAGAAGGCCCAAACTATTCAGCCATCCCTTTTTTGTTTTTGAATACACAAACAGGGTGCGGCCTCGGCCTCGGATTTCCGGTTGGTCATTAAGGCTGTTGACCGGGTAATAACTTCCATCAAGACGAATGTCGGAATCAACGAGAGAGCTAACCAAATAGTGTAAATCAACTGGGGTGTCGGGAGTGGATTGCACACCGTTTGACGAAAAGTCGCTGACGGAGTGGCGGAAAACCTGCCCGTTCTCGTGCTGCGTCAGCATCGTTTCAAAACTGTAACCGTGCGCGGCCCCTGTCATCCAGCACGCCGCCGAAATATCTCCTGCGGCTTCTACATCGGAAACAAAGCGACCATAAACCCTTTTCTGACGAACTTTCCCACACGCTTCCGATGCCGTTAGTACCGCGTCACGAGCCGCATTCTTCTGCGGCTCCGTTTCGGCCTGTGACAGAGCCGTTAGCGCGTCAAGCGCCGCTTGTTCCGCCGCCTCGTCTTCTCCGTTGTGCTTATAGCTCGCACCTTCATAAGGCATACCGAACGCTGCGCCATTCGCCATCGCGGCATATCTCCCTTCGCTTCCTACCATCCTATGTTTAGGCAGGAAGCGAAACGCACGCAGTTTCTAAGCCGCGCCCGCCATTTCCGCTTCTTCGGTTTCCTCCGCGCCCGCGACGGTTTCGCTGTAGTCGCAGGTTTTGGACGCGCAGCGAACGCCGGTTATTTTGCCTTTCCAGCCTTTTTCAATCAGCGGGGCGGCGTGGCACTGCGGGCAGTCGCGGCCCACGGGCTTGGCAGGAAGCGTGGCTTTGCAGTCGGGGTAGCGGCTGCACCCGTAAAACGCGCCCTTTTTGCTGAACTTTTCCACGTACTCGCCCTGCTTGCATTCCATGCACGGTACGCCCGTGGTTTTCGGGGCGGCCTTGTGAATGTATTTGCATTCGGGGTAGCCGGGACAGCCCAAAAACTTGCCGAACCGCCCCACTTTTTCCACCAGCATTTTGCCGCACTTGGGGCATGGAATATCGGACTCAGCGGCAGCCGGAGCGGCAGCGCCGTTTTCGCCAGCCGGGGCCGAACCGGGCGCTTCGCGGTGGATGTATTTGCAGGTCGGATAGTTGGAGCACGACAAAAATTTGCCGAACCGCCCGAACTTTTCGACCATTTGCGCGCCGCACTGCGGACACACCATATCCACTTCGCGGGCGAATTTTTCCATGCCCTCGTCGGCGCGGGTTACGGTTTCGGCGAACGGGCCGTAAAACTCGCGCATCAAGGCGACCCAGTTTTGCTTGCCCTCCTCGACATTGTCCAGCTTGTCTTCCATACCGGCGGTGAACGTGACACTCAAAATATCGGGAAAATGCTTGACGAGCAAGTCCGTGACGACAAAGCCCAACTCGGTCGGCGTGAACTTCTTTTCCGCAAGTTCGGCGTAGCCGCGATCTTGGATCGTCGAGATAATGGACGAGTACGTGGACGGACGCCCGATGCCCTGTTCCTCCATCGTTTTAACGAGGGTCGCTTCTGTGAACCGGGGCGGCGGCTCGGTGAAATGCTGTTTGGGCAGCAGTTTCAGTAAGTCTAAGATTTGGCCTTCGTTCAGCGGCGGAAGCGGGGGCTTTTCGTCGTCTTCCACTTTGGCGTCGTCCTTGCCCTCGGAATATACGCGCAAAAAGCCGTCGAACTTCACGGTCGAACCCGTCGCGCGGAACGTGTAGCCGTTGGCGTCAATGTCGGCGGTGACGACGTCCATAATCGCGGGCTTCATTTGCGAGGCGACGAAGCGCAGCCAGATCAACCGGTACAGTTTGTACTGGTCGTTGTTCAAATGGCCCTTGATGCTGTCCGGCTCGCGGAAAACCGACGTGGGGCGGACGGCTTCATGGGCGTCCTGCGCGGCTCCCTTGCTCTTGTACATATTGAAGCGTTCGGGCGCGTACTGCGGGCCGTAGGTCGTTTGTATGTACTGCTTGGCGGCAGCCTGCGCTTCCCCGGCGACGCGCGTGGAGTCCGTTCGCATATAGGTAATCAAACCGACCGTGCCGCCGTCGCTGCCCAAGTCCATGCCCTCGTACAACTGCTGCGCGACCGTCATTGTCCTTTTGCTCGAAAAGCCCAGCTTGCGCGACGCTTCCTGCTGCAACGTGGACGTAATAAACGGCGCGGAAGGCCGTCGCTGCCGCTCGGATTTCTTGACGGTTTTGACGCGCCACTCGGCCCCGTCCAAATCGCGCACGACTTTTTCCGAATCCGCTTGATTGTGCAGTTCGATCTTCTTGCCCGCGAACTGCGTCAGCGCGGCATCAAACGCGAACTTCTTGGCGGTTTGCGGCGAAAGGGTCGCGGTCAAACTCCAATACTCAACGGGCACAAAGGCTTGAATTTCGCGCTCCCGGTCGCAAACAAGTCGTACGGCGACGGACTGGACGCGCCCCGCCGACAAACCCTTTTTGACCTTGCGCCACAAAACAGGGCTGATTTTGTAACCGACCAAGCGGTCAAGCACGCGCCGCGCCTGCTGGGCGTCCACGCGCGCCATATCAATCGTGCGCGGATTGTCGAGGGCGGACTGCACCGCCGTTTTGGTGATTTCGTTGAACTGAATTCTCTTAATGCGTTCGGGCTTGAGTTTCAGCGCGTTTGCGATGTGCCATGCAATCGCCTCGCCTTCGCGGTCGGGGTCGGACGCCAAGTAAATAGTATCCGCGCCTTTGGCGGCGGCGGCCAATTTGCCTAAAACGTCCTTGCGGTCTTTTAAGGGTTCATACGTCGGGGCAAAATCGTTGTCTACATCGACGCCCAATTTGCTGGACGGCAAATCACGGACATGGCCCATCGAGGCTTCGACCGCATAGTCTTTGCCCAAAAAGCCCTTGATGGTTTTGGTTTTGGCGGGGGATTCAACAATAATAAGTGATTTAGGCATGATTTAACTTTCCGCAAACCGCTTCGTGCAAAAGCAAGCGCATCGGAACCATTCAATAAACAAACGAGCCGGGCAAAAACGTTCAGGTATACCTTTATTTATGTTGGCGTAAATTTTAGGGTATGTACCACGGACACGCACGGCGTCGCGCCAGTTCCACAAACGGGTCGCAAAAACCGGCAGTGGAATGCGCGGCATTGTACCGCACTCCTTTATCGCCGCGCAAACGGGAAAAATAAACCAATGAAAACCGCGCCCGCTTTTCCCAACGCCTTTTGGCACGTTATCCCGCTTCATTACGTGCCGCATCTTCTACACACGGGCGCGCTGTACGCGCAAACTCAATTCGCCCCGCGTAAACTTCCGCTCGCTCCGCGCCCTACGGCCACGCGCCGCGACCGCAAACTGGGCCTCGCCGAGTACGTCCATTTTTCCTTTACACCGCAAACCCCGCTTCTCGCCGATAAACAGAAAAAAGGCTACCCGCACGTGCTTTTAGAATGGAGCGCTTCCCTTGCCGATGTACCCGGCGCGGCCTTTTGTCGCTTCAACGCAAAAAAATGGGCGCACCGCGACGCCTTCTCGCCCATCATAAACCCCGATGAAAAAGCCGCCTTTTTGCAGGAGCGAGCGCAAACGGGTCGGTTTCCCTCGGCGGAACTGCTCGTGCCCGACGCCGTGCCGCTCGCATCGTTTTGCGTCGGGCTACACACGGAAAACGACGAAACGGCGGCGTGGATTTCCAAAATAACGGAAGCGATACGGCCCACGTTTGCGCCGCCGGTTTGTGTATCGCCTGAGTTATTTCCCGGCGCGACAGTGGCTTTCGATTGGGAACCGTTTCGCGCCTACTTACAAAGCTGCGTTTCATGGAGCATTGTGGCGCGGGCGTTGAGCGAAAATGCGCCGCCGTTTCCCGCTCCGCCCAATCTGCCTTTTGATTAGGGCAGAGGCCTCTTGCCCCCAACCCCCTCCCCTAAAGGGAAGGGGGAGCCTATAGATTCGCAACGGGTGTAAACGTGACTACTTTTTCTCGTGAGCGCATCTGCGCCTTGCAAGAACTCTTGGTCACAGGCTCCCCCTTCCCTTTAGGGGAGGGGGTTGGGGGGAGAGGCCTGTCCCTGCTATAATGCGCCTATGTCTTTGCCCATTTCTTCTTCCGACGGTTCGCTCACCGTAATTACCGGCTCCATGTTTTCCGGCAAAACCGAGGAACTCATTCGGCGTGTGCGCCGCGCCCTTTACGCCCGCCGCACCGTGCAGGTTTTCAAGCCCGCTGTTGACACGCGGAGCGAAACCACAGTGATTCGCTCGCACAGCGGAACCCGGCATGAAGAAGCCGTCGCCGTTTCGAGCAGCGACGAACTGTTCCGCGCGGTTTGCCCATCGACCGATACCGTCGCCATCGAAGAAGCGCAGTTTTTCGACGGTGGCATTGTGTCTGTGTGCGAAGCGTTGGCGGACAAAGGCCATCACGTGATCGCGGCGGGTCTTGACATGGATTTTCGGGGCTGTCCGTTTGGCCCGATGCCCGCTCTCCTTGCGGTCGCCGATGAAGTTGTCAAACTGCGGGCGATTTGCGCGCGGTGCGGACGTGATGCCGCCCGCTCGCAACGGCTCGTCAATGGCAAGCCGGTTCCCGCCTCCGCGCCGACCGTTGTTATCGGGGCCGAAGAACAATACGAGGCCCGCTGCCGTCACTGCCACGAAGTTTTGTAAAGTATCCCAAATCTATGCGTTTATACATCATCCGCCACGCCGACCCCGATTACCCGAACAAAACCATTACCAAGCGGGGGCATAAAGAAGCCCAAGCCCTCGCCAAGCGCCTCGCCAAAGAAAACTTAGACCGCGTGTATTCGTCGCCGCTGGGCCGCGCGATGCACACAATGGAGTACACAACCTCTGTAACCGGACTGACACACGGTATCGAGGACTGGACGCAGGAAATGAGCGGCGTGTCGGCGGAAACCGAGCCGTGGGGCCGGTTCGCCATGTGGGATATGCCCGGCGAAGTCATTCGGGGGGCGCGAACCGGCGCGTTCGGCGATTGGGACGATTTGCCGTATGTCGCCGATACCAAAATACGCGAACTATCCGACGCCGTGAAAGTCGCCTCCGATGAATTTTTAGCCCGCCACGGCTACGTCCGCGAAAACGGCGTTTACCGATGCGACAACCCGACGAAGGAGCGCATCGCCGTATTTTGCCACGGGGGCTTTGGCTTATCGTGGCTGTCGCACCTCCTCGAAATCCCGCTGCCCCTGATGTGGTCGGGTTTTTGGCTCCCGCCCAGTTCCGTCACCACGATTTTCTTTGAGCAGCGCACCGCCCATATCGCCGTGCCCCGGTGCGTCGCGCTTGGCGATACGTCGCACCTTTATGCCGAAGGCTTGGAAGTCAGCCCGCGCGGCATTTTGGGGAGTAATTGGTAAGCCACCGCCCTGACAGATAGACAGATAGCCGCGTGGTTTTGCGACATGGGTTAAAACCCACGTCTGGTTGTCCTTATTTCACGCAAGCGTGAAAGGG
>CAXTBP010000217.1:0-8644 GCA_964241985.1 uncultured Armatimonadaceae bacterium | reverse complement strand
CAACTCCTCCTCGCCGTAGACCCAGCCGCACGCGCCAAACCGACAAGCCCCCCTGCCCCCCAATAAGGGGGGAACTGAAAGACTATTTTCAGAACCCCCCTTATTGGGGGGCAGGGGGGCCTAACACTTGACCCAACCCCGCCCCACACCCTAAACTAAACCGGGGACTTCTCAAAACCCCGACAAACGCCACGCCAACACGAAAGTCTGTTTTTCATGCCCGACCTTGACGCCGCCCCAGCCATCGACGCTGCCCTGCCGCGCCCCGAATATCCCCGCCCACAATTCGTCCGCCAAAACTGGCTCTGCCTCAACGGCGCGTGGGAGTTTTCCATCGACTATGGCGACAGCGGAGCCGAACGCGGCCTGTGCTCCCTCGACGCAAATTTCGACAAAACGATCACCGTCCCGTTCTGCCCCGAAAGCAAATTGTCCGGGATTGAACACGTCGATTTCATGGACGCCGTGTGGTATCGCCGCACCGTCACCATTCCCGCCGAATGGGGCGACGACCAAAACGTCCTTCTCCATTTCGGGGCCGTGGACTACGACACCACCGTGTGGATTTTAGGCGACCGCGCCGACCAAGCGATTGCGGCCCTCGAAGCCGCCAACCCCAACGCCCCCGTCACCCTTCTCAAAGGCATGGAAGTCGGACGCCACCGGGGCGGCTGGACATCGTTCACCTGCGATTTGCGCGATTTGGCCCGCGCGGGGGAAACCGTCACCTTTATCGTCCGCGCCCGCGAACCCTCGCGCAATCAGCCCATCGCGCGCGGCAAGCAGTCCACCGCCTACGCCCCCCACGCCTGCGTGTACACCCGCACGACCGGCATTTGGCAAACCGTATGGCTCGAACCCGTTCCGCGCGTCGCGGCCCTCAAACGCTTCCGCATCACGCCCGACTTAGCCAACGCCGCCTTCCATTTGGAAATTCCCTTAACGCAAAACCGCCCGGGCCACAAAGTCTGCGCCACCCTTTCCGACGCCAACGGCCAAGTCGTGCAAGCCCAGTGCCGCGCCGATTGGGACTTCGCCCCCCGTCTCACGCTTTCCGTCCCCACCGACCGCGTCCAACTCTGGTCAACCACAAACCCGCACCTCTACGACCTCAAAGTCGAACTCCTTGATGCGACCGGAACCGCCATCGACACCCTCGATAGCTACGCGGGCCTGCGCGCCGTCGCCCTCGACGGCAAAAAAGTCAAAATCAACGGCGAAACCATATTTCAACGGCTCGTCCTCGATCAGGGATACTACCCCACGGGAGTGCTCACCGCCCCGTCCGACGCCGACCTCATCAACGACATCAAACTGTCCCTCAACGCGGGCTTCAACGGCGCGCGCCTCCATCAAAAAGTCTTCGAGGAACGCTTCCTGTACCATGCCGACCGCATGGGCTACTTGGTGTGGGGCGAGTTCGCCGACTGGGGCGCAGGCGGCTACGGCCCAAATACCGACCATCAGCAGCCCACGATCACCTACGCCGCCCAGTGGCTCGAAGCCATCGAGCGCGACTATTCCCACCCCGCCCTCATCGGCTGGTGCGGCCTCAACGAAACCCACCAACCCCTCCACGGCAAAATCACCAACCTCGACGACGCCACCCGCGCCATGTTCCTTGCCGCCAAAGCCTTGGACACATCCCGCCCCGTCCTCGATACGTCCGGCTACGCCCACCGCGTCATGGAAGCCGACATCTACGACAGCCACTACTACATCACGGAAAAAGACTTCGCCAAAGGCCTCGCCAAATACGAAGCGTGGTTCTCCCAGCCCACCGATGAGGCCGCCTTCGATTCCACCGTCTACGCGAACCCCGATCCGCCTCAGCCCACACTGTCGAACGCGAACCCCGCCCGCACGGTCTGGTCGGTTCCGTATCAGGGCCAGCCGTATTTCTTGAGTGAGTACGGTGGGTTCAAATGGAATCCGAATGTCGCGCCCAAAACCTCGACCGAAAACGCAAAGGAACAAAAAACGTCGTGGGGCTACGGTTCCGACCCCGAAACCCTCGACGATTTCTACGCGCGTTTTGAAACGACCACGCGCATTCTGATGGACAACCAATTCATGTTCGGTTTGTGCTACACGCAGCTCACCGACGTGTACCCCGAGGAAAACGGCATCTATTCGTTCGACCGCAGCGAAAAATTTGACATGGCCCGCATCCGCGCTGTCCTCGAAGCCCCCGCCGCGATTGAACAAACCGACACGGAACAGTAACCCGGTTCTCTAACAAAAACCAACAAACCCGGCAGTTTCGCACTGCCGGGTTTGTTGGTTTTTCTCGCCTAATTTGTTATCACATCAGTGCAAACAAAGAACGAGAAGGAAAACACGCGATGGCTTACTGTATTACGCGGCAAAAATATTTAGAGGAAGGACTTTGCATTCAGTGCGGCAGCGAGCGAGACAGCGAGGGAAGTACGCCACGCTTTTGCGCAGCCTGCGCGGCAAAAAAACGAGCGTCCAAACGTAACCATCGCGCCCGATTAAAAGCGACGGGTCTATGTATGGCCTGCGGTAAAAAGCGAACTGGCATCGCTAAAACGCCCACTTATTGCGAGGTCTGCGCCCGGAAGAACCGAGTGCGCGGGCTTGCTTACGTGCAGCGCAAACGCAATGAAGCGGCGGGCTACACTCCGGGCGACGGGCGCAACGTAAAAAAATGGAATGTCGGTTTGGCATCAACGGCGCGACGCGAAGGCGGCATTTACAATTTTACGCTCCATCTCGACCGGCCTTCCCTTGACGCCCTGCTCGTTATCCGCAAACGTTACAAAGACGCCGAATACAAAGCCAAACGCGAGCCGCTCACGCATCAGCTATCCCGCTTGGTGCGCGAAATCATTTGGCGCTATGAACCCAACCGCGTCGTCGTAAAACCGCGCAAACACCGCCTTTTACTCGACGACGTGGCAAATCTTAGTTTGGACGGAAGAACGCGCGCCATTTTGGAGCGGCAGGCCGCCCGCAGTTTCGCGGGCAACAAATCCGCCGCCCTGCGCGCCATGCTCATCCAATCGCAAGGCTTCCGCCGCGCCTTCACCGGACGCGAACGGTGAAAGGGCACTCGTCCGCTTTTCTCGCGTGGCGCATTAATTCTGATACCGTTCAAAAACAGTGCGACGCGCTGTCTGAAATGGACTATCTGCGTCGAAACCGTCATCGCGGTTTTCATATTCTTGAAGAAATTGCAAACCTGCTATAGCTTTTATGCTATTCTTGTCCGATAGCTCATTCCGCTCTGCCATCGCCAATAGACGCACGCGCATCGCTTCAATTTCGGGCTGTTCAAGAAAGGGTTGAAGCCAGAAGGGATCGAGACGATATTCCTTTTTATCATTCGCATGATTTACAACGTTTAATATCGGATCCAAAAAACGCAGTAAACCATCATCATTCGATGTTGTTTCGCGTATCCAGTTGCCAACCTCACTTTTTGAAGCGGTTTGAAGCCAAACGTGCAGCAATCGTGTCAGGTGCATCCTGCCCTTGAAATCATCTGCGCGAACAAGTTCTTTAATTTTGGCGCGCGTAATTTCTTCCAACTCCGCGAGGTGTTCTATTGATACGGTAGGTTGATACTGGTCTGGCTGCCCTCCGTATTTTCCGTGTTCATATCCGAATATCCCTACCTCATCTGCCACGGTGTAATAGGAAGACGTTTGCTGTATTGCATTCTTCAGTATCTCAGATCGTCGTTGTTCATCGAAGCTGAATAGCAAGCGACGCAGTGTTCTGCCGATTTGGCGATCTATACCCATATCCATAAACACATTGCGTTTTTCTTGTTCGTTAGCAATTAGCCCGTCTCCTGCATCGAAAATACCTTGCACTGCATCATGAATTACACTCTCGTTTAGGTCTTCAGTATAATCTTCAAACCTTTCAAGAAATCGTCGGGCTAAACTGGAACCGTCAGGCCGAACCTGCTCCTGTAAGCGAACCATTTCTTGTTTGAAGTTGCTGGTTCCAATGCTACCAATAATTTCGCGCATCCTCAACTGAGACAATTCATCGGTTGGGAGTGCCAAACGAAAATAAACGGGAAACATATTAGGATCGGCTATGCGGCGCTTTCGGCTCCATCGAAGTGAATTGTCTAAATTCATCCACTTTATATCCCAAGCAACATCAAGTTTTGGGAACAAGCGTAAGAGCAAATTTTGTATAGGCTGCTTTATCTCTTTTGCAACGCTCTGGAACCACTCAGTATGAAACTCCTTAAATTGGTTCTTATCATAGTCCTCAATGCTTTCACGATTACCAGCGAACATATCAGAATGACTTCTGACTGTATCGTATATGCTGGGTGCAAAAACGCGCAGTGTCTCAATCGCAACGAAATCGACGGGATTTACTTCGCCACGAACCGACGAGTATGTAACGCTAATAGTGTTTGCAAGTCGCACAACATCGCGTGGCGTCTCGATGAAATGGCGAATACCGTCTTGATACACATCCGTCCAATATGACACGTCCCACAATTTGTAAGAGGAGTCATCGTCATTATTCGGATCAAAAAGGAACCTTAGACGGTCAGAAAGCATATCTCCGAGTGCCGAATTTTCAGGAAGCGGCAGCGTAAAAGGAACCTGAACTATTTTTTCTAAATAGGCGTTTCCATCCCCAACCTGAACCGTTTCCAATGCTTTTGCTGCTATTGAATTATCGAATGCCAGCAAATATATAACATTACGGAAGTCGGCAACGGCTTTGACAACCCGAAATAATTGTCTGGTTTCTTCCGCCGTGAGACGGTCAATATCATCAATAATTACCAGAAGTCTTGTATGAGTTTCCTTAAGAGCTGCCTCAACGTCAGATTTTACATCATGTATCGTTTGCTTTTTTGGTGCAAGATTTGTAAGTCCATGCTCAACTACCGCAGTTACGACAGGCGCGGCAACAGGCACGCCAACAACCGCCCCGGCGGCGGTAGCAAGCGCACCAACGCCGCTTCCTATAAACTTTGCGTATCTCTCCAATGATTCTCTCACCCTATTGGCTTTCTCGTCTTTTCCAAGTACACCAAGAAGCTGCTGAAAAAAAGAGTTCGCTAAATCCTCTTGTCCTGAAAACCACCACGGATTAAAGGGCACAATGACAGGTTGATCGACTTCGGGATACTTGCACAAAAAATGCTGCACAAAATTAAGGAGTGTTGTTTTCCCCGCTCCCCACGGTGCGTAAATACCAATGACTATCCCGGTTTCCGGTGTCATTTGGACAATACCTTTAGCAAGATTTTTGGCAAATGGAGCATATCCCAGCAAATCCTTTTCAGGATCGTCTTCGGGGCGATCAGAGGAAAGACTATGGCTTGGAACGTTCATTGTTTGTTCAACCTGTAAAAATCACAGACAGCAAAAAGTCCCCTCCTTTATCAAGCGAAGGTGGGGATTTCGGCTATTTTTGAAAGGCGCGGGCAGCTTCTCGTAATTGGGCGCGGAAGTTGGCTTTTTCGTCTTCTTCGTCGGGCAAAACGCTGTTTCGCAGATCGACGGCTTGATTGGTATCCTGAACGACGCCTACCAAAAACCGAAGGTAGCTGTTCAAATCGCCCGCATAGCGGGGCAGATAAAACACGCCGACGGTATCGCCGCGATAGACCACCGGGGGTTTGCCCAAATAATAAGCCGAATCGTAGGCGGCCTGAAATTCGACGCCCCATTCCGGCCCGGGGTCGCGCGACAGGCGCACCGTAAATCCCAGCGTTCCGGGGTAGGCATCGTCGATTTCCAAGTTCTCGGCGTCCAGCGATTTAATCTGCGCGGTTTGTATCCGTTCGGGCATAATACTTTCCTTTACCCAAAAGACAACAAAACGCCGGGCCGGTTCCCATAGCGCTCAAACAAAATATTTTACAAAATTATTAAAATAGTTGATTATTACATTGACTTTATTAATAATTTTGTCGTATTATGCTTTCAATGGAAACAGAAAACAGAAATCCAGTGAAAAAACGCCTTGTGACCGAGTGTCCGGTGTGTGATACCGGCCTGTACGTTTCCGAACTTTCGTGCCCAAACTGCCAAACTCGGCTCTCGGGCGCGTTTGCGCAAACCCCGCTTGCGCAGCTTACGCCCGACCAGCAAGCGTTCGTTTTGACGTTCGTGCGCTGCCGGGGTATTATCCGCGACGTGGAGCGGACGCTCGGCATTTCGTACCCGACGGTGCGCGCCCGTTTGGATGGCGTTGCCCGTGCCCTTGATGCGCTCGCGTCCGCATCGGCAAATGCTGCCGTTCCGCCCGCGTTTCCAACGTTGCCCGCTCCGCCGTCACCGCCGCCGATACCCGCCGATGCCGCGCGCCGCGCCCTGCTCGAACAAGTCGCGGGCGGTTTGCTCGACCCCGCCGAGGCCGCCGAGGCTTTGCGCCGTTTGTAAACCCCTCCCCCGTCCCCTCCCCGAAACGGAGAGGGGAGACTAAGGGCGATACCGCCGTTTCTGATGCAAGCCTGCAATAAATAGGAGCCTGCAAAAGAAACGAGGTTTGCAATTTAAGTCTCCCCTCTCCGCTTCGGGGAGGGGACGGGGGAGGGCTAATGTCCCGTTTGAAAGGAAAAATAACTATGCCCCGTGAAGAAAACTTGCTTATCCTGAAAATGCTTCAAGAAGGCACAATCACCGCCGAACAGGCCGCCGAACTGATTAGCGCCGTGGATACGACCGCCCCCACGCCCCCGGTTCCCCCTGTTCCACCGACGCCCCCGACCCCGCCGGTTCCTCCGGTTCCGCCCGTCCCTCCCGTTCCGCCGACCGAAGCCGACGCGATGGGCGAAGAGGCCGAGGGCGAAGCGTTCGCACGGGCGCGGGAGCGGATTGCCGCTGCGCGGGAGCGCGTTGCGGGCGTGCAGGAAAAATTATCCGCTGCCGAGGAGCGGCTGGGAAAAGCTGATGGCGCGTCCAACCCGTGGGATGTGGTCGCCGACGCGCTCAAAGACGTGCCCGGCGCGCGGTCGCTGTCGGAAGCCCTGCGCGGCGTGGATCCCGGGCGCATTGTCGCATCGGCCCGCCGTCAGGCCCGGCGCGTCGGTCGGCAGGTGCGCGCCTCGCTCGATGAGTTGGACATTGATTTCCCGTCGCTGACCCAATCCATGCAGGGCGAACCGACTTTGTCTGCCCCGCAGGAAGCGACCGCGCCGCTCCTTGCGGGTGCGACACTCCGGGTGCGAAATACCCTCGGCGATATTGAAGCGGTCGGCGCGGACGTGCCCGAAGTGCGGGTCGCGGGCGTGCTTAAAATCTGGGCCAGCGACGCGCAAACCGCGCAAACGCTCGCCGGTCAAATTTCGCTCGGCGTCACGCAAAGCGCGGACGGCCCAACGATTGCCGTCAATGCGCCGGACTCGCTGCGGCGCGTCGCCCTCGATTTGAAAGTGTTCGTACCCGCAGGCACGCCCGCCAAAGTGTCACTGCTTTCCCCATCCGGCAATGTGTCCGCACGCGGCCTCAAAGGCGGAGCCGTGATTTTGGCGACGCAAAGTGGCGACGCCGTTGCATCCGAAATCGCGGGCGACTTGGCGGTCGAAACCGCGAGCGGCGACATCGAAGTTTCGGGCGTAATCGGGAGCGTCCATTTGGCGGCCTCATCTGGCGACATCACGACCCTTCGCTTGTCCGGTCAATCATTCAAAGCGACCACGCAAAGCGGCGACGTGAAAGCGTCCCATTTGACAACCCCGGTCGTGCAGATCGAAACCGTTTCCGGCGATATTCTGGTCGAAGAAGCCACCGGTCGCGTACTCCGCGTCCGCACCGTGTCCGGCGATGTGACCTCCAAAAACAGTATTTGGGACGAAGAAACACATCTGGACAGCGTGAGCGGCAGCCTTTCGTTATCGCCGCAAAGTTTGTCCCTCGGCACGGTTACCTTGACCACGGTTTCCGGCGATGCCAGTTTGACCCTGCCCGCGAAAGCAAATGGCACGCTCCATTTCAGCACCAAATCCGGCGACGTGTCGGGCACGTTTCACGGCATGGAAGGAACCGAAAAAACGGTCGCGGGTTCCGGCATGGTCACGCTCGCCGAATCGGTCGGCAGCGGGGTCGGCGCGCGGATTTCGCTCTCATCGGTTAGCGGCGACTTGACCGTATCGCAAGAGGATGGGGAAGACAAGTAAACGCTTTTCAATAGCCGCGCCCCCGTTCAGCAAAATGACCGGTGGGTTTTGACCGGCGGGTAAATCCGCGGTCTATACAGAGGCAAAGCCGACCTGCGTCGGCTCAAATACGAAAGCCTTGTGGTTAATTCGCAAGGCTTTCGCGTTTCGGCATTCAGCCCGCGCAGGCGGGCTTTGCTTTCTGCGTAGACCGAGAATTTACTCGCCGGTCAAAACCCGATGGTGTTTCATTGCCGTTTCACGGCGTTTATTTTACGGCAGGAAATTACTTCTCCACCGTCAGCGATAGATCGTCCAAATACACGTCGCACTTGGCGGCGTTGAACGTGTGAATCCACAACTGCGCCTTGACCGCGCCGGGTGGAACGCTGGTGGAAAACGAAAACGCCTTCCATTGGTTCAGCGCGTCCGCCGCGCCCGATACAACGCCGGTCGCGGCCTCGTTGCCTGCGGCATCAAGCACGGCAAGCGATTTGCTGTCCTTGTCATAAAAATGCAGGTACAAACCCACGC
>CAXTBP010000216.1:0-8682 GCA_964241985.1 uncultured Armatimonadaceae bacterium | reverse complement strand
ATGCGTGTGGGTCGGAGGTTCCCTTCCCGGTGCGCCGCATTTGTCCCCATAACCGGCCCGCTTCGGTCAAATGTTCCGGCGTGATTGGAACAAAGCGGGTCGGGTTGAAGCAGTAACGCTGAAAGCGGACTATTTTTGCCGTTGCCTGCCGCTGATACAACTCGCGGACGCCTTCGTAATAGGCGATAGCGGGCACGAGCAAACCAATCCCTGCGGCCTCGCAGTCAAACATCCACTGACGGCAGCGTTCGGACTCCGTGGTATTTGCGCCGGGGCGGGCCAGAGGAATTGCGCCGTTGCTGAGGGGATACGTGTCTAAAACAATGGTTTGATAGGTTGACATGAATTATCAAATATGCAAAGGCCATTTTTCAAGGGATTGTTGATACTCTTCCCAAAAAATGTGGTCTTCTTCCACTTCCTCGGGTGTTTTATTCGCATCTTCTTCTTCCCATTCAGCGAATAACTCTGCAAGCGTTTTGAAGCCTCCGGGCGGCACGGGCAAACCGTATTCGCTTTGCCATTTGTGCAATAAGCCTTGAACGCGCACGCGGGTTTCTTCCTGCGTTTCTGTTGCCGCAGGTTCGGCTGGTGCGGGCGACGGCAAAGGCGGAACAGGCGCTAAAAAACGGTTGAGCAGTTCGTCAATCGAAATACCGTCTCGGGCCGCACGTTCGCGCACACGGCTTTCGGTTTCAGGGGCTATTTGCAGTGCCATAGTGTTTTCCTCCGTATCTTCATTGTAACCGATACGATACACTGTTTGGGGAAAACCGTATGAGCGAAAGCACCACGCCGAAAAAGAAAGTCGTTGTTTTAGGGAGCGGGCCGATCCGTATCGGGCAGGGAATCGAGTTCGATTACTGCTCCGTCCACTGCGTTTGGGCGCTGCGGGAAGCCGGATACGAGGCGATTATCCTCAACAACAACCCGGAAACCGTGTCCACCGATTTCGATACGTCCGACCGCTTGTATTTCGAGCCGCTGACGAGCGAGGACGTACTCAATGTTATCGACCGCGAAGAGCCGATTGAGGGCGTGATCGTGCAGTTCGGCGGGCAAACCGCGATTAACCTTGCCCGCCCGCTCCACGACGCGGGCGTGCCGATTTTAGGATCGTCGGCGGAAAGTATCGACTTGGCGGAAGACCGGGCGCAGTTCGAGCAGCTCCTCCGCGAATTGGGCATCCCCAAGCCCGAAGGCCGCGCGGTGACGAGCGCGGAGGCAGCAGTGGAAGTGGCCCGCGAAATAGGTTATCCGTGCTTGGTGCGGCCCTCCTACGTTTTGGGCGGACGGGCAATGGAAATTGTGTACGGCGACGACGAACTGCGCTCGTATATGCGCTACGCCGTGGACGTGTCGCCGCGCGCGCCCATTTTGGTTGACCGCTACCTTATGGGCAAAGAAGTAGAAGTGGACTGCATTTCGGACGGCGAGCGATGCTTGCTGCCCGGCATTATGGAGCATATCGAGCGGGCGGGCGTGCATAGCGGCGATTCGATGGCCGTGTATCCGCCGCAATCGCTCGCGCAATCCACGATTGACAAAATGACCGACTACGCGACCAAACTGGCGCGGGCGATGAAGGTCGTCGGCTTGATGAACATCCAGTTCGTCGTGGAAAACGACCAGCCGTATATTATCGAGGTCAACCCGCGTTCGTCGCGCACGGTTCCGTATCTATCCAAAATCACCGGTGTCCCGATGGTCAAAGTGGCGACGCGCTGCATTTTGGGCGAAAGTTTGGAGTCGCAGGGCTATGAGGGCGGATTGTGGCCCGATCAGCCGAACCCCGCCGTGAAAGCGCCGGTTTTCTCGTTTCAAAAACTGGGCGGCGTGGATATTCCGCTCGGCCCGGAAATGAAATCGACGGGCGAGATTTTGGGGCAGGACACGACCTACGGGCGGGCGCTATACAAAGCCCTTATCGCGTCGGGTTTGGATATACCCCTCAAAGGTGGCGTCCTCGCAACTGTCGCCGACAGCGATAAGGCCGAGGCATTGCCGCTTTTGCAGCAGTTCGCCGAGATGGGTTTTTCGCTGTACGCCACATCCGGCACGGCCCAGTTTTTGCACGATGCGGGCGTTCACGCCGAAACCGTCAACAAAATCAGCGAGGGCATGCCCAACTTGATTGACTTGCTCCACGAAACCGGGCGGATCGGTTTGCTCATCAACACCATCAGCAAAGACAAGCGGATTGAACGGGAAGGCGCGCTCATTCGGCGGGCGTCGGTGGAGCGCGGCGTTCCGTGTCTCACGTCGCTGGATACGGTGCGCGCTTTGCTCCTTGCACTGCGCTCGCAAGCGTCCGAGGGCGGTGACGTGCCGCACGTTCGCACGGTCAAAGAGTACTTGGAAGCGTAGCAAGCTGTCAGTCGGAACGGTGGCGGATAAAAAAGACCGGCGGGTAAATCCGCAGTCTACGCAGAAAGCAAAGCCGACCTGCGTCGGCTCTAATGCGAAAGCCTCCCTGTAGAACCGGGAGGCTTTCGTTCTTTGGCATTCAGCCCGCGCAGGCGGGCTTCGCCTCTGCGTAGACCGCGAATTTACCCGCCGGTCTTTTTTATCCGCTCTTGGCAGTTTTGCCGTATTTCGCCAAGAGTTCCGCTTCCCGTTCGGCGGACAAACCGCCGACCACTTTTTGCTTTTGCTCGGCGGGCAGCGAATCATACCATGCGAGCGAGGCCGCAGTAATATCTTCCATCGAACGGAACGTCAAGCCGCGTGCCACGGCTCTGCGATTGTCGCGGGTGTGAAAGCCTGCCGTCGCGCCTTGACCGGGAACCCACAAGGGCAAATCGCCCCACGCCGCAACTTCTTCTTTTTCCCAATCCGCCGTTGGTATCCACACCAAGCGCGACGGAGTTTTGGCGGCTTTTTTTATGGCCTCCAAAACCTGCTTGGTGATTTGCGGCTTTTTGGGGCCGAACGCATTGTAGGTTCCGCCGGTGTTTTCGCCCTCGACCAAGCGCACCGTCCATTCGGCCAAATCGCGCACGTCGATGTATTGCAGCGGGTCGCTTCCATCGCCGGGCGCGAGCACGTCGCCGCCTTTGCGCAAGCGGAGCGGCCAGTACAAGAACCGTCCGGTTTCGTCGCCCGGCCCGATAATCAGGCCGGGACGCACGATAATCGCGTTTTGCCCAAAGGCTTTGCGGGCCTCATTTTCGGTTGCCACTTTCAGCGGCCCGTAGGTCGGGCCGGTAACCGCCGTCGCGTTCGGATCGCCCGCCGGTTGGAGCGGGCCGTTTTCGTCCTGCCCGACGCGGGTTTCGTCGGCGTACACGGAAATCGACGAAACGAACAAATACTTTTTGGCGTGGCCGGAAAGCAGACTGGCCGAATCGCGCACCCATTTGGGAAGCATGGCGGGGTTGTCAATCACGGCATCCCAGTCGCGGTTTTTGAGCGCGGATAAATCGTTGTTGCGGTCGCCGACCAGTTCTTCGACGTTCAAGCCGGACAAAACGCCCTTGTGCGATTTGCCCCGATTAAAAACGGTCACTTTGTGCCCACGCTGCACGGCATAACGGATTTGCGGCGGGCCGATTAGCCCCGTGCCGCCCAAAATAAGCAGTCGCATAAAATACGTCCTTTTTGTTTTACGCAGATTTTACCCGTTCGTAAGACGATTTTGGTGTGGCAATCCGCGAACCTTGCGCCGGAAGGTCGCGCCGCGTGCGTAAAGGAGTTTTTTGCCGTGTGGGCGAACGGTACTAAACAAGGCGCGGGGCCGCGCCTTCCCAAGCAAAGAAGGTTCGCCTCGCCGATGAATGACTTAATCCACTACGTCCCGTTCGCTTTTGTTCTGCTCGTTATCGCCGCGACGGTTTTAATCGGCCTGAACACGACCCGCAAAGCCCGCAGCGCGTCGGACTTTTTCGTCGCCGGTCGGTCGGTCAACGCCTTTTTGAACGCTTCGGCGATTTCGGGCGAGTACCTTTCGGCGGCGTCGTTCATGGGCATCGCGGGCTTGGTGATGAAAAACGGCTACGATGCTTTGTGGTATCCCATCGGGTACGCGGCAGGCTATCTGTTTTTGCTCTTGTTTATTGCTGGCCCCCTTCGACGGTTTGGCGCGTACACCATTCCAGACTTCGCCGAAGGGCGCTTCGATTCTCCGACGTTCCGCAAAATCGCCGTCACGTTCGTTCTTTTCATCGGTTTGGCATATACGCCCGCCCAAATGAGAGGGGCCGGAATCACGATGGCCTCCGTTTTGGGCTGGCCGTATTGGGCGGGCGTCGCGGTCGTCGGCTTGATTATCACGTTCAATGTCGCCCTCGGCGGCATGAAGGGCATTACGGTCGTACAAGCCTTTCAGTATTGGGCCAAAGTGTTCGCCATTTCGGTTCCGCTGTTTGTGCTGATGGCGTATTTCGGCGGATACCATACCAATTTGGGCAAGATACAGGCCGCGCCCGCCGCCGCGCCTATTCTTAATATGCCAGTTACGGTCAAGTTCACAGGCAAAGATAAGGCCCCAACAAACGCCGTTTCTTTTTCTACGCTCGGTGGGACGCAGTTAGCATTTACCAAAGATGTGGTTATCGACAAGGTTAGCTCGGTGCGAAAACCGGAACCGGGCGAAGATGCCGTCCCCTTGAACGGGCCGGAAAAGCCATATTCTCCCATTTGGGTTGAAAAGCCCGGAGGCGGCTACTACAGCCCATTTCCTTATCAATTTCCCGCTGGACATGAACTGATTGTCAGTTCTTATCCCGTAACCAAAGGCGGCATACCGGTTCTTAAAGATGGAAAGCCCATCATCACGGCTCCCAAAATAGAGTTCGCCACACCAACAGAGGCGAGCGTTCATGGCTACGTTCCCAACGCGCAAACGAACCAGAAATGGACGCAGCCCTACGGAACCTTAACCAACAAATACGGCTACCCGCTCCTTTACACCTACTCGCTCATTATCGCGCTCGTGTGCGGAACGGCGGGTTTGCCCCACATTTTGGTGCGCTTTTACACGAACCCCGACGGCAAATCCGCCAAACGCACAACGATGCTCGTCATGCTCATGCTCGGCGCGTTCTACGTCTTCACGCCGATGTGGGGCGCATTGGGCCGAACCGTGCTACCCGCGCTGTACGCCAACAATACGACCGATACCGTCGTCCTCAAACTCCCGACTATTTTAAGCAGTCCGCTCTTGGGCGCGGTGCTTTCGGGCATCACGAGCGCGGGCGCGTTCGCCGCGTTCATGTCCACATTTTCCGGCTTGCTGGTTTCGATGAGCGGCGCGTTCGCCCACGACATCTACGGAAAAATCCTGCGGCCTAACGCGCCCGAACAAGCACGGCTCGCCGCTTTCAAATGGGCGGCTGTCGGTATCGGTATCGTCTGTATTGTGCTGGGTTTGCTTGTGGAAAGTTTCGATATTGCAACCCTTGTCGGCTGGGCGTTCGCCGTCGCCGCCGCGTCGTACTTTCCCCTTTTGCTCCTCGGCGCATGGTGGGGCGGACTGACCAAACAGGGCGGCGCAGCGGGAATGCTAACGGGGGGCTTGCTTTCGCTCGCCGCCATCATCACGACGATGCTTTTGGACAAGAAAATCCTGACCTTCGAGGTCGCCCCGCTCGTGCGCGCTTTGATGGAACAGCCCGCCATTTGGGGCGTCCCACTCGCCCTGACGACCATGATTGTCGTATCCCGCTTGACCCGCGCCAGCATCCCCAAAGACATCGCTCTCAAACTGCTGCGCCTGCACGCGCCCGAACAAATGGGCATTTCCAAAAACTACATCGGCGACTAAAAAACGTTAAATTTAGGGCGGCGGTATACTAAAACCATGCCGCATGGCGAGTTTAGTTTGCAGGCCGTCGCCGACCGTTTCCGTTTGATCGTGCAAACGCAAACCGGGCGGTTCGCGCAAGTCGCGCCGGTTGCCACCATTAGCCCGATTCTGCAAACGCTTTTGTGCGAACAAGTGCCGCTTGCGGTCGCCATCAATACGGAAAAAGCGCGGTCGGAAATGATTGTGGTCAACGTGCTGACCGAAGTGCGACGGCAGTTACCCGGACAAGTAAGCATCTTTTCCGGGGTCGAACTGAACGTGGAAAAGACCGAAAGTCTGAACGGCTACTACGACTTTCTTATCAGTTTGTCGCCGCAGCAAATGATGGTTTCCGCCCCGATTGTTACACTCGTCGAGGCGAAAAACGACAATTTGCCGTCGGCGTGGGGCCAGTGCGCCGCCGAAATGATCGCCGCCCAGCGGTTCAACCTCCGGCGCGGAAATGCCATACCGCGCATTTACGGCGTGGTTACCTCGGGAACCGGCTGGATGTTCGGCGTACTGGAAAACGCTAATTTGACGATTGATCTGACCGAATACGGCATCGACGAACCCGAACGCTTGTGCGGCATTTTAATCAGCATGGCCCGTCAAACCGCGTAAGATACAAAATTGTCCCATTCGCCGAACATCGTTATCACAGCGCAAACCGTGGGCGATTTGCCGGATGTAACGGCTAAATTAGCGGAATACGCGACGGTTCCGATTGCTTTTACCGTCGCTACACAACTTGTCGTTTGTCCGGTCGAAAATGGTTTGGGCGGCTTGTTGCTTGTGGAAGAAGCGGTCAGCGCGCCGTATACGAAAGATTACGACGCGGTACACGGCGAAGGGCCGCTTCGTTGGTACGAGGCCTTCGATATGTCGCGGTGGGCAATCGTATCGGCCTATAGCGCGAACGATCCGCAAAAGCCGATTGGCGGCGCGGTAATTGCATGGAACACCGAAGGTGTCGATATGCTCGAAGGGCGAAGCGATTTGGCGGTTTTGTGGGATTTGCGCGTCGCGCCCGAATACCGGGGGCGCGGCGTGGGGCGCGAAGTTTTCCAAGCGGCGGAAGCGTGGGCGCGGTCGAAAAACTGCCGTGAACTCAAAGTCGAAACCCAAAACGTCAACGTTCCCGCGTGCCGTTTTTATGCCAAACAAGGCTGCGTTTTGCGAACCATTCGGCACAATGCGTATCCCGATTTACCCGGCGAAGTCCAACTGCTTTGGGTTAAGACGCTATAATACCATCGGAAAAACAAACCATGAGCAAAGTGCTGGAAACTATCGACGACGAGCTCGCGGGCTGGCTCGTCACACAGCCGGTCTTTTTTACGGGCACGGCTCCGCTCGCGTCGGACGGGCACGTCAACTGTTCGCCCAAAGGCGGCGATTGTTTCCGCGTGTTGTCGCCGAACGAAGTCGCCTATGTGGATTTCACCGGCAGCGGGGCCGAAACGATTGCCCACCTCAAGGAAAACGGGCGCATCGTTTTGATGTTTTGCGCGTTCGTCGGCAAACCCAATATCGTGCGCCTCCATGGAACCGGCGACGTTATTTTGCCGACCGATACGGAATGGGAGCGTTTGTACACGCAGTTTCCGCCGAACCCCGGCGCGCGGGCGATTGTGAAAGTGCAAGTGGCGCGGATTTCCACTTCCTGCGGTTATTCCGTGCCATACATGGATTACAAGGCGAACCGCGACGGACTGGACAAATGGGCGCATTCCAAAGGCGAGGCGGGCTTAACCGAATACCGCCAAGAAAAGAACGCCCGCAGTATTGACGGCTTGCCCGCCTTGCCCGTCGCATCCGAGTAGTCGGCCAACCCTTTATATGCCAATCGACTATGCCGCGCATTTGCTGGACGCTCTGCAAGCCTTTGATGAAACGACGGCCCCGCTGGGTTTGTACGCCTGCGAAGAATATAAAGCCAAAGATACGCCGCACCCGCGCCTCTATCAAGAGTGGCATTTGTGCCTCAAGCCGTGTTTGGAAACGCTGGGCTGCGAAACCGGTCGCCCAAACGACCGTGACCTTCGTGCGGGGCACTTCTGGTTTACCGGGCCGAATGAAACGCGCGGGCAAATCGAACTGGTGCGAACGTCGAAAATCAAAGTGCGGAAATACGGCTCCGCGTACCGTGTGGATCCGCACAATAAATACGAAGAGCGCTGGGCGAGTTTGGGGCTTGGCGACAAAGTGCGGGAATTGTGCCGTTTTGCCAATGAACGAAACGCGCCGCTTCCCCAAACCCCCGACCCGTATCTCGTTTTGCGCCGCCGCGCGGAGCGGGCGCGCGTATTGCTTTTTGTGGGTTTCGCGGCGGAAAATCCGCCCTTTGCCAACGAACTGACCGAATTGGAAAAACAATGCCGCCCGCAAAACTACGGCGTTTCGCAAACAACACGCTTTTGGGAAGATCGGTATGGTCGTCGCTTCAACGTTTGTTTGGCGGCGTGGTCATACCAAGATGCAAGCGAAAGCGCGAGCGAAAATACTCCCGATGCCGAATAAAACGAACGGTGCGCCCTGCGCCGACGCGCCGATTGCTACGCCGTGCGTCAAAATTTGCAAACTGGACGCGGACAACGTTTGCGTCGGGTGCGACCGAACGCTGGATGAAATCGTGCGCTGGGGCCGCATGACAAGCGCGGAGCGGCAAACCGTGATGGAGCGTGTCGCGCTGCCCCGCGCCGACGCCGCGCCGTAGTTTTCTACGCGCCTTGCTGCTTGGCTTGGGCGAAATCGCGCGCGTCCGTGTCCATATCGGCGCTTTTTTCCAATCGCACCGAATCGCGTTTTTTGCGGAAAACTTCCACTCGACCGGCGGCAAACAACAGCAACAACCCGCCCCCCAAATACACGAACGGGGTCGCCACGTAAAAGGG
>CAXTBP010000215.1:0-8722 GCA_964241985.1 uncultured Armatimonadaceae bacterium | reverse complement strand
CGTTACTGCGTCAACCCGACCCGCTTTGTTCCAATCACGCAGGAACATTTGACCGAAGCGGGTGGGTTATGGGGACAAATGCGGCGCACCGGGAAGGGAACCTCCGACCCACACGCATTGGATGGCGATTGTATTTTAGCCGCTCAGGTGTTGTCTTTGAACCTGCCCGAAGGAGAATTTGTCGTGGCGACACGTAACGTCAAACATTTGGCCCGCTTCGGCTTGCCCGCCGATGAATGGGAAAACCTCGCGCCGTAACACGAATTGGTTAATGGCCCATTTGGCGGCGAAGCAAAACGCAGAAAAAAGGCGCGCCTATGAGGGCGGTGACGACGCCGACCGGGATTTCTTCGCCCGGGCGCAGGGTGCGGGCGAGCAAGTCGGCGAGGACGGCGAGGGTCGCGCCGAGCAGAAGGGATGTTGGCAGCACGGCGCGGTGGGACGGGCCGACCAAGCCGCGCGCCAAGTGCGGGACGACTAAGCCGATAAATCCGACGATGCCCGATACCGAAACCGAAACGGCGGTTAAAAGGGCGGCGAGGGCGAGGGTTCCGGCTTTGAAGCGCTCGACTGATACGCCGACCGAGCGGGCCGTGTCTTCGCCGAACGAAAAGGCGTCCAAGCCCCGGCCAATTGCGTAAAACAGGGCGAAGCCGAGCAGGACGAACGGGGCCAAAATTTGGACGCTTTGCCAGTCGGCTTGATCGAATCTTCCCATCAGCCAGTTCAAAATCGGGCGCTGCTGCGTTCCCGCCAGCGACAGTAAAAGCGTCGTGACCGACCACAAAAACGAGCCGACGACGATACCGGCAAGCAAAAAGCCCGTGGTTTGCAGTTTGCCGCCGATGCGCGACAGGCCGAACACGAGAAGCATAGTGAGAAGCGCGGCGGCGAAGGCGCATAGGGGCAGGGCCAAGCCGTGCAGGGCGGCGTCAATGCCCAAGAGTAAGGCGACCCCTGCGCCGACGGATGCGCCGGAACTAACGCCGACCGTGTACGGGTCGGCGAGCGGATTGCCCAAAATACCCTGCAAGGCGGCCCCGGCAAGCGCGAGCGACGCACCCACAAGCGCGGCCAGAAAAATGCGGGGCACGCGCTGCCACAGCGTATCGCTGAGGTACGGGCCGTCGAGGGTTTGCGTTGGGTCGAGCGGCGAGGGCATGGCGGCGGGCGGCGCGACGAACCGGGGCGCGATATGGTAGGCAAACGCGCGGGCGACGACGGGCAGTGGAAAGCGCGACCCGCCGAGTGCGCCCGCCAAAACGACGGAGCCGACAAACAAGGCAAGCAGCGCGGCAAGCGTCGGGGCGAGCGGCAAACGGCGTGCATCGCCGGTTTTGGACGCAGGGCGCTTGCTGGACGGCGCGCTTGTGCCGCTCATTCGGTCGGGCTTGCTTCGGTTGCGCCGGGCAAAACCGTCTGCACGGTTTGCCAGATTTTCGCGGCGACCTCGGGCACGGGAAGGGAGGCATTTACCAAAACGATGCGATTGGGTTCGGCGTGTTGCAGTTCCAAAAACGCGGCCCGAACGCGCTTGTGAAAGGCCATGCTTTCCTTGTCCATTCGGTTTTGTGCGTCCGGGTTTTGGCGGGCCAAACCGTCGGCGGGCGGCAAGTCCAAAAGGAGCGTTACGTCGGGGAATAAGCCGCCCGTGGCGAACGGATTGACCTGCGCGATGACTTCTGCGGGCAAGCCGCGCCCCGCGCCCTGATACGCGAGCGTGGAATCCGTGAAGCGGTCGCACAAGACCACGTCGCCGCGCAACAAGGCAGGCCGCACGACGGTTTGCACGTTTTGCGCCCGCGCGGCGGCGAACAATAAGAGTTCGGCTTCGGGCACGATTTGGGCGTGGAGCAGCAGTTCGCGGACACGCTCGCCCACCACGTCGCCGCCCGGCTCGCGGGTGCGCGTGACATTGTAGCCCGCGTTTTGCAGGCTGGTCGCCAAAAGGCCGATCTGCGTGGTTTTACCCGCGCCTTCCGGCCCCTCGAACGTGATAAAAACGCCCCGGTCGCTTGTCATTTATTCCAAAATCAACTGCGAAAAGTCGGCGAGGCGCAAAAACAGGCGGTCGGCGCGGGCGAGGAGCGCCAAGCGGGCCGTGCGAACGCTGGCGTCGTCGGCCATAATCATGACGTTGTCGAACAAATCGCCAATCGGCTTGGCGAGCGCGGCGAGCGTGTCGATGGCGTCCGTATATTCACCGTTCGCAAGGTCGCGTTCCACGTCCGGCGCGAGGGAATCCAAAAAGTCGGAAAGAACGTGCTCTTCTTTGGTTGTCAAATGCGCTTTGTCGGGCGCGTCGGGCAGCGTTTCCTTGACGCTTTTCAAAATGTTCCGCACGCGAGTTGCCGCCCGGGCGACAAACAGTTCCTCGGCCCCGCCAATCATCGCCGCCAAAACGTCGGCTCGCTTGACGACCGACGCGATGTTATCCCACGGCGCGGCGAGCAAGGCGTCGATTAAATCGTAGCGGATGCCACGCTCTTCCAAAACGCTTTGCAGGCGCGTTGCAATCAAGGCCGAGATATTTCCGGCTTTGGGCGAGGGCGTCAAGCCCTGCGCTTCATAGGCGCGGGTCGCGCTTTGGAGCAGAATCGACACGCCGGGGAGCGAGCGGTCGCGGGCCAAAATATCGACAATCGCCGACGCGGCCCGCTTCAAACCGAACGGATCGGACGAGCCTTTTGGCTCCGCCCCGACAAACGTCATGTAACCAACGAGCGTATCCACGCGGTCGGCGAGCGACAAGACCGTGCCAATTTTTCCCTGCGGCAAAACGTCGCCGGACGCGCGGGGGAGATACTGCTCGTACAACGCTTCGGCAACGGCTTCCGGTTCGCTATCCATACGCGCGAACTCACGGCCCATCACGCCCTGCAAGGCGGGGAGTTCGGCAACGATTTCCGTTGCCAAGTCGGTTTTGGAAAGTTCGACGGCACGGCGGGCGCTCTGCCCGTCGTGCGTCCATTGGAACAAATGCGTTTCGTCCAGAATGGAAGCGATGCGCTTGGTTTTGTCCGACAGCGTGCCCAGTTTTTCTTGAAACACGATGCGCTCGGTTTTGGCGGTTTTGTCGGACAGCCGCGACGCTTTGTCGTGCTCGAAAAAGAAGCGGGCGTCGTTGAAGCGCGACCCCAACACGGCCTCGTATCCGGCCCGAACGGTGTCCAGATGCGCGTCGCCCCCGCTCCGAACGGCGACGAAGTACGGCAGCAAATCCCCATTCGCGCCCTCGACCGGGAAAAATCGCTGGTGCTTTTGCATGGCGGTTTGCAGTACGGGACGCGGCAAACTCAAATACTCGCTTCCGAACTGCCCCAAAACGCCAGTCACCCATTCGGTCAAATACACGTTTTCGTCAACCAGCGCGTCCGGCAAAACCGCCGTTCCGCCCACCGATTGCGCGAGCGTTTGCGCGTCACCGATTACTTTAGCCCGCCGCGCGTCGGGGTTTACTTCCACAAACACGGCTTTAAGCGCGTTTGCGTAATTGGCGGGCGCATCAATGACGACCGGGCCGCTGCTTAGAAAGCGATGGCCCACGGTTTCGCGCCCCGACGACACGCCCTCAACCTCAAACGGCACGACATCACTGCCCAAAAGCGCGACAAACCGGCGCAAAGGCCGACCGAAACGGTACGTGCCGGTTCCCCAGCGCATGAACTTCGGGAACGTGAGCGTTTTCAAAACGTCGGGGAGCAGTTGCGCCAGCACGTCGCTTGTCGGCTGTCCCGCTTCGTACTTTTGTGCCGTCACGTAGTCGCCGACGACTTGCAAACTTTCTACGGCAACCCCGTTTTTCGCGGCGAACCCCTGCGCGGCTTTGGTCGGCAGATTGTCCGGCCCGAAGGCGGCTTTGGCGCTCGGCCCGCGCACTTCGGTTGTTGCGTCGGCTTGTTTGGCGGGCAAGCCGGGAATAAACACGCTCAATCGGCGCGGGGTCGCATACGTTTGCACGGCGGAAGCGTCGGCGGGCGCAAGCCGCGCCTCGTCCAATCGGGCCAAGAGCGTGGTTTTGAGTTGCTCCACGGCGGGCGCGACCGCCCCGGAGGGCAGTTCCTCCACGCCGATTTCCAGCAAAAACGGAACGAGGTCGGCATTGGAAGCATCGGGAGCGGGTTCGGGGGATAAAGAAAGCATAAGCGTGTTTCAAATTGTACCAATGGGAAGCCTTGCGCGGCAAGGTCACAGCGCGCAAAATAAACTATGGAACCAAGCAATGTGCCAATTATTCGGCAGGCAAGCCGCGATGATGCGGCCCTTTTGCGCGAATTAAGCACGACGACCTTCAAGGCGACGTTCGCCGAACACAATACACCCGACGATATGGAGGCCTATCTGCGTGACAGTTTTTCGTTTGAAAAACTCACCGACGAACTGTCCGACCCACAGGCGACCTTTTTCATCGCCGAACTATCGGGAAAGGCGGTCGGGTATGCGAAACTGCTTGAGGGAGAACCCGATGCCTGCGTCACCGGAGAAAAGCCCATTGAACTCGTGCGATTGTACGTGCTTCCTGATTCCATTGGGCACGGTTTGGGGGCCTCTTTGATGCGCCACTGCATCGAAACCGCGACGCAGAACGGTTACCAAACCTTGTGGCTGGGCGTGTGGGAGCATAATCCACGGGCTATCGCGTTTTACCATCGATGGGGATTTGAAGAAGTCGGAAACCACGTCTTTCGTTTGGGCAACGATATACAAAACGACCTTATTTTTCAAAAATCGCTGTGAAAACCGCGTCCGCTTGACGCTTTTGCGCCGCCTACCTTATAATGGGCCTCAGTAGGGCATCGGATGCGTCGGGCAAAAACGAAAAAAACTTTTTGCAAAGAATGATATGACCCCGTCCACGGCGAAACCTATTCCACACTACTCAAGCAGCAGTTGCGCACATCGGAAAAACAATCGATATGCGCGCTTTTCTCAGGAGGCATGAAGCGTTGACAGGAATGTATCGCGGGACGACGAACCGGGCGGCCCGTATCGTGAAAACCACAACCATTGCGGGACTTGCCGCAGTGGGGGCGCTGTGCGCGTTTATCGGCGCACCGAACGCGGCCCATGCGCAGGCGGTTCCCGAAACCGCGCGCAAAGACTTCGCGGCGAAAATCGGTGTATATATCCCCGATAACGTCAACGTCCGACAGGCGGGAACCACGCTCAACCTGTATCTGGAAGGCGACGCCGTTATTCAGAAACTGCCGCAGTTGAAGTCCGTTTCCATTTTCAGCATCGGCTATGTCGAGCACGACAATTTCCGCATGATGCCGCTGACCATTGGGCAGATTTTCCGCGATCCGGGCAACGCTTCGGGCAAGGATTATTACTACGGCCTCGGCCTCGGCATTTACCCGACCCGTATTCAAGGCTTTGGCACGAGCGGCGACAACAAAAACCTGTTCGGTGGATACGGTGTTATCGGTATTGACGTGACCCCGCGCTTCTTCGCCGAAGCCAAGTACCACTACATTTCCAAATACGACGACAAATTCGTCGGCGGCCTCTTGTTCGCCATCGGAACCCGCTTCTAAGCCGTACCGTTTGGCCCCAGCCCCTCGGCCCCGCCTTTCTTGATTACGAGAGGGGCGGGGCTTTGTTTTTGCAGCCCCCCTGCCCCCCAATAAGGGGGGGGGTCTGACAGGGCTGCACCGTTGTCTGCGCCTTCGCCTTGTTCGGCGAGGCCCCTCGGAAGCCCCCATTATTGGGGGGCAGGGGGGCCTCTGGGATAACTGAACCGCCGTGGCTTTGCGTGGCCCTAAAAGGAAAGCGGGCATCACGGCGCGAAACAAACGCTACACGATGCCCAAACCCCTTTCCCGCCGCAATTTTTTATCCCGCGCGACCACGACCGCGACCGTTTCCGGCGTACTGAACGGCACGCTTGCCGATTCCGAACCGGAAGCCGACGCCGCCCCGCCCTCTGCCGCACCGCTGACTGCCGTGCCGCTTCCGCCCTATAAATCGACGACGGCGCAAATGGCCTTAGCGTATGAGCGGGCGCGCGCCTACGACGAGCAAACCCCCGCGCCCGTTCTCAACGCCCGCATCGTGCCGCATTGGTTCGGCGCGAACGACGCCCATTTTTGGTATCGCCGCGACGGGCAAAACGAAACCCGCACGTTTCTTTTAGTCAACACGGAAACCGGCGTGAAAGCCCCGGCCTTCGATCACGCTCGTTTGGCGCAGGCTTTAGGGAAAACGGCGGGCGTTCCCCTTGACGCCGAGCGGCTGGCGTTCGCCAATATCGCCTTTTCCGACGATTTGAAAACCGTGCGCATCGCGCTACGCGGCCAAACCTACGTGTGCGATTTGACAACCTACGAGTGCGTCAAATCGGACGTTCCCTTGCGGGCCGACACTATTCCCCCGCCCGGCCCCGCGCCGCGCGGACGGCGTAGCGGTCAATCGTCCGTGCAACGCGCCGACGCGCCCTACGAACTTTTCCTCAAAGACAACAACGTTTGGATGCGCCCGCGCCCAAACAGCGAAGGTAGCGCAAACGCCGAAGCGGTCGCGTTGACGACAACGGGCACATCAGAGAAGCCGTTCGGGGAACTGCGCAGTGCGCCAAACGGCGCGCTTGCGGTCGCGTATCGCAAAACCGACGTGCCTATTTTGCCGGTTTATATGGTGGAATCGTCGCCTAAAAATACGGGCGCGGCGCGGGCGACGGGCGCGAACTACGGGACGCGGGGCGTTTTGCACCAACATGAGTACGCACAGCCCGGCGACCCATTTCCGACGTGGGAAATGTGGGCGTTCGTTCCCGGCGAGAAATCGGCGAAACAGGTCGAAAACGGCACGATTTCTTCTGGCGGGCCGCTCGCTCCGATATGGGTTGGCGAGAGCGCAGGAACGCCGCCCCGCTTCTTTTTCTCCCTGCCCGACCGGGGCCACCAACGCTTCCGTGTTATGGAGTGCGATGCGGCAACCGGCAAAACGCGCGCCATCGTGGACGAGAAAATTGCCGATCCGACCAAATCGTTCATCAACACGAGCAACGTTTGGACGCACACCACAAACGACGGCGCGAGCGTTTTATACGCTTCCGAGCAGGACGGTTGGCGGCATTTGTACCGCTACGATACCGAGAGCCACCGCGAAACCCGCGAGATCAACGGCGTGCAAATTACAAAGGGGCCGTGGGTCGTGCGCGACGTGGAGCGCGTGGACGAAGCGGAAAAACAAATTTGGTTTTGGGCGAGCGGCAAAAACATTGGCGAAGACCCGTATAATCTGCACTTGTATTGCGTCGGGTTCGACGGCGCGAACCTGACCGAAATCACGCAGGACGACGGCAGCCACAGCGTCCAGTTTTCGCCGTCGCGCCGGTTTGTGATTGACACCGTTTCGCGCCCCGATTTGCCACCCGTTCACGTTTTGCGCCGCGCGGACACGGGAACCGAAGTGTGCCCACTCGAAAAAGCCGACGTTTCCGCGCTGCAAAAAGCGGGCTGGCACGCGCCCGAAGTGTTCCATGCCAAAGGGCGCGATAAACAAACCGATATTTGGGGCCTTGTTTTTCGGCCCAGTCAGTTCGACCCGGCCAAACGCTATCCCGTAATCGAGAACATTTACGCCGGGCCGCAGGATTCGTTTACGCGCAAAACGTTCGGCGTCCGCGACGGTATGCAGGCCTTGGCCGAACTCGGCTTTATCGTCGTGCAGTGCGACGGCATGGGCACGCGCAACCGCTCCAAAGCCTTTCACGACGTCTGCTGGCGCAACTTAAAAGACGCGGGTTTGCCGGATCGCATCGCATGGATAAAAGCCCTTGCGCAAAAATACAAAACCGTGGACACGAGCCGCGTTGGTATCTACGGCACGTCAGCGGGCGGGCAAAATGTCGGCAGCGCCCTATTATTTCACCCCGAGTTTTACAAGGTCGGCGTATCGTCGTGCGGCTGCCACGACAACCGCGTGGACAAGCAGTGGTGGAACGAGCAGTGGATGGGCTACCCGGTCGGGCCGTGGTACGACGATTCCTCGAACGTCGTTCACGCCGCCAATCTGCGGGGCAAACTCCTTCTCATGGTCGGCGAGCTGGACAGCAACGTGCCGCCCGAATCCACCCTGCAAGTCGCTGACGCCCTGATGAAAGCCGACAAAGATTTCGACCTTCTCGTTCTGCCCGGCCTCAATCATACGAGCGGCGGGGCCTACGGCGAGCGACGGCGGCGCGATTATTTCGTGCAGCACTTACTCGGCGTCATTCCGCCCGACCGCAACGCCCCGCGCCCCAAAGCGGAAGCCGTCAAGCCCGTGCTTTTGCCCCCGCACCCCACGACCGACACCTACCTTGCGAGCGGCGACGGTGGCCCCGACACGAGCATCACGTTCCGTAACCAGACCAAAGAAACAATTCACCTGTTTTGGTTGGCGAGCATGGACGCCAAGCCCGCTGCGTATGGCGACATCGCGCCCGGCCAAACCCGCGACCTGCACACCTTTCAAGGCCACGTGTGGCTCGTCACCGGTGCAAGCAACAATGAAATCGCCCTATTCGTCGCCGACGCCAAACCCGGCATCGCCGAAATCAAGCCCGCCCCTTAGTTTTTAATTGGCTTTGGCGGGCGGCGCGGGGAACGTTATGCTGCCCACGTTCACTACTCCGGCTTTCGCCGCATCGCCGCCGCTCGATAGGAAAATCATAAACCGAAAAGTGCGGTCGGACGCTTTTTTCCCGGCTGTGTCGGGCGCGAAGGCAAGGAAGCCG
>CAXTBP010000214.1:0-8857 GCA_964241985.1 uncultured Armatimonadaceae bacterium | reverse complement strand
CGACCGCAACTCTCCTTGCCGCCGGTCAGTTCTTTGGCCGCGACAAAGCCTACCTAAACACGCTTTACACGCCCGCCCCGGAAACCCTTGACGCGGTAAAAGCGGCGCAAAACGGCTACGGCGTCCGACAAATGTTGGACACGCTGGGTCTTTTCCGCGCCATCGGCTTTCACATCGGCTCGGAAATTCTCGCCGACGAAGAGTTTCACTTGCTCGACAACTGCTTACGAACGCGCAACCCCGAACTCGTCGCGCATTTGGAAACAACGCGCGTACCCATCAACGGCGAGCAGCACGCCGCGTATTTCTGGATTCACATTCACACGAGCGTCGAGGCCGACCATTTCGCTTACGCCGTCGCCGGTGCGAACCGCGCCCTGCGCTACTATACGGGGGGCGATGCTGCGCAGGCAAAAGAACAGATTTTGAACGGTATCCGCGATTTTGCGGACGTGCAGGCCCGCTTTATGGCGCACTTGGGCGCACCGTCGGCGGCATAATAACACAAGGAAACCAACCCATGCGTTTAACGGTTGCGGGAAAAATTATACTGTTTTTGCTGGTCATCGGGGCCGCGATTGGCGGCTACCGGTTTTGGCAAAGCGGCAAAAACAAAACGGGCACGAACCAAACCTCCCAGCGCGGAAGTGACAATAACAGCGACAGCGGCAGCACGTCATCGAGCGGCAGCGATAGTTCCCCGTCGGATAGCAGCGATCAGGGGATTTTAGGTCGTCCACTGCGTGTCGGCGTCGTGACGTGGCCCGGTTATGCGGGCGGAATTACCGCTAACAACGGCTTCAAGCCCAACAAGCAGTGCATTTATTGGAACAACCACAAGCTCCTCGTCGAGTTTCTGCTCATGGAGGACGTGGACGCCCGCGCCAAAGCGTTCGCCCGAGGCGGCAAAGACGGCGTGGATATTGTGTGGTCAACGGTGGACTTTTGGGGCAACGAGCTTCCCGGCTTCTTGAAATCCGGCGTCAAAGCCAAAGCCATTATGCAGGTGGACTGGTCGCGCGGCGGCGACGCCCTTGTCGCCGACAACCGCATTCAGCGCATCGAGGACTTGAAGGGCAAAAAAGTCTCGCTTGCCCTCTTTACGCCGTCGCACTGGCTTTTGGAATACAGTTTGCAAAACTCCAGCTTGGACGAAAGCGAACAGGAAAAAATCGTTAAGTCGCTCGTTGGCAAAAACGCCTCGCCGGACGCCCGCACCGATTTTGTCGCCGGAAAAGTGGACGCCGCCGTGGTCTGGGAGCCGGACGTTTCCGAAGCCCTCGCCAAGCGCCCGAACTCGCACGTCGTCGTGTCCACGAAAACGGCGGCGAACCTTATCGCCGACCTCATGGTCGCCCGCGAAGACTTTATCAAGCAGCACCCCGACGTTATCAAAGCCTTTATCGCCGGATGGTTCGACGGAACGGCGGAGGCCAATCGGAACCCGGATAAAGTCGTCAATCTGCTGATGGACAACGAACCGCTGTACAAAGAACTGGGCGACAAAACCACGCGCGACGGATTATCCACCGTGCGCTGGGCGGATTTGAACGACAACGCCAAAATGTTCGGCTTGGGCGGTGACGAACCCTTGTTCGACCGAATTTTTAAGCAGGCCAGCGCGTCGTGGGTGCGACGCGGCTATATTTCGCAAGCCGTCACGCCCGCCGTTGCCAAAGACGATAGCTTTTTGCGTGGCTTGTACAAAGCCGTGCCCGCCGAGGTGCGTGTTCCCGCGCCCAAAGAAGAGTTCAAGTTCCCGCCCAAAGCGCCGGAAAAAGCCGTGACGGCGAAGCCCGTTTTCACCAAGCCCGTCAACATCTTTTTCCCGACCGGCAGTTCGCAACTGGACGCCAACGGGCGGCAAGTTTTGGATCAAGTCGCGCTCACGGCCCAAACCTACTCGAACGCTTATCTGCGGATTGAAGGCAACACGGACAATGTGGGAAGCGCATCCGATAATGTCGCTTTGAGTACGAAGCGAGCGCAATCGGTCGCCAATTATCTGGTGAAGCGCTACGGCTTTTCGCCGGGCCGCTTTATCGCCAAAGGTAACGGCCCCGCTAAACCCGTCGCCAACAACAGTACGGACGCCGGACGGGCGCGTAACCGCCGCACCGACATTCTGGTTGTCGCCAAGTAAGCGCAAAGCCCCAAATGACGACTGCCGCCGTTCCGCCCGCGCCTGACACGAAAAACCGTCCTCCGGCTGTTGTTCCGCGCCAAAGGAGCGCCCTATTTACCGTGCGCGGCAAACTGTCGCCGCTTTCCGATGCCCTTGTCGGCCTCGCGGGCCTTGCCGTTCTCATCGGCGTATGGTGCTTTTTGACCTACGGCGGCTACGTCAAACCGCTGTTTTTGCCCAAGCCGCGCGACATTTGGGACGGCTTGGGCGAATTTCACGAGCGGCACTGGCTGTTTCCTGCCATCTTACGCAGCACGGGCCGCGTTCTGAAATCGCTCCTGCTCGTGATTGCCGTCGGCGTACCGATTGGCGTTTTGATGGGTGCGGTTGCTCCGATCGACGCCTTTTTACGCAAAGTTATCAATAGCGGCAAAGCCATTCCAACAACCGGCATCGTCGGTCTGATTGTCCTCTGGTTCTCCATCGAGGAAAAAGCGAAAATCGTCTTTCTGTTTTTGGGCGCGATTTTCTACATGATTATCTTGGTCAAAAACGCCGTCGCGGGTGTCAGTGACGAGTATCTGCGCGTTGCCACCGACATAGGCGCGAACAAATGGCAGCTTATTTGGCGCGTGCTTTTGCCTGCCGCCCTGCCGCAGATGTGGGAAGCCATCGCGGTTTGCAACGGTATTATGTGGACATACATCGTGCTCGCCGAATTTATCAACAGCAACGAAGAGCAGTTGGGGGTCGGCTTTTTACTTCAACTCGCCTCGCGCGCCAACGATTCGGGCAAAGTGTTTGGAATACTCATCATTATCGCCTTAATCGCCTCGCTGACCGACTGGATTTTACAAACCGTCCGAAAAAGGTTCTTGAATTGGTAGACGCCCCGCAAACGGTCAGTCCGTCGCTAACCGACAAAACGCCCGTTGTGGAACTCATCCGGGTCAGCAAATGGTTTCCGCAGCCCGGCCTCAAAGGGCGCGGCCTTCATGTCGTGGACGACGTAAGCCTTGCTATCGAGCCGACCGGGCAGGGCGAATTTATCGCCGTCCTCGGCCCGTCCGGCTGCGGAAAATCGACCGCCCTCAACGTCATTTCCGGCCTGCTTGCCCCCGACGAAGGCGAAGTGCGCATTTTCGGCAAACCCGTGGACGGCCCCGCGCCCGAATCGGTCACGGTTCCGCAAAACTACACGTGCTTCCCGTGGCTGACCGCATTGGGAAACGTCGAATTCGGCCTCGCCGTCAACGGTAAATCCGGCGCGGAGAAAAAAGAAATCGCCGCCGACTATCTACAAAAGGTCGGCTTGGGCGACCGTTTGCACGCCTATCCCAAGCAGCTATCGGGAGGAATGCAGCAGCGCGTCGCCATCGCCCGCACGCTCGCCATCAAGCCCCCGATTGTCCTCATGGACGAACCCTTCGGCGCACTCGACGCCCAAACCCGCAGCGATATGCAGCAAATGCTCCTTAAACTGTGGGCCGAAGAAAAAAATCTAATCTTGTTCATCACGCACGACATTACCGAAGCCCTTTTGCTCGCCGACCGCGTGATTGTCTTCTCGCCCCGACCGGCCCGAATTCTCCACGACGTGCGCCTGCCCTTTGCCCGTCCCCGCGCGCCCGAACTCATTTACGATAAGCAATTCATCGAACTCAGCCAAGCCCTGCTCAATCTGCTCAAACAAACGCCCACCCCCAGCCAAGTGCGCGTTACGGTTTAAGCGATCAGCAATTCTAAGCAAACAACGCTATTCTTTAACCGCGTTCAAAATGCAGCTCGCTTAGTCGCACACGAGCCGCAAGCCCCCTTTTACGCCCAGAGCTTTGTCACAAGCGTAGAGCAACTTACGCACCGCATGAAGGCCATAGCGCTCCGTGACTTTTGTTTTTGCCCGCTCGCACTCGGCACGTAGAACCGCGATTTCCTCTTTGGTGTATTTGGCGTCCTCGTAAAAATCAAAAATGCGCCCCAAAAGCGGATACTCGGAAATTGCCGATTGGAACATCCTTCGGTTGCGCTCGTGACATTCGTTACTCGTTTCTTCCTCCCGGCACGGATCGAAAGCCGGACAGCCGAGCGTCTTAAGAAACAGTGCGTCCCAATCACGCGGCGTAAAATCTAAATCAATATACGTGTACAAGCCGACCGTAAAAGACAGCACCCCGTTCTCAAATCCACTATCGTTGAATAGATCGATGTCTTGCCTGCCTTCGCGTAAAAGGCATGACCAGAGCGCGAACATGGGAAATTCTGGCCCGATGGTGCGTTGACTTTCGGTTTCCGTTCCATCTTCGCCTATCTCAATGACGGGGACGCGAAGAAAACCGTTTGGCAAAATCTCGCTGTGTTGCGGTTGGTAGAAGACATCGTTTTCGTACATTGCTTTTCTTCACAGAGCGTTGAATGGAAAAACAAAACCCCGCCGCGCTATTCGCGGCGGGGTTTGCAAAGCCTCATTGGATCTTTTGTCAGTCCGTGGCGAGTTCGGGCGTGTGCGACGTGTCGCCGGTTTTGGCTTGCGCGATGGCTTCGAGGGCGCGGCGACGGGCGCGCATCGTTTGCACAGGGCGCAAGTCCACGCAGTTGACCTGAACCGACGCGAAGCCTTCGTCTTTTAATGCTTGAACCAAGGGGGGAATGAACTCGTGCTCCAAAAAGTCCGCCCAGCGTTCGTCGCTTTGCGTGTGCGGAACGCTCGCCGTCAGGTTCACGCCGGTTCCACGCTTGGCGGCGGGAAACACGAAGCACGACGGGCCACGGCTCGTACTCCATTCCACAACCATACGATTGCCGCCCGGCCCCGCGCCTTTCAGCGCGGCCTGCCACGATTTCGCGGTTTCGGTAAAACCTGCCCGGTCGAACACGGGCAGGTTGTGCAGTGCCTTGTGCATAGTGCGCCTATGCCAGCATTTGCAGCGGGTTTTCGATGCCCCGCTTCAACGACTGCAAAAACAACGCCCCGGCGACGCCGTCCATCACGCGGTGGTCAGCGCACAGCGTCACTTTCATCCGCCGACGCGGCACGATTTGCCCATCAACCACGGCGGGAACCAGCCGAATGGACGATACCGCTAAAATCGCGCCCTCGCCCGGATTGATAATCGCGGCGAAGTTTTCCACGTCATACTGCCCAAGATTGGAAATCGTGAACGTTCCGCCCGTGTAGTCGGCGGGCGTCAGTTTTCCGGTACGCGCTTTTTCAATGAGCGGGCGCGTATCGCGGGCAATCGCGCGCAGGCTTTTCGATTCGCAGCTGCGAATGACGGGCACGATCAAACCGTCGTCAATACTCACAGCGATGCCGATATTGACGGCTTTCTTAATGGTGCGCTTGTTGTCCGCGAAGAACGAGTTGACAACCGGGTTTTCGCCGAGGGCAACGGCGACGGCTTTGACCAAAAAGTCCGTGACGGTCGCTTTGGCTTGCCCGTCGCCTGCGCCCGCGTTGACCTGCTCGCGCAAAGCGAACATATTTTCCATGTCGATTTCCGACGTGACGTAGAAATGCGGGATGGTGCTTTTGGATTCCGCCAAGCGCTTGGCAATCGTGCGGCGCATGGCGTTGTATTCCTGCACCTCGTCGCCTTCGTTTGCAGCAGGGGCCGCGCTGGTTGTCGGCGCGGGCGTTGCGGCGGGCGCGGTTTGCGCTTGCGGCGCGGGCGCAGCCGTTCCACTGGCAAGAGCCGCTTCAACGTCGGCTTTGCCAATCGCGCCGTCCGGGCCGGAGCCTTGAAGGGCTGCCAAATCCAGATTGTTCGCCTGCGCCATCGCGCGGGCAACCGGGGTCGCTTTTACCCGCTCATTGCTGACCGCGCCGGACGATTCGCCGTCAATGGCAACCGGATCGCCCAAAACCGACGCCGAGCCGCCCAAGCCGACGGGCAAGCCGCCAACAAACGAATCGAATTTCGGAAGCGGCGATTTCTGCGCAGTGCTTGCACTGACGGCAGACGCCGTGGTTTTTACGGCGGCAACCGGCGCGGCGGCGGGCTTCATTGGGCCGGAAGCGGCGGGCGTCGGTGCGGAGCCGGAACCGTTGGTTTTTGCGGTCGCTTCGGACGGCGCGGCGGGAACCGGCGACGCTTTGCTGGATTCCGCGAGCGCGGATTTTTCGGATTCCGGCGCAACGGGTGCGGCGGGCGCTTCCGTCGCCTTCGCACCCGCTTCCGCGCCGATAATCGCAATCGTTTTCCCGACCGGAACCGTGTCGCCCGCTTGATACGCAAAACTTTGGATAAAGCCCTGCGAATCGGCGGTTATTTCCACGTTCGATTTGTCGGTTTCGATTTCCACAATCGGGTCTTCGGGGCTGACGGCATCGCCGACCTTTTTCAGCCACTGGACGATAACGCCCTCTTCCATCGCGTCGCCCATTTTGGGCATAATCACATCAGCCATAGATTTTCGTTTGCTTTGTTTTCTTACTTGCCGAACAGCGTCCGCTTGGCGGCAACCACAATGTCGTTTTCGTTGGGGAACGCGAGCGATTCCAAGGCTTTGGAATACGGCATCGGCACAAACGCGCCGGTCACGCGCTGGACGGGCGCGTCCAAATCGTAGAACGCGCGCTCGGCGATTTGGGCCGAAATTTCCGCCGCGCAGCCATACAAGCCCCATTGTTCCTGCACAACAACGGCTCGGTGCGTTTTCTTGATCGACGCAATCGGGGTCGCCATATCGAGCGGAAGCAGCGTGCGAAGGTCAACGACCTCGGCGGAAATGCCTTCTTTTTCCAACAGGTTCGCGGCTCGCAGGTTGGCGATTGTCATGGTCGAGTAGCCAATCAGGGTCACGTCTTTACCTTCGCGCAGAACGTTTGCCTGCCCGAATGGAACGGTGAAATCGGGATCGTCCGGCACTTCACTCAAACCGGGCAGGATTTCTTCCAATGCGTTCGCTTTGGTGTGGTACATCCGCAGGGCTTCCAAAACGACCACGGGGTTATCGTCGCGGATCGCGGTTTTCAGCAGGCCTTTGGCGTCGGCGGGGGTTGCAGGAACGGCAACTTTCAGGCCGGGGCAGTGCGCGAACAAGACTTCCAGCGACTGTGAGTGCTGTGCCGACAACTGCCGACCCACGCCCGACGGGCCTCGCACAACCAGCGGGCACTTGAACTGACCACCGAACATATACCGAATTTTGGCGGCGTGCTGGGCGATTTGATCGTAGGCGGGAAGCGCAAAGTCCATCCGCATCATTTCGCACACGGGCCGCAAGCCCGCCATCGCCGCGCCAATACCCAAGCCCATAATCCCGACTTCGGAAATCGGCGTATCAATAATGCGCTCTTTGCCGTATTCTTTAAGGAAGCCTTTGGTAACTTCAAGCGTACCGTTGTACTGCCCGACTTCTTCGCCCGCGATAAATACGGTCGGGTCGCGGTCGAGTTCTTCCCGAAGCGCGAGTGTTAATGCGTCAACATATCGTAGATTTGCCATAATTTTTGTGGGGGTTACCTAAGCGTACACGTCTTCCAAAAGGGCTTCGGGCGCGGGGTCGGGCGATTCGTCGGCGAACTTGAGCGAGTCAATCGCGGCCTGCACGGCTTCGTCGTGGTAGCGGCCCCGTTCGGCGTCGGTCAAAATTCCGGCCTCGGTCAGTCGGCCTTCCAGCAAGTGAATCGGGTCGCGCGAGGAGCGCCACTGCTGCACTTCGTCTTTGGTGCGGTACGTCGATTGCGTCGGTTCGTTGTCGGCGGCTCCGTGTCCGTGGTAGCGGTACGTTTTGCACTCCAAAAAGAACGGCTCCTGCGTTTCGCGCATTTCGGCAATGATTTCCGATACGCGCGTATGCAGGTTGACGATTTCCTGCCCGTCGATGCTTTCGCGCTTCATGGCGAACGACGACACGCGGTCAACTAAATCGGGGTTCGCGTGCGAGCGTTCCACCGACGTTCCCATCGCGTAGCCGTTGTTTTCCAAAACGAACAAAACGGGGACTTTGTACAACTGGCACATATTGAGGGTTTCGTGGAACGCCCCCTGATTCATGGATCCATCGCCGAAGAAGCAGACGCACACGCCTTTTTTGCCTTGATATTTCAGCGCATACGCCAAACCAAGCGCAATCGGGACGTTTCCGCCAACGATGCCGTAGCCGCCAAAAAAGCCGCGTTCGGCGTCGCAGATGTGCATTGAGCCGCCCTTGCCTTTGGAGCAGCCGGTCGCCTTGCCGCAAATTTCCGCCATTACCGGGCCGGGTTCGCTGCCGGACGCGAGCGCGTAGGCGTGGTCGCGGTAGTGCCCGATGAAGCAGTCGCCCTGTGAGCGGTCGAGCGCGCCGATGATGCCGACGGCAATCGCCTCTTCGCCGGAATACAGGTGGACGTAGCCGCCGATGCCGTGGGTTCCCTGCCGGGTCGCCTTGTCGCACAATTCCTCAAACTCGCGGATATGCACCATTTGTTCGTAAAAGCGCAGATATTTGTCTTTATCCAAGCTGGGCTTGTCCAAGTTCGGGGCGGGTGCGGAAGATGCTTTTAGCGGAGCGTCCGCAATAGCAGCAGAACCCTTAGCCATAATCGTTTTTCCTTGCGTGGTTTTGATGGTTTGTTTTTGGGTGTGATGGCGCGTCAAAAACGCACTAAATGGCGCGCGGCGTCGGCTTTGGCGAACGCACCGGCCCTATTATACCAGAACGCGCAAGCCGCGAAAACAGCCTTTCAACGATGGGAGTGTCTAACTTAATCCGGGTAGAAAATCGGTGAGCGGTTTTCGTACTTTC
>CAXTBP010000213.1:0-8913 GCA_964241985.1 uncultured Armatimonadaceae bacterium | reverse complement strand
GCCAGACTCGGGTTCCGAGATCGGCTGCGTCACCGGGGCCGAAGCGGTGCGGCGCGAAATGGAGCGGCGACGGTTGTTTTTCTTGTCGCCGTACACGGAAACCGAACTGCGGTTGCGAACGATTTCCACGGCGTCGGTTTTGTTCGCTCTGCTTGCCGCCATTCTCAACGGTATTCCCGCAGGCGTTGGCCTTATGGCGCGCATCGCGCATTCGCTTGGGGCGGAAAACTCCAACTATATTCCCGGGCAGCGCGTGTCGTTTATGCCGGGCCTGACGCTGGGCGAGGAAAAACTTCTTTCCGCCTTGATTCCCGCAACGCGAACGGCGGGCGCGATTGCTTTTTCCGTGGTTTCCTGCGCCGCGTTGTTTTCGTTATGGCAACTGGCCCGAAGAAAGCTGCGCCGCGACGTGTGCGTGACCGTTTGGGCGGCGTCGTGTATCGCGGGCGGTTTGCTGTGGCTCGCCTTCGCCTAACCCCACAGGCGGGAACCGTTTGCCCGCTTTATGGTAACGTTTAACCATGAACGATTCTGAAATGAACGTCCCTTTGCGCGCCCGCGACCACGCACGGCGCGTTCTCACGGAAGAAGCAAACGCGCTCCAATCGCTCGCCGACCGGCAGGGCGAGGCCATCGACCGCGCGACCGAACTGTTGCTGGGCTGCCAAAATCGCGTCGTCGTGACTGGCATGGGGAAATCCGGCGATGTGGGCCGCAAAATCGCTGGAACGCTTGCGTCAACGGGTACGCCGTCGCAGTTTTTGCATCCGGGCGAAGCTCTGCACGGCAATTTGGGCATGGTCATGAAAAATGATGTCGTGCTTGCCCTTTCCTACTCCGGCGAAACCGACGAACTCTTAGCCATTCTGCCCGCCCTGTCCGATAAGGCCGCGCATTTGGTAGCGATTACGGGCGCTCCCCTTTCCTCGCTGGGCCGGGTTGCCGACGTAGTTCTCGATGTGGCGATTGGCGTAGAAGCGTGCCCGATGAACCTCGCGCCGACAACTTCCACGACGGCGATGATCGCGGTCGGCGACGCCTTAGCGGTCGCCGTAATGGAAGCGCGGGGTTTCGGGCCGCGCGATTACGCACGCCTGCACCCCGCCGGGTCGCTGGGGCGGCGTCTACTGCTCCGCGTATCGCACTTGATGCGAACCGGCGATCAGCTTGCGGTCGTGCCTTCGACCGCCCCGGTTCATGCCGCGCTGCTTACCGTAACGAAAGCGGGCGCAGGCGTCGCCTGTGTTGTCGATGAAGGCGAGAAACTGGTCGGCGTGTTTTCCGACGGCGACGCGCGCCGGTTCTTTGTCGAGTACGGCCCGCAGGCGTGGGACAAACCCGTCGGCGAGGCGATGACGCGCGACCCGCGCACGGTTTCCGGCGACCCGCTTGCATCCGACACATTGGATCGATTCGAGCACGAATCCGTCAAAATCGGCGATATGCCCGTTTTGGACGCAGACGGTAAACCGGTCGGCCTGCTGACGCTCAAAGACTTGGTGCGCGCGGGCATCGCCACGCCGGGAAGCCGCGCGGCCCATGAATAGCGGCGCATCAAGCGGGCAAGCGCCGAGCGACACTTTGCGCGAAAAACTGCGTGCCGTCCGTTTGCTGGCCCTTGACGTAGACGGAACCCTAACGGACGGCGGCATCTTTTACGACGACGCGGGCCGCGAACTCAAACGCTTTCATATTCACGACGGCTTGGGGCTTGTGCTGGCTGGCCTTGCCGGTCTGACCGTCGTTTGGATAACCGGGCGCAATAGCCCCATCGTCCAGCGACGCGCCAAAGAATTGCAGGTTGCGCTCGTTATGGAAGGCGTCCGCGACAAAGGGGCGGCTTTGCAAGAGGCCGCGCAAACGTTCGGCGTGTCGCTTGCCGAGTGCGCGTTCATGGGCGACGACTTGAACGATTTGCTCGGATTCGCCGTTGCGGGCGTCGGTTTCGCGCCCGCGAACGCCTGCGCGGACGTTTTGGCGCTGGCGGATTGGGTTGCCCCACACAGGGGCGGCGACGGGGCCGTGCGCGATGTTGTTGAACTGCTGCTTCAATCGCGCGGCGACTGGGATACCGTTCTTGCCGCCTACTTAAAATCCCTCGTTTCGCCTGCTGCCGCAAACCCTACACAGTAACAAAAAATGCACACACAAAGCAGATGGGTTTGTGACCGGGTGAACAACATGGTTTAAAACCCACGTCTGGTTGGCCTATGGCCTACTGTCCTTCGGACAAAGAGGGGCTGATGCAATGTGAAAGGCTCCCAATTCATCTGGGAGCCTTTCGTTTGCGGCACGATATTTCGATTCTGTACAAAGCCTCGTCCGACAGGACGATAGGCCCTTACACGCTTGCGTGTAATAGGCCAACCAGACGTGGGTTTTAAACCATGTTGTTCACCCGGTCACAAACCCATCTGCTTTGTGTGTGCATTTTTTGTTACTGTGTAGGCCACACATTTTTCAGCCTTTTTTCTTTACTCCTTTCCGTTTGTTTCCGCCCGCTCGGAGTGTACTCAACGGGCAAACACTTTTGCAAAAAGCAAACAATTATTTGCCTAAACGTCTTGCAAATCGTTGATAACTAAAACGAGACGCGATACAATAAACATAGAATTCGTGTTGCGCGGACACACGCCGCGTAAGGGCAAACAGAAAGGCCGAAAACCGAACATGAACGCGCTGATTTTAGACCCTTCTTCCATAGAAACGGCGGGCGAAACGCAGGCGTATTCGCACCCGAACGTGGTTGTTTTGGGCGACGGAGCGGCGACCGAGCCGTCCGCGCTTTTGGTGGGCGAAAACGGGCGGCCCGACCCGCAATGGGTACGCGGACGCTGCCCCGAATGCGGCGACGATTTGATTTCCAATATGTATTTCTCGCTGGGCGACGGCTACATCATCCGCTGGGAATGTTGGAACAGCCGGGGCGACGACCCGCAGTGTAGCTACCGCCGCGTTTTGTAATTTGCGGGCGCAAGGAAAGGCAAACAACCTTATGACGGCGATGACGCAAAACGGCGCGGCAAATACATTGAATAAGCCAAACGGGTTTGGCAATGGCGGGGGCGATATTGCCCGCGTGCAGATCTATAAGTACGTGACCCGCGACCGCGTACTCGACATCAGCGATATGTTGAACTTGGAAGCGCGGCGCTCCAAAATCGCGTTGACATTGGTGGAATACGACGCGCAGTACAAGGCGCAAACGCGCGTCCGCCACTACGCCGACGCACCCGATTTCAAACTCGTTTGCTGGGACATTCTGCATAATACGTTCAACGAATGGACGGATCACAAAGGCAGCCCCGCGCCGTCAGGCGACGGCTCCCCCGCCGGTTTGCAGGCCCGCGTGCTCACCCTTCGCAAGGACGTGAAGTATCGGCAGCCGTTCGTGTTCAAAATCGACAATGGCGTGGGTGAGGCCCTACCGGGCGGGGCCGTAAAAATGGCGCGCGCCACCGACTCTTTAACGCTTCTTATGCCCGAATGGGACGCGCGGCGCATGGCGCAAACCGTCCTCGATTACATCCGCGACTGGGAAACCATCCATTTCCGCAAGCGTCAGGAAGCGCAAACCGTGATTTTGCCCCCGCCCCTGCTTGCCACTCACAGCTACGAAGAAGATAGCGACAATACTTCGCGCAGCGGCGACAAGCGGCGCAAAGCCGCGTAGCGAAATGGCAAACGGTTTTCGGCCCGGCCTCTTCGATCAGAGGCCGGGCCTTGTTTTTCGCGCCGCGTTTGGGTTAGAATAACCGCGTTCGTTTTGCCGTTTTGGTTGAGTGGGGAAAAGCACAAAGAAGTCTCGCGCGACGACGCGCCGGGAGTTCGGGAAGGCGACATTTTGTGAAATTTGGTATCGCTTTGGGTTTTGGCGCGTTCGTTTTTGCCGCCGTGGTTGGCGTGATGGTAACACGGGGCGCTCAAATGGATAACGGCGCAGCTTCGTGGTCACCCCTCGTCGTCACGTCAGTGCGCCCGGTTATGCAGTCCAAAGTGCCGGAAGCCGTTTGGAAGCAGCTTGACGCCCGATTTGCGCCCGCCGACGAAATGTACGCACAGGCGAAAAAATTGCTTCGGCAGGGCAAACTTGCGGAAGCCGAAGAAGCCTGCAACAAGGCTATCGCGCTGTATCAAGCGCAGGGCAGTTTGGGCAGGCTGTCCATACCGGATGTGCGACAAACGCTCGGCGATGTGTATCTCGCCGAAGGCAAGTACCAAAAAGCGCTGGATTTTTACGATGTCGTCGGCAAACGAAAGCGCAACAAGAAAATCACACCCAACTTGAACGCCGCTTTATGTTACGTGCGTTTGGGCAACTACGACACGGCGCGGCAGTATTACGCGCACGCCGGTTGGGGACAAGGGCGTGAGGTAAAGGCGAGCGACCTGCCGGGAACGAGGACGCCCAAAGCGCTGGAAGCGTCCATTCGCATGGGGCGGGGAGCGGGATATTCAATCCACGGTGACGAAGAAGCCGCGTTCGCAGAATTTGCGGCAGCCCTGAAACTGGTTCCCGACAACGGATTTATCGCGTATCGTCGGGGCGAGAGTTGACTTACGGCAACCGCCGGGATGAGGCGGGCCCCTACTTTATCAAAGCAGTGCAAAACGGTAAAAACGCCTACTTTGTGGACGAGGCGCGACGGTACGTTCCCACCGCGCTGCAGGATCAAATCGCCAACGTGCCGGAAAGCCCACGCCAAACCCTGCCCAAAGCGCGAAGCCGCCCGTAACAGAACAAAGGCGCAAATAAAACGGCCCGGTATCTTTGGTAAGATACCGGGCCGTTTTGCTTTAATGAAAGCGGCGCGTTAATGATGGGCGAAGCGGGCGGCGAAAAACGAGCGGAAAAAAGCGGAGGGGTAAGTGGGTCGGGAATGGGGCTGCGGTTCGGCTTGGAGCCAGTGCCGAACGCATACGCCGTTTTCATAGGCGAGCAGCGGGCGGGCCTGCGGGACGGGCCGGTAACCGTGGGCGTGGAGCCAACCGGAAATTTCCTCGGCGGCCTCTTGCTCGCTCGCAAGGTCGCTTGCAAGGAGGATGCGCCCGTTGGCGGCGGGGTTTGCGGATTGGGTACAGATCATCGTTTGGGCGCTTCCAAATAAAAGAAAAAGGTCGCTGTAAATACTATGCCATATTAGGAAACCGGTTTACAACGCTATTTTGACGACGGTTATGCAGAAATTGCTTCATTACCCACGCCGAAACGAGTGTGATATATTTCACAGACAGCACAAGTGCGAAAAATTTTCCGCACATTTGTCCCGTGCTTTTCCGGCTTATTGACCTGAGGCGGAATGTTTTGGGTAAGGCAAGACTAACTGCCGAGAAAAAGGAACCCGAAACGATGAACGCCGCCGCACCCCCGACCGACTTTTCTATCGCTGATGCCACGACGCAAGCAAGCGCATGGACGAAAACCGCGCATTTCGTCGAGCGACAAAATCAGCGGAACGTCAGCGATTTGGAAGTAGGGCTTGCACTTCGTTTCGGCGTGCGGTTCCACGAAGGCGGGGGCGATGTCGTGCATTTTTTAGGACGCCGCCGACTGCCCAAAAATCTGGATGAGAAAACTGCCCGCCGCGCCGACGGCGTGGTCGTCGTTGTCGCGCAGAACCAAACACTGGTCACGACCTACCGCAACCCGCAGTTTATCCGCGAACTCAAAAAGCGCGGGCACGAACCGCGCCGGGGCCGTACCACACTTTGGACGGAAGCGGCGCGGGCTACTTTAGATACATTTCAAATAAATTGAAGATGCGCTTGAACTCATCCGTCCACGACGCGGGTTCCGTGAACGTGTGATCCTCGACCGGATACATCGCCACGCTCCAGTTGTTTTTGCCCAACTCGATAAGCCGCTGGGTCAGGCGCACGGTATCGGCGAAAAAAACGTTGCTGTCTTCCATGCCGTGACAAATAAGCAGGCCGCCCTTCAAGTTTTGCGCGTAGTAAATCGGCGACGAGGCACGGTAGGGCGCGTAATCGTCCTGCGGCAGTCCTAAAATGTTGGCGGTGTAGCCCTGATTGTACTGGCTCCAATCGGTCACGGGGCGCAGTGCGGCCCCGCACGCCCACGTGTCCGGCTCGGTAAATAGCGCCATGAGCGTCAAAAAGCCGCCATACGAGCCGCCGTAAATTCCGATGCGCTTGGCGTCAACACTTTGGTTTTGCACAAGCCACTTGGCCCCGTCTTCGGCGTCGGTCAAATCCACGCTGCCCATGTGCTTGTAAATGGCGGTGCGAACATTGCGCCCGTAGCCGGACGAGCCGCGATAATCCACGTCCAAAACGGTGTAGCCCCGGTCGGCCAAGAAGTTGTGGAAAAGGTACTCGTGCTCGTACTGCGACCAACCCCGGTGCGCGTTTTGCAGATACCCCGCGCCATGCACAAACACAACGGCGGGGCCTTTACCCGCCGCCTTCGCGCTTGGCGTGTAAAGGCGGGCATAAACCGTCGCGCCATCGCGGGCCGGGAACGTGATGGTTGGAGCGTCGCGCCACGGGTAGGTCGCAAACAGCGTAGGCGGCGAAACCGTAACGCGCCGGGGCGTAGACCCCGTTTTGTTGTCCTGCACAAACAGTTCGGGCGGGCGGTTCACGTACGACGACAAAACGGCGAGGCTTTTCTCGTCGGGCGAAACGGTCGCGGCCTCAATTCCCGGCTGATTGGTAATTTGCTTACGTGATGCCCAGCCGTCCGATTCTGCGGGCATCGTCCAAAAGTGCCGCTCACCCAGATTGGTCTCGCTGGACGTGAAGAACCACGCCGTTTTGCTGCGGTTCAGTTCCGCCGACGTGATTTCAAATGCGCCGGTATTGATAGGCGTTTCTCCGCCGCCCGAAATGGAAACTGTGGCGAGATGCGCCCAGCCGCCGGTTTCCGAAATACACCAAACGCGCGCGTTGTCCGGCATCCATCCCCACGAACCCGCGCCCGGCCCGCCGATCCACGCCTCGTCGCGGCTGTTTTGCAGAGTGGAGGTTTTGCCGGTCGCGCGGTCAACCAAAAACAAAAAACGGTCGTGATTATCGAACGTTCGAGCCGAAACGACAAGCAGCGCCCCGTCTTCCGACCATTGCGCGTCGCCGAACGATAAGGCTTTATCTTTCAAACTTTCGGGGGGTGCAATCAGAATTGCCGCGCCCGTCGCCGCGTTCAACAAAACGTACCGCGCGGCGCGGTTTTCCGCCTGCCCGACGACGGGCCGCCCGGTTTGCGAACCGACGCGCCCGGTTTCCGTGATCCATTCGGGCACAATCCCGGTTTGCGGCGCAGTTCCCCCGCCCCGCTCGCCGACCCTCGCCAAAATCTGCGTTTCGTCCGGCGCGAGCAACAAATCGCCCACGATTTGGTTCGGCGCGGGCGTCCACGGTTTCGGCCCCCGGCTTTCCGAGTTATCGTTGCCGCCACGGCGCGGCGCGTCGTTTTCCCGCGCTGCAGCCGCCGCGCTGTTTCGGTCGCGCAGATAACCAAAAAGTTCTTGCTGCCGCTCCCGAACGGCTTTTTCTGTATCGCCGCTTGTCGCGCCGCCATTTTGACCCGCGCCACCGCGATTTTGCGCCCCGCCAAAACCCTGCCGTCCACCGCGCCCCGCCCCGCCTGCGTTTGCCGCTCCATTGCCAGCGCTATTGTCACCCGTTTGCGGCTGCGTGATATTGGTCAACTGAACGACGGCGGGCGCGGCGTTGTCGCTTTTCGTGCCGTCTTTACCGCGTGGTACATACAAAACGTACAAATTGCCGCCGCGCGTGTAGGTAACGCGCGTTTCATCTTTCGTCCAACGGGGCGAGCCTTCGCTGTCGGCGGGCGTTCGGGTAAGTTGTTTTTTACCCGGCACGCCCGCTTCCATCAACCATAAATCATCGTTTTGTACGAAAACGAGCCGCTTGCCGTCGCGGGTCAACTCGCCGCTCAAAAGCGGCGTGATGTCGTTGCGTACTTCGTCCACTGTCAGTTTGCGCGGGGCGGCATTTTTGGCATCGCGCTCCACAACGAACCACGAAACCGGGGCACGGACTGGTTCGGTCGGGGCTTTCCACCGAAAATACACGCGCGACGAATCCAGCGACCATGTCACAGATTCGGGCTTGTTCCCGTAGATTTCCGGCCCGCGCATAATCGTTTCAATCGTGAGCGGCGCGAGAGCCTGCGGCAGCGGAGCCTGATACGGGAGCGGCAAAAGCGCGGGCGCGGATGGCGGCGCGGCGGGAGGTTGGGCGGGAACGGCGGGCAAAATCGCGCCGAGCGAAAAAGCAACAAGGGTAGTTGAGAGAACAAAGCGGGTTTGCATGGGGGAATTTGATTGTAAAGCGGCGGCGCTAAAACTGTCAAATGGAACGCTGGATGTCAGGGACATGAACGTCCCTGACACTGCGCGGCGATAACGATACACTAAACCAACACCAAGTAAAAAGGAAATCGAGTTTCGTGCTGAAAATTATGCCGATTGTGTATTACGTGTTCGCCGCCGCGCTGATTGGCGGTGGAGCAATGGGAAGCAAAGTGTCGGGGACGTGGCACTCCATCGCGGGTGCTTTGGGATTCGGGATTGTCGCCATTATTGCGGGCGTCGTTACGCGCAACAATCCGCAGACGGGCCTCGTGATTGGGCTTGTGGACGCGCTCGCGGTTGGGGCGTTTTTTGTGTATCGGTACACGTCCACGGGAAAACCGATGCCCGCGTTTCCGTCGATTGCAATGGCTTTGATTGTTGCCGGTTTGACCATTGCTGCGATGAACGCGGCGAAATCCGGCGTACCGCAACAGTAGAGTTACCAAAGACGGATCACGAAAGCGTTTATTTAGCGTTTATTTAGGCCGGCAGGTAAATCTGCGGTCTACGCAGAAAGCAAAGCCCGCCTGCGCGGGCTGAATGCCGAAACGCGAAAGCCTTCCGGTTTGATCGG
>CAXTBP010000212.1:0-9032 GCA_964241985.1 uncultured Armatimonadaceae bacterium | reverse complement strand
AAGCCGCCCGGCCTTTTGCAACGGGTGGGCCGCTATCGGTTCTCGTAACCCGTGCGTTCAACCATACCGGCCCGCGCCAAAACACCGAATTTGTCGTTCCCGCCTTCGCCCGGCAGATCGCGCGGATTGAAAAAGGCTTGGAGCCGCCCGTCGTGCGCGTCGGCAATTTGGACGCCAAACGCGATTTTCTCCACGTGTCCGATGTGGTTCGCGCCTACCGCTTGCTTTTGTGCGAGGGCGAATCGGTTGCGCCGTGGCGGGTTGTCAATGTCGCGTCGGGCAAAGCCGTCAGCATTCGCTCGCTTTTGGACGAACTGCTTTTGGACGCGAACGGCAGCGTGACCGTGGAAACCGACCCCGCCCGAATGCGCCCATCGGATTTGCCGGAATGCGCGGGCAGCCACGCCCTTTTGACCAAGTGGACGAATTGGCAGCCGGAACTATCCGTCACGCAAACCCTGCGCGACACACTGGCATGGTGGCGCACCGTTCCGTTTGACGACGCGCCCAAAGCGTAGCCGCCCCTTTCAACGAAATACGCCACTCGTGAACCTGCTTGTTTTATCGACGTGGTTTCCCTATCCGCCCGGCAACGGGTCACGGATAAGGGCGTATTTTCTGCTGCGCGAACTCGTCCGGGCCGGGCACAATATTCGCCTTGTCGCTGGTTTACAAAACGACATTACGCCGCAGGACAAAGACGCGGGCATCGCCGCGTTGCGCGAAATGGGCATTGGTGAAGTCGTCACGGTTCCGTGGGAATGGCTGGGCGAAAAGGACAAGACTAAGCGCGGCTTGTGGAGTCTTCTTCGGGCCGCGTTTTCCCAAACGCCCCGCGCCGTATTGGATACGCGCAACCCCGCGCTGTCGCAAACTGTCGCCGCGCAAATTGCCCGCCCGGAAACCGACGCCGTTCTTGTGATGGAAACCGGCATGGACGCCTATTTGCCCAAACATCTGCCGCCCGATTTGCCCCTCATTTTGGACGGCGCGGAAGTTGCGGTGTGGGCCGTACTTGACGCAGAGGCTATGTTGTATCCCGCTCGGGCGGATCGACCTCTGCAATTTGCTCGGCGCGAACGGCGGGCTGGCTTTATGGTGCGAAAAGCGCGGCGGTACTGGCAAAAGCGGTTCGCACGCTACCGCGTCGTGACCGCCGTTTCCGAAATCGAAGCCGCCGCCCTGCGAGGTTTGCTCTTGGAAAGCCGTAGCGGGCCGAAAATCGCCGTCGTGCCGAACGGCGTGGACACTGCTGCCTACGCTCCCCGCGACTGGAGCGCGGTCGTATCGGGCCGCTTGATTTTTAATGGTTCGGTGACCTATGACCCGAATCATTATGCCGTGCGGAGTTTCGGGCGCGATATTTTGCCGCTCGTGCGAAAAGCTGTGCCCGAGGCAATTCTGCAGGTAACCGGGAGTTGCAGCCCCGACACGTACAAATCGTATCCCGGAGGGCGTTCAAAAACAGTCCAGTTTACGGGCTTTGTGTCGGACTTGCGCCCGCAGCTTTCGCAGGCGGCGGTTTGCGTCGTCCCTCTTGGATCGCGGCGCATCGGCAATACTTTGTACGGGGGTGGTACGCGCCTCAAAATTCTGGAAGCGTGGGCTGCAGGCGTACCCGTGGTTTCTACAAAAGATGGGGCGAAAGGGTTTGACGGGGCCGTTCCCGGTACGCATTATTTGCAAATTGACGTAACAACACACCTCGATACCGAAGGGGTTCATCCCATCAAAGTCGTTGACGAGGCAGTGCTGGAAAACTTTGCCCAAGCGACCGTGCGCCTGCTGACTGAACCCGACCTTGCCCAAAGTCTTTCGGAAAACGCCCGCGCTTTGGTGGTAGAACGGTACGATTGGTCGCGCTTCGGCACGCAACTAAGCGACCTGCTCATGGAAACTTGCCGCGCCTCCACGCCGTCTTTATAAACCGAACCACGTAATGCACGGAACCGACGCCTCCCTACCACTGACCGACCCAACGTCGCCGATAGCTTCCGGCGCGTTAGAGTCAGCCGCCACCACAAATACGTGCGACTTGTCCATCGTCATCGTCTCGTGGAATACGCGCGACTTGCTGGATACGTGTTTGCGTTCCGTGTTGGACGGTGGCTTGGGCGACTTGCGGGCGGAAATAATTATTGTGGACAATGCGTCCGGCGACGGCAGCGCAGCATGGGTATGCGCCCATTTTCCCGGCGTCTGCGTGATAGAAAACCCCGCAAATGTTGGTTTTGCCCGTGCCTGTAATCAAGGGCTGCGGGGCGCGTCAGGGCTTTATTTTTTGCTGCTCAACCCGGACACGATAGTTTCGTCCGGCGCATTGTCGCAGTTGGTCAATGCAATGGACGCCCGGCCCGATGTCGCCGTAGCAAGTCCGCTGCTCCAATTCGGCGAAACGGGCGGTTTCAAGCACTATGGCTGGGCACGGTTTCCCGACGCCCGCAGCGAATGGGCGGGACACCTTGATTTGAGCCAATCGCCGTACCCGCTCGCGGATTGCGAGAAGCCGGACGCAATCGCGCAGATGGAGCCATTCGCGGTGGATTGGGTGGGCGGCGCGTGTTTCTGCGTTCGCGCCGAGGCGGCAAAATCGGTCGGCCTATTCGACGAGGCGTATTTTTTGTACGGCGAAGACGTGCAATGGTGCGTCCGTTTTCGCCGCGCGGGCTGGAAAACAGTGCTTGTTCCAAGCATTACGGTGACGCACTTGGGCGGTGCGAGCAGCGATCTTATCCCGTTCGCAACCCGGCGGCATCGGTTTGTCGCGTCGATGCGCTTGTTTCGCTTTTTGTACGGCCCGGTTGCCGCGCTTCCCGCCATAGCCGCCGCCTATTTGCGTTACGCCGCTTTTCGCGTTCGTTATGCTTTGAAACGCGGTGCAGTGCGACAAAAAGGCGAAACGCTCCCGTCTCCTGCCGCCGTCGGCGCGGATAGTGCGCGAACCGCAGAAAGCGGTGCGGTGAATGGATGGCAATGAATAACGTTGTGCCGCGCGTCGTCATTGATGCGCGCCCGCTGACGCAAAACGCGGGCGGTTTCCGCTCGTACACGCGCGCGTTGTGCGCGGGGCTTGCCCGCCTGCCAAACGGCGGCGAGAACGTCATTTTGTACGTCAGCGAACCGCTGCCGCCGCACGCGGCCCCGTTCGTTCCGGCCTGTGCCGAGGTTCGCGTTTTGCCCGCGTCCCGGCTGCGCGCGGATTTATGGGATTTCCGCAAACAGGCCAAGCGCGACGCCCCCGACATTATCCACGGCACGGTCAATTATCTTCCGCCCGGTTTGCCGCGCACGATTGTCCAAACCGTCGCCATACACGACGCTTTCGGCATCAAAACGTACCCGTGGGACGAAGCGTCCCGTAAGATGAGCCTGCGCGACCGGGCGCTGAACCGGTATTGGCGCTGGATGACGCGGGCGTCGGCATTCCGTGCCCACCGCGTAATTACCGCCTCCGACACTGCCCGCCGCGAAATCCTGTCCGCTGTGCCGGGTCTACCCGAGAAAAAAATCACGATTATCCCGAACGGCATTTTGCTCGCGCCGCCCGCGCTTGTGGAAAGCAAAGGGCGCGACATGAACCGCGTTCTTGTTATGGCCGCGCCGGATGCGCGGAAAAACTTGGCGGTTGTCGCCCGCGCGTTCGGGAGTGACGGGCGCGCGTTTTGGGGAAACGCGCCGCTGCCGCGCCTTGACGTCGTGTGCGGCAGCGATAAAACGGCGGCTCGCGCGGGCGATTTGCTAAGGGGCCACGGTGTTTCCGATTTTGAGTTAATGCGCGGCTTGGACGATGCCGCACTGGCGCGCGCGTATGCAAAGGCCGGGGCGTTTGTGTGGGCGTCGCGGGGGGAGGGGTTTGGTTTGCCGCCGCTGGAAGCCCTCGTTTGTGGCTGTCCTGTGGTTTCGTCGTCGGCCCCGGCGATGCCCGAAGTTTTGGGCGATGCGCCCTTGTATTTCGACCCGAGCGACAGCGGCGAACTTGTCACAAAACTCAAATGGCTGCTTGGCAATTCGGGCGAGGCGCAAGAACGGAGCGAGCAGGGTAGGCGGCACGCCGAAACGTTTACGCCGGAGCGCATGGCCCGCGCCCATCGCGCCGTTTGGGAAGCGGCGGCGAATGTGGGAAGCGGTGAGGCGTGATGCCAAAAGCCAAGCCGCGTGTTTTGCTGCTGCATCCACATTGCTTTTCGCAGCGCGATATGCAGTTTTACGCGCCGCTCCTTGACGAGTTCGATATTCGCGCCGTCACGCCGCGCCTGCGCCCTGATCGGCGCACCTATCAAGGCGTGCCGCAAGTTCCGCTCCTTTCGCTCGACCAAATACTCGGAGCCGTGCCGCCCGCACAAACCGTATTGGACAAAGCGCTGCGTTTGCGGAGCGAAAATCTGTACCACTACTTCGGTTTGGAAAAAGAATTCGCCCATGCCGACCTTGTCGAGTGTTTGGAAACGTTCCATCCGTACTGTCGGCAAGCCGTCAAAGCGAAAAAACGGCATGGCTTTGCCCTCGCGTTTTCCGTGCATGAAAATATCGCCTTTGCGCACGAAAATTTGGCGTACCGGCGGAACCTCAAGCGGTCGGTTTTCGCGCACGGCGACGCCTTTTTTGCGCTCTGCGAACAGGGCCGCAACTCGCTCGTTTTGGAAGGCGCGCCGCCCGAAAAAATCCACTTGTCGGGCGCGGGAACGGACACCGATTTATACCAACCCGCCGAACCGGACGCGGGCGTGCTCGCCAAGTTGGGCGTTTTGTCCAGAGCGAACGGCGGCGGGGAAATCACGCTGCTTTTCGCGGGGCGATTGGTGTGGGAAAAGGGCGTTTTTGACTGCTTTCATGCTTTGGCATTGCTTGGCAAAATGCCGAATGCGCCGACGTTCCGCTTAGTTGTCGCGGGCGACGGGCTGGAGCGCAGCCGCTTGGAAACGCTCGCCGCCCGCTTGCAGTTACAAAACCGCGTACAGTTTTTGGGCCGCGTCGCTACCGAAGAGATGCTTTCTTTGTACCGCCGTGCCGACATAGGCTTGGTTCCGTCCATACCGACGCCCAAATGGCAGGAGCAATTCGGCTGCGTGTTGATCGAAGCCCTCGCGTGCGGCTGCCCGGTTGTCGCCACGCGCACCGGGGCCACCCTTGAAGTGACGGGCGGACTGGTTCCGCTTGTCGCGCCCGCCCAGCATACGGATTTGGCCCGCGCGATTTTCGACTTGGCCTGCGACCCGGCCCGCCGTGAACGCATCGCCCGCGAAGGACGCGCCCATGTCGTCCGAAACTACGATAACCGCGTGGTCGCCGAACGCATTGCCCGCGTGTACCGCGCGCTTCTCGAAAATCGGGCACAATAAAGCGTGACTTCGCGCGCAACCCCGGCTGAAACCGTTCCGCTTGTGCTGGCCTCGCATAGTAAGCCGACGTTTGCGGCAGGAGAAGGTGCGCCCGGCGACACGCCCCGCTCCGACTTTTTGGAAATCGTCCGCGCTTTGCACGCCGACGTTTTGTACCCGCTCGCCGCCCGTAACGCGCTCCTGCGCGCCGTTGAAGCGCAGACAGCGTCCGATATAGGGCAGGCGTGGCGGGCGTTCAAGCGGCGCGACCAAACCCGTGTTTATGTTTCGCTGTCGGAAAAAGTAGGCGTTCCGCTCGGTTTGTTTTTGCGCGGCGCAGGAAGTAAAGGCGAGCGCGTTCCGCATGTTTTAATCGCGCATCGGTTGACGTCGTCCAAAAAGCGGGTTTTGCAGACCCGTTTGCGCTATTTGGACGGGTTTGACCGCATCGTCGTTTTGTGTCAAGCGCAGGCCCAGTATTTAACCGATGAAGCCGGAATTGCCCCGGATAAAGTGCGCTGTATCCATGACAAAGTAGACCATCGGTTTTGGACACCGGGCAAAAACGAAACTGTCGCGCCGCCGTGCGGGCCGGTTGTTGCTGTGGGCCGTGAGCGGCGCGATGTCGCCACGCTTTTGAACGCCGCCCGTTTGATGCCCAACCAAGCGTTTGTTATTGTCGCGTCGTCGCTGTGGATTGCAAGCGACAGAAAAGGCGGCGAAATGTGCAAAAACGTTCCGCCGAACGTGACGTTTTGCGAGCGTTTGGAATGGACGGCATTGCGCGATTTGATCCGCCGTGCCTCCGTTGTCGTTGTGCCGTTGCTTGCAGAAACCGACTACGCCGCCGGGGTCAATGCCGTTTTGGAAGCGATGGCAACGGCAAAACCGCTCGTCGTTACACAAACGCCCGGCCTTTCCGATTACGTGCGCGATAACCAAACGTGCCGCATTGTGCCGCCCGCCGATGCTGTCGCTCTGCGCGATGCGACAACGGATTTATTGCAAAATCCCGCCGAGGCCGCGCGATTGGGCGCGAACGCGCGGCGCGTTATTGAAAGCGGTCGCAACTTGGACACCTATGTAGAGGTGATTAAAAACGTGGTTTGCGAGGTTGCGCCGTGCTGAACCGCGACGGATACCGCAAGCCGACGCGCGGAAAACCGCGCCTGCTATTTTTGGCGCATTTGCTGCCGTGGCCGCTGAACGGGGGCGGGCAGATAAAGTCGTACCATACGCTCCGCATTTTGTCCGAACGGTTCGACATCGTACTTTTATCGTTCACCCGGCGCGGCGACGATTTGGAAGCGGCCCATGCCGCGCTCAATCCATTGGTGCTTGGCTTGGTCGCCGTGCCGCTTTCGCGCAATCCTTTGCGCGACGCGGGAACCGCGCTCATTTCGCTTCTTTCAGGGCGCTCGTTTTTGATTGCCCGCGACGCCGCGTCGTCGGTCATGCGCGAAAATGTTCGCTTATTGATGGACGGCGGCGCGTATGCGGTTCTGCATGTGGATCATTTGCAAATGATGGCCTTTGTGCCGCCCAAAAATCAAACCGGGAAAACGCGCGTCGTGCTGGACAATCACAATATCGAACACCAAATTGTGCGGCGCGTCGCCGAGCCGGAAAGCGAGGCGAGCTGGGCGATGCGCCGGTTCGCCGCCCGCGAATGGCCCAAACTGCGCGCGTTTGAGGTCGCGGCTTGTCAGCGCGCCGACTGCATACTCACGGTTTCAAGCGAAGACGCACACGGATTGCAGGCTCTCGACCCGTCGCCTGCGCCCAAACTGCACCCTGTACCGATTGGTGTGGACACCGAGTACTTCGCGCCGGTTCAAGGGGCTGACGAAAATGCGACAACGCTACTATCCATCGGAACGCTGTATTGGCCCCCAAATGTTGCCGGGGCGCAGTGGTTTTGCCGCGAGGTTTTGCCGCTAATTAAAGCCGACGTGCCCGATGTTTGTCTGCATTTGGTCGGGGCGAAACCCAACAAAGCGATTTGGGAACTGGCGCGGCGCGACCCAGCCCATGTGCGCGTCACCAGTTCGCCGCCCGATGTGCGCCCGTTTGCGCAATGCGGCGCGTTCGTGGTTCCGCTACAATCGGGGAGCGGAATGCGCGTTAAAATTTTGAACGCTTTCGCCATGCAGTTGCCCGTCATTTCCACAACAATCGGCGCGGAAGGCATCGACGGAGCAAAAAACGGAACCCACTTGCTCCTCGCCGATTCGCCGCGAGATTTCGCCGAGGCGTGCGTGCGTGTTTTGCGCGACCGGGCGTTCGCCCACCAAATCGCCCAAGCGGGCCGCGACTTAGTAGAGCAACACTACACATGGGATGCCATTGGGCAGCGGTTGCTGTCAGTCTATTTCTGCGCCCGCATAGACGAGAAAGCCGACGCAGCCAATGAATGACGCAAACGCGCCACCAAGCAGCGTTTCGCGCCCGCTCAAAATTTTGACCGTTTTGCCGTATGTGCCGTCGCCGATTCGGGTGCGGCCTTTTCAACTTATTCGGCAGTTGGCGAAAATGGGGCACGAAATTACGGTTGTCGCGTTGGACGACGGCTCGCCAAACAGCGACGCCGCCCGCGACGAACTCCAAGCGCTGTGCCGCGCCGTGCATAGCGTGCTGCATTCAAAAGCGGCTGCCGCCATATCCTGTTTATTGGCCTTGCCGACACCGACGCCGCTTTGGGCCGCGTATTGCAAATCGCACCCTATGAACCGGCTTTTGCGCGGGCTTTGCGCCTCGCCGGGCGCGTTTGACGTGGTGCACGTCGAGCATATAAGGGCCGCGCATTTCGCGCCGTGCTTTGGGAATTTGCCGCGCGTTTTGGACGCTGTGGACTGCATCACGGATTTGCGCCGCCAAATGCTCGACACAAGTGCGCGGGGCGTAGGGCGCATTTTGGCGTGGGAAGAATGGGCGAAACTGCGAACCTACGAGCCGCGCGCGTACCGCCCGTTCGACCAAATCGCGCTCACGTCCGATTATGACGCCCAAGCATTGTCTGCTTTGACCGACGACTTGCCGCCCGTTTCTGTAATACCGAACGGCGTGGACGCCGAGTATTTCGCGCCCGACGAAACCGTGTCGCGCGAGCCGAACACACTCATTTTTTCCGGCAAGTTGAGTTACGAAGCCAACGACGACGCGGCCCGGTTCTTTTTAACCGACACTCTGCCACGTATCCGCGCCCACTTGCCGCAGGCCCACGTTATTTTAGCGGGAAGCGGCCCGACGCCCGCGCTGCGCAACCTTGCCCAAAAAGCCGGAAACGTGCAAATAACCGGCTACGCCGACGATTTGCGCCCGTATTTGCGCCAAGCGAGTGTTGCCGTGTGCCCGTTGCGCGTCGCGGTCGGTGTGCAAAACAAGGCACTCGAAAGTATGGCCTGCGGCTTGCCCGTCGTGTGTACGCCCAGCGTTTCGCGGGGACTGACGGGCGCGGAAGCGGCGGGCGTTTTGCGCGTTGCGGCAAACGCCCAAGCGTTCGCCGATGGCTGCGTTTATTTGCTCGAACATCCCGGTGAAGCCCGCGCAATCGGCGAAAAGGGACGCGCCTTTGTGCGGGCGCGGTTTCGCTGGGAAGCCTGCGCCGAAGCGTTCACCGACCTTTATCATGCGGTAATCGCTAAGCACGCCGAAGAAAACACGCCGCCAAAATAAAAACGCGGTGACGAAACGGCCTGCCTGCCCGTACAATGG
>CAXTBP010000211.1:0-9081 GCA_964241985.1 uncultured Armatimonadaceae bacterium | reverse complement strand
CCGCGTCTTTTACTCGTCGCTCGGGCATCACGCCGATATTGTCGCGCAGCCCGAGTGCTTGGAAATCGCCACGCGCGGCCTGCTTTGGGCCGCCCGCGCCGAAGACGCCGCGTAGGTTGGCCGTGGTGTCTCCGTGGGATTTGCCGCTGGATCCCATTCCGTTTGTGCCGGAGCCGCCCAACTGGGGGCGGCTTCCCATCGCGGAATGCGGCGAACCTCTCGTTCCGCTTGTGCCAAGCGACGTTTTGCGCGTTCGCCCCTTGTATTTTGAAATCGGCTTGCCCGGCGCATCCGAGATACTTCAAGTGCGGGTGGGCGTTGCCGAACGGTTGGAACGCGCGGCCCGCAGTTTGCCCGAAGGCATCGCGCTCGTCGTTTTCGACGGCTACCGGCCCTTGAGCATTCAGCAGGCGCTATACGATACCTACTCCGCCGAAATTAGGGAAAAGCGGCCCGACTTGGACGACGAGGCGTTGCGCGCGTATGTCGGAAAGTTTGTCGCTACGCCGACCGCCGATCCATTGCGCCCGCCGCCGCACCGCACGGGCGGGGCCGTGGATGTGTATCTGCAATGGGTGGAAAACGGCGAATTGCTCCCGATGGGAACTCTGCCCGACGAAGCAGTGGACGAAACCCCGACCCGCTTTTACGAAAACACAAGCGATTGGCGGGCGTTGCGGCAAAACCGCCGTTTGCTGTATCACGCGATGACGAGCGCGGGCTTCACCAATTACTCGGGCGAATGGTGGCACTACGATTTCGGTAACCAGCGCTGGGCCAATATCGCTGATCAACCCGCCGCCATCTACGGCATTCCGCCAAAGGAAATATAAAAATATGTTGGTTGTTTGTGTGACCGTACAGGTCAAGCCCGGAATGGGTGCGCAGTTTTTGGAAGCGGCCCTCGCCGACCGCGACGGTACGCGCGAAGAGCCGGGCAATATTCGCTTCGACGTTTTGCGATCCACGACTCCCGCGAGCGACGGTGAACCTGAGCAGTTTTTCCTGTTTGAAATCTACACGGATGCCGAAGCCTTCGCGGCCCATCAGCAAACGCCGCATTATTTCGCCTTCCGCGATGGCGTCGCGGACATGATGGCGGAGCCGCGTAAAGGCATCAAATACGAACCCGTGTACGCCGATTCGTTCGTGCCGTCGGAAACGGGTGTTGCCGCCGTACCCAATACGGAGCCTGCCGGTTAAAAATAGCTGCGGAGCCAACGCTTGATCCGTTTCTAATCCCGGTCGCCGAACGTAATCTGACCGACGCATGGGCGGGAACGGTACGTTTGGGGCAGGCAGAAATGCTGCAATCGGACAAGTGCTATCGCATCGCGGTTACGGATGCGCCCGCCGGTTCGCCCGCAACGGTTATCGTGAAACGGGCGCGGGCGGAACCCGGTTTGCCCATCGATCCCGATTCGATACAAGGAAACCCCGCACAGCCGCTCTTGGAAGAATGGGCGGGCTTGGCGTTCTTAAACGACGTTTTGCCGCCGGACAGTGGCCTCGTTCCCCAATTTTACGGCGGCGACCGCGCCGCGTGCGTTATCGTGTTTGAGGATTTGGGAAAAGGCGCGAGCGTTTTGGACGCGCTCAATGGAACCGACCCGGATTATGCCCGCGCGCGCTTGACGATGCACGCGCAAGCGGTCGCAAGGCTCCATTCCCACACGCTGAATCACGAAGCGCACTACTGGAAAATCCGCGACGCGCTCGGCCCGCGTGGCGTGCCGCGTGACTGGAAACGGTAAGGCAATTTACTGGACACGCAGGGTTGGGGCAATCTGCGCACCTTGCGAGCGGATTTGGCAACGGCGTTCGCGCACATCGGCCAGCCCATTTCGCCTGCCTTTTGGGACGAGTACGATCTATTGACGGTGGCGATGGAGAACCCGTCGCCGTTTCGTGCTTATATCCACAGTGATTCCTGCCCGGACAACGCGCTGCTCGCGGCGGGGCGGCTGCGTTTAATCGACTTCGAGCGGGGCGGGTATCATCAGTGCCTCCTCGATGCCGCGTATTGCCGCCTTTGTATGCCGCACTGCTATTGGGCGAACCGTTTACCGGATGATGTGGCCCCTGACGTAGAGCGCGCCTACCGCGACGTTTTGAGTAAAGCCCTTCCCGAAGCCGACGACGACCGTCGCTTTGGCGCGGCTATGACCGAACCCTGCGCGTATTGGATCCTCAGCAACGGGATGTGGATGGTTCACCGCGACTTTGACGCCGATTTCAACTGGGGAAGCGCGACATGGCGGCAGCGAGTGTTTTTGCGCTTGGAGCAGTTCGCCGCGACGACCGACGAGTTTTCCCATTTGCCCGCAATGGGCGCGGCGGCGAGAGAAACCATTCGGCGTTTGAAAAGCCATTGGACGGTTGACCCGATGCCCTTTTTTCCGGCTTTCTGATAGTACGTCTTAACCTGCGGGCGGTACAATAATCTATCGCCTATGTCCGAAATTTTGCCGTCCGCGCGTTATGCTTTGCCCGTTTTACAAACGCAGATTCGGGGCTGTACCAAGTGCGTCGAGGCTGGGTATATTCCCGAAGCGCTCCCATTGACGGTTGGGGATTGGGACGCGCCGTTTATGGTAATCGGGCAGGCTCCCTCGCGGACGGCCTACGAAACGCGCACCTTTTATCGCGGCCCCGCCGGTGAAAAGCTCCAATCGTGGTTTGTGCAGGCCGGGTTCGACGAAGGCGATTTCGGCACGCGCGTGTATCTTGCCGCAATTACCAAGTGCTTTCCCGGTCGGCTGCCCGGCTCGTCCAAAGATAGGCTGCCGTCGCGGGCCGAGCAGGCGTTGTGTCGTCCGTGGCTGAATAATGAACTCGATCTTTTGCGCCCGCGCGTGATTGTGCTTTTCGGCGGGCTTGCCATCAACACGTTTTTGTCGCGCGATCCGCTGGACACGCTCGTCGGGCAGGCGTTCGAGAAAGACGGTCGCACCTACCTTCCGTTTCCGCATTCGTCGGGCGCGAGCACGTGGCTGAACTCGCAGGCGAACCGCGCGCTTTTGCAATCCGCTATTGAGCGTTTGCGCGAAGCCCGCGCGGCAAATCTCGCCGCCGTAAACCGGAACTCCGTAACGGTACAAGCCAACCAACGGGAACCAGAAACGCCTGCCGCAAGCGCGGAGACCGACCGATTAGCCTATAGCGAAACCGACGTTAATGCAGACGAGGATGCGCCCGATTTTACGCGCGACGCCCTCAACGGCGTGCGCGACGGACTGCGCTCGGCGAAGTTTTGGCGCGAACTCTTAACCGATACCGACCGGCAAACGATGCTGCTTGACATCGCGCGCATTAGTTTGCTCACCGCGGGCGATTTGCAGGACACCAAGCCGTATTTGGACGGCGACATTCCCGCCGCCGTTGACCCCGCGCAAACCGGCGCGGCCCCGTGCCCGCTGGAACGGTTGGCGTTTTTGCAAACCGCGTGGCCGCGCTTGGAAACCGCCCTCGTTCACATCGAAGCGAACCCGCCCGCCGTTCTGCAAAGCGAAACGCGCTGGACGGAAACCGAAAAGGCGCGGCGCGTTCGACCCAAAGACGTGCTGCTCGCCCTGCGAACCGGCGGCGCAAACGGCCTTGTTCCCGCGCCAAACGCCATTGCCGCCGTTCCGCTTGCGCGGCGACTAAACGGTAATTTGCCGCGCAAACTGCCGGAAACCGTTTCCGTTTCCCGCACGGACACACCGGTGAACCGGGCGACCAAAGCCGTGATTGCGCGACTCGTGTCGGATTTGAAAACCATCGCGCAGCGCGCCCAAGAGGCCGGTCTACCAAACGCCGCCCGCGAAGCAGAACGCCTGCAGTCGCGCGTGCGCCGCCAATTGATGGCCCCATTGTGGCGCGACTTGCCTGCGCCCCGCGCCGGTTTGTCGCCGCCCGTTTTGCGCAGGCAACTCCTGCCGCCGTCGCTGCGGGCGTCGTGGCCGCACCGGCGGATTCACGACACGTTTCGAGATTATACCGACCGCTTTGCGTTGAATTGGGAACAGCCGCTGTTTGTGCTGCCCGCGCAAAAAACGTGGCTACTGTACGAAATTTGGTGCGTGTTCGCGTTCGCGGGATTATTACGCGAACTGGGTTTCCGACCGAAAAACGAAGACAACTGGATCGCGTTCGGGCCGCATGGCTTGTCGTCCCGGCTTGCCACCGATAGAGCGTCGCGCCTTGTTTTCGTCCACCGGGAAACCGGGCAAACCGCAACGCTCACCTACAACCGCTATTTCGGTCGCGGGGACGAAACCGGAGCGGCGGGATGGCATTCGCGGGGCCGTGCCCTGCGCCCCGACATCGCCCTTGAAGCCGGGGCCGAAATTCTGGTGCTGGACGCCAAATGGAAAACCTACCGCGAACCGGGCTGGGAAGGCGACGACATCCGGCAAATGCACTCGTACCGCGACGCGATTGCCTTCGGCCCGTCCCGAAACGTCGTCCCGTCCGCGTGGCTTTTATATCCGGGAGCCGTGCTGCCGGAAACGCGCCGCCCGGTTATCGCCTATCCCGCCGCAACGCTGACCGCCCCGTTCGGCAACCGCGAAGTCGGCGCGCTGGGTTTGCGCCCCGGCACGGAACTGACAAATTCGCCGCTCGCGCGATTGGTTTCCGATTTTCTCGCAAGGCAAAAACAAATTTTTTAATTTGACGCAAAACTTGAAGGAATGTAGAGAGAGACCAATAGATGCGTGTCGTCGCAACGTTGCGCGTTGAATCGACAGCCGCCCGGTTGCGAAAGAAAAGATAGGTATTGCATGAGGTCTCATTTATTTGGTTTGGGCATCGCTATTGCTTTGCCAATTGCCGCTCTCCCCTTGCTCTATTTGCCGCCCGCACACGCCGACGAGGAACTGACGCCTCAGTGGGGATTGGGAGGCAAGTCTTTTGCCCTACGTCCCAAGAAAGACGGTACTTCCGGCACGGAAGAAGACAAAGATAAAGACGAAAAAGGGGGAACAACGACCTTTAATCTCAATAACATGGAGGTCAAATGTCAGGCGCAAAGGGCAGATGGAGACGCTCCCAAATCCGCTACGGGCAGCGCTCGCTATTTACAGGAGTATAAATGGCTTGCGTATGGTACGACAACACCCTCAAGCCAGTTTTTTATCTACGATGCAACAAACGGTACGGAGGTCAATGCCAGTCCTTTCAGAGACCCCAGTATTACCGACCAGACGCAGTTACCGGGAAAGGCTACCGCATCGGGAAATCGCGGTGCAGGTGCAAACAACGATTTCATGACGGAAATGCACCACGAGTTCGAATCAAGTATTAAAAACCAGTTAGTGGATACGGGAAGTGGTCATCCTCTGTATCATTACGAACCGGCTCCGGTGTCCGCCTCCGCGAAGGCGGACTCGATTGGGGTCGCACATCAGCAAAATCCCGCACCACCAAGCGACCCGGATCAGCCTGCCCCTCCCAATCCCCCTTTGACGTACACTTACCCAAATAAAGCCTGCTTTGCCGAGGGCCGTAGCTATTGGAACTTTTCCGCTCCACGCCCTTACACGCCACCCACGCCGTAAAGGCCAATAAAATTCGCTGCGCCCTGCGAGAGACAGCGTATCTCGCAGGGCGTGATCCTTTAATTTTTGCATAGCAACATCAGTTTACAAAAAACAGGATATTTAATGATGTTTTTGCCCCCAAATCCCTTGCGACGGCAATTTATTAGGCTCGCTATCGGCGGAATTGTTGAATTGGTTGTTTCGGTGACGCCATCGGCACTGGCACAACGTCCCAACCCGACAACCATTTCGCCAAAATCGGCTCAAGGTACGAAGTCCTTTCCCGCTGAAGACGCGCCCACAACCTTTTTCTCGCACTTTTCCACATTCGCTAAACAAGGCAAAGTCACTGTTGTCGCCGAAGATGTTCCGCTCCATTTGATGCTGACGCCGGAAGAAAAGAAGTTACTAAACGAAGCCGAAGGCGAAGCGTTACCACGAAAGCGCATAGAAAAAGAAGCCGCCTTGTTTGATTACGAAACACAATGGCTCAACTCCGACGTGCTTTTGTTAAAGAAAAAATATACCAACCCCAAAGACTTCCCCTTTGTGACATTGAGCGAGGCAAAAAGGACATTAGATTATGCAGAACGAACTATCAAGCCTTTTTCCGCCGACTATGAGATGCCCGCCTCCCTTGATCTGAAACCTGCATTTAATAATGCTTTGATTTCCTTGACCGAAAATCAACTGGCTCTGATGAAGCAGGCAAACTTACCTACGTCCACATTGACGCCGGGGCAACGACAGCAGATGTGGAATGTTCTGGTCAATCTATATATCGACAAGGACGCACTCTTGACCGTGCAGTCTGGACAAAGCGATTTGAAGTTTGTTTCCGGCCCCGACGGCTTTTTGTCCGCGTCTGCGGGCGGCCCAAACCGAAAATTCGTATTCGCGCGGCCTGCCGTCAATAACCCGGTCAGCAAATTTAACACTATTCCTTTGTGCTATGAAAAGGGACGCTACCGCACCGCGTTTGGCGGCGGCATCAGGTTCCCTAAATTGAATGCGGACGGAAACGAAATTCCCTTTTACGATGCGTCCGAGCCGGAACCCATTGACTTAACCATAGCCGCCGAACAAACAGAAGCGCATAAAAACGAAAGCGTCGTGCTCCTCAACACCCTTGCCACACAATTAAACCAAAGCGCGGCGGGTAAAGAAACCTATGCAGTTGACGACGTGCTGAAGAACAAACCGGTTACGATTTTTGGGCGCGAGAATACGACGCGGGCCGCGCTGTTCAATGCCGCTGCATCCGTGTACGGGCTGCGTGTCGTTCCTGCGGAAAGCGACCCTTCCGGCAAAAACACGTTTATGACGACGCTCGCCGCGTTCAAAGCGCGCAGTCTCGCCGATGCCTCCCGCGCCGTGCGGAGTATTTTACCCGCGCCGTATCTTCGCGCCCTCCATTTGCCCGAAATGAACCTCGCCTACGATGCCGCCGACAAGGCGAAAGCCGAGCGCATAGCCCAAGAAAACGCGCGAAATGCGCGGCGGGCGCGGGGCGAAGTTGTGCCTGAACCGGTCGAAACCGAGGCCGAAAAACAGGCAAGAAAAGAAGCCAAAGAGAAAGCCAGCGCATCGTGGACAAAATGGGCCGACGCGCCCGACACGCTGGAGCAGGCCGCGTTTCGCCGCCTGCGGGCAACGGTGGAGCCGCGCGTCAAAGCAAGTCCCGATGGGCGCGTCCCGTTCAGCGAACTGACCCGCGCGGAAGAAGCGGCATTCACGACAGCGATTATGCGAATTGCACTCGACGGCTTGCAAAACTTTTGCCTTGCCAAACAACAGTCGTATATCGAGCGATTTGACCAACTCGTTTTATCCGGCGGGCCGTATTTGGACAGCGACGACCACAAACCCTACATCGAATTGCAATTCGGGTTTACCAGAGCCGACGGTTCATTCGATAGCAAAGCGGGTGTTGCGCGTATCCCCTACAAAGGCGCAGGGAAAGCGGAACTGGCTGGCCCGTAAAACGTAAGCCCCGCACCGTTCACTCGGCGCGGGGCTTTTTTATTTGGGCTGGCCCAGCGTTTTGTCGGCTAAGAAGTCGGTGCGGTATTTCATCGCGGCGATAATTTCTTTTTCGTATTTGGCGGCTTCCTCGACGGATTTGACTTTGTGGGCCGTGCAGACCCGGTTTACCACGTCCGAAAACGGGCGGATGTTGCCCGTGTTGATTTTGCGGTCAAGGAGCGTGGCGAGGCCCGCTTCCGAATGCACGATGTCGCCCACCGTCGCGGCAAGGCGGGAATCTTTGGGAAGCGCAATCGTGACCGGGTCGCCGGTGGGCCAATAGTATGATTTAGCGATTTTTATCTGCGCGACCCGAAACGGCGTCCGCCGACACGCCCGCTGAAAGACCGCGACCAAGCGTTTGTCGTCGATGATTTTGAGGACGGCTTCCGGCCCATGCAACTCCACGCCGGTTTGCGGATCGACAATCGTGAGCGTTAAATCGGGCTGCACGTCAATCCCGAAATTATGGAAATCGCTGGCGAACTCGGTCGGCTGTTCGGTCTTCTCGGTTTGAAGGACGTTGGATAAGTCGTGCTTGCCTTCGGCGAGCGTGACGAACTGGATAAAGCCGACCGACAAAAAGCCCGTATCGTAGGTTTGTACGGCATCGAAGCCGCCTTCCAGCGGCGATATGGCCTCGAAAATCCGCTGATCGGACGGCGTTAAACTGGCAGCCCGAAACAAGTTATCGCGCTCGGCCTGTGAGATTTTGGAGACCGGCGTTCCGTTGGAGTTGACGCCTTTGCTGAACCGATAGTACGCGAACCGAGGGCGCATCTGGACATTGTCGGTGTAAAGGTAGGTTTCCGCCAGCGCGGGTTCGCCAATCGTAATCGAGTACGTGAGCGGGGCGTAAATTCCGGCGAGCGGCGGGGGATTGCCGCAGGCAGCCGCGAGCGAGGCGGGAATTGGGCCGGGATTTTTCGGCGCTATGGGCAACGTCGCAAGCGTGGGCAATGCGGGAAGCGGGGCGGACGGCGCGAGCAGCGGTTTGTTCGCCATACTTGCGTCCTGTTCGGCCTGAAACCTATCGCAGGCAAGCCGGGCCGAAATCCAGTTTTCCCAATCGGCGTGCGGGCCGTCGTTGCTGGGTTTGGCATCCTGCGTGGGCGCGATTTTCCCCGGCCCGCTGACGGCCCGCTGATACGCGAGCAGCCATGTCGAGCCTTCGGGCGTTAAGCGCACCTGCCACACGCCTTTGGTCGCCACATCGGGCGGCGACGACAACGTGTACCGTCCCGGCTCGGCCCAATACGCAACGATTTTCGCCTTTTCAGCATCCGTCCACAAAGGCGGTGGAACCGGCAGCGCGGGCGGCGCGGGGGTAGGAATCGGCGGCTGCGCTTGGCACGAAACGGCGGCAAAAAGCAAAGCGGTGCACGCCGTCGCTTTGACGGCGCGGCGCAACGGGGCAAAACGGGACAGCGGAAAACAACACATCATATTGGTTTTAGAGTTCGCGGCGCGGGTGGGTTAGCCCTTCCTATGTTTGGCTCCTCTGTGGCAAGCCCCCTCCCGGTTCGCTTAG
>CAXTBP010000210.1:0-9089 GCA_964241985.1 uncultured Armatimonadaceae bacterium | reverse complement strand
GATTTGAGCGGATTGTCGCGGGGCGAAATCAAATGGACGGGAGAGGAGCAGACCATCGTCGCGTGCAAAAACGCCGACATCGGACTTGCCACGTCGCCCGATTATTTGGAAGGGCCGTGGATGGAGAAAATCGGCTCCACTTATGTGTTGTTTTACGCCGCGATCTACAAAGATAAAGCCTTTCCCGATTTGGTCGGCTACCGAACCGGGGCCGCCTATGCCGATTCGCCGCTCGGCCCGTGGAAAAAAGACAAACGCGGGGCCGTTTTTTACGGCGGGCATTTGAGCGTTTTCGATGGCCCACAAAAAAAGAAATGGTTCGCGTACCGCATCGAAAACCGTGACGACAAGCGCGGCCTGCTCGCCGTCGATCCATTTACTATGAAGAACGGCGCGGTGCAAGCCGGGGAACCGACGCTCGCGCCGTCCGTTCAAACGCCGCCGCGATAAACCCAACCCTATGCCCCGCTGCCAGCGCACCTTTCGTAAACTGCCCGCAGGTGCCGCCTTGCCCGGCGTAGGTACGATGCGCTGGACGTGTTCGCACTGCGCCGATAGAGAGTTGTACGAAACCCTGCGCGACGGCGATTTGCTGCATTTCGCCAACTTGGCGCTTAATCAAGCCGTGCGCGACTTTGGGTCGCCGCAGGACGTGAAGCGACCTGTGCTGTTTTTAACGGGCCTGCACCCGGAATGCGTGCGCGAACCCGACGACAAACGCTACGACATTTATCTGCAATCGGGTTCCGACGCCTTTCAAATGCGCCTGCAAATCGGGCACGAGATTTTCCATCGCGTTTGTTCGGAGGGGCGCATTTTTCATTGGACGCACGAAATGCTGGCCTGCGTCTTTTCCGTGCGTTTGCTGCGTCAGCATAATTTAATAGCCTATGCCGAGACGGTAGAAAATCAGTTCGCCGAGCAAGCCCGCCTTTTGACGGTCGAACAAATACAGGCCGCGCCGCTGCACGCCGGGTTAACCGGTTATTTGCCCGGCTTGTACGGTCGCGCCTATCAAATGGGGCGGTCGCTGGAAGGTGCGGTCGGCTGGCCCGCTTTGTGCAAGTTAGCCCGCCACAATACACGCGAGGGCGCACAGCCACCCGCTCCCGATGTGGCGGGCTGGCTTGAAACGCTTCCAGTTCAAGAAAAGCGCGCGGCCCGCGCGATATTGGGTATAACGGGCGTATGATTTGGTTACCGCGCGCCTCCGCTTCTGTTTTCGCGTTTGCTGCTGTCGCTTCCGCGCTTTTGCCTGCGGTTGCTATCGCCTCGCCGCTTCCGCCGCTGCTCGGTGGGGGCAAAGACAACAAGCCCGCTGCTACAGCAAGCGATCTCAACGCGCCACGCCGGGCGGTTCAGTTGGCGCTGCGCATTGAGCAAAGCGACGCGGTTTCACCTACTGTCGCCCGCTTGGCGACTTTCCCCGCACCGGTTGTTTTGGGAACGCCGCGCCTTGTCACCGTGGATCGCAGCACGGCGACGATTGCCGTGACGAGTGACTCCTTTTCGTACGCGATTGCTGTTTCTCCTGTTGTGGAAACCGTGAAGGGCGACGAAAAAAACGGCGTCGCGCCCGGCGATTGGGTGCAGACCGATTGGAGCGTGCGCTTGACGGGAAAGGCACTGCCCGGCAAAAATTCCGCTGTCACATTGACGGGGGCGACCCGGTTGCCGGTTGACAAAACGGGCGAACTGACGGAAATTACGCTCCGCGACATGGAAACCGGTAAAAGTACCATCTACAAAATTTGGGTGACCGCAACATTTCCCGCGCCCGCCGAGGTAAAGTAAACCCACAGCGGTTAGAAACGCCGCGCGTTTGGGGTACAGTGTTTGCAAATTACGCCGCGTTGACTTTCAAATGCGGCAGCCACAGAAAGGAAGCTTTTTTGCCCATGCTGTCAGGATTCTCGTTTTGGAATGGGCGCGGTTCACAAACCCTGTGGACGCCCACAAGCGGCGCGGCCTCCGGCCTGCTCGTGGTCGCGCGGCAAAAAACGCTTGCGGTTGTGGTGGGCGGACGCATCGTGGAATCGGCGACGCGCCAAAGCGAAGTGGAAGTCGAGCCGACGCAAACACGGCAACGTTGGCAGTTGACACCGGGAGGATTGGTTATCGTGAGCAGTTCGCGGCAAAAAGAACCGACGCGCATTGTCGGGCATCCAGATTTGGCGTCCGGCGCAAGCGTGCAGCGCGGTGAGGTGCTGTATGTGTCGGTCGCCGAAGCGATTTACCGCGAAACGCGCGGCGAAGACGTGGAAGTGCATTTATCGCCAACCGAGGGCGACCGCGAAGCCCTCGCCGATTTGCGCCTTCGCGCCCGTCACCGCTGGGATTCCGACCGTTTGCCCGACGGTTGGACGCGCCCACTTCCGCCGCCCGATTCCGCCCTTGTCAAAATGCCGCGCGAAAAATCCCTCGACGTTCCCGGCGCGACCGCAAACAAAAGCGGCCTGCCCGACGATTTGCGCGAACTCGCCGAGCGCATTCACCAAAAAGAACAAGATAGCCGCGCGTAGCGGTTCCTTCTTCCAGCCTCCACAAAAAGCCGTGCCGTTTCGCACGGCTTTTTTATTTCTGCTACACTTGACAAAAATTAGTCACCATAGTAAAATTAGGCACAGATGAAAGACGCCATTGAACTGGAAACGCCCGAACAGTGGAAAGCCGTGTCGCACCCGTTGCGCGTTGGGATTTTGCGGCTTTTGACCGGTGCGCCTCAAACGAACGAGGAATTGGCTCGCGCGCTCGGTGTTCCGTCCGGTAAGTTGTACTTTCATACCAAGCGACTGCTGGAGGCAAAACTCATCGAACCGGCGGGAACGCGGCAGAAGGGGCCGCTGACCGAAAAATTGTATACCGCCGTCGCAAGGCAGTTTGTGGCTCCGCGAACCGAACTGCCGCCGGATGCCAGCGGCGACACGCCCGCGCCGCTGGCCGCGCTCATACAGTCCGGTTTGGATTTTTACCGCTCGTCGTGGAAAGAAACCAACGGCCTGCCGCAAGAACTCCATTATGGGTTTCATCTGCTTTTGCCGCAATCGCCCGCCAAGCGTCAGGAATTGGTTCAGCGGTTGCGCACCGTTTTTGCAGATTTCCAAAAAAACGCGGACGCTGGAAATGATGCAAACACCCGCGCCGTTTCCCTTTCCGTTCTTATGCACAGTGTTCCCAACACGCTTCTGCCCACGTCGGATTTAGCCGCGCCTGAATCCGCACCGACAAAGGAATAAGATATGTCATCGTCAATACTACGTACCGCGTTCAAAACCGTTTCTGTTATATTTGCAATTATTACAATTCTGTTTGTAGGATTGTTCATTGCCGCCTGTGGTTTGCGGGCATCGCAAACCGGGCGCATGGCAAGCACGCCGCATGGCGCGGCAATGAATTTGCCGCCGCTTGCGCCGGGCGCGGCCCGCGAAGCGACGATACAGGCAGGCCGACAAATTGCGCGTCAGATCGCGGGCGGGGACGCCGATGCCCTGTTCGCCCGATTCAGCCCCTCTATGGCAAAAAGCGTGTCGCTTGAACAAGTGAAACAATTACTTTCGCCCAGCCTCATACCCGAAAATGCGCCTGCGCAGGAAATTGTGAGCGGCACGAGCGATGCGCCCGTGTATCTGGGCCGGTATTTACTGAAAAACGGGAACGGTCAGCTGCTTGTTTTGGCAGGCTTCGACGCCCCCGCGCCGAAGGGCAAAATTTCCAGCCTTCTGATCACGCCGCAACCCGTTCCCTCGGAACAAACGGCAAGCGGCACGCAGGGCCAAACTGTCGCCCGCCTTGTCGCCAAAAAAGACGTGGACGGTTTGTACGCTTTATTTGCGCCCAGCATGGCGGCCTCGTTTTCCAAAGTGCAAATCGCCGCCATTATGGAAAAATAGGGGAAATGGTTGTGCGGGCGGGCGACAACCGCGACGCACCGCTCATGGTTTGCGAAGACATAGCGCAAACAACAAACGCCGCGTTCCGTATCGTGCTGACCCTTGCGCCAAACACGCAAAAAATCATCGGGCTACGGTTCGTGACCGGCTTGCCCGCCACGCTCGCGCCCGATCCACACGCGGGCTACCAAATGAAAAACACGCTGCGCCTGCCGTTCGCGCCGGGTGACATGTGGACGGTTTTTTGGGGCGGCGACACCCGCGCGCAAAACTACCATGTGGATTATGCCGATCAGCGGCACGCCCTCGACATCGTGGCGATGCAAAACGGAACGACGCACAAGGGCGACGGCAAAACCTTAACCGATTATTTCGCGTATGGGCGCAAAATCGTCGCGCCCGCTAACGGAACGGTTTTCGAAGCGGTGGACGGTTTACGCGACAACGCCATCGGGCAAACCGACGCCGCCCACGCGGCGGGAAATCATATTCTGCTGAATTTAGGGCGCGGCGAATACCTGCTGCTCGCCCATCTGAAATCGGGGAGCATGCGCGTCAAGACGGGGCAAAAAGTCAAAGTGGGCGAAATGGTGGGGTTGTGTGGCAATAGCGGCAATACGAGCGAGCCGCATCTGCACATCCACGTTCAGGACGGCCCGCAGTTATTCCACGGAAACGGTTTGCCCATCACTTTCACCAACTATATCGCCAACGGAAAAGCGGTTAGGAGCGGTTCGCCCGTCAGAAATGACCGGATTGAATACCGACCGTGAACATCGCGTTGTGAAAATCGTCCAAGCAAAGCGTATGCAAATCAACGTTTCGTTCGTTGCGGTTGCCTGCGTTTTGCTTGGGATTTTGGGATTTGCTTGCGGACGGTGCGACGCGCAAAACTCCGACACGACGTTCGGCTGGCTCGTCAGTTCGCCGCCTCTGCCGCAGGGAACCGTGCGCGCCAACACGATCCGAGCCGGACGCGACGCGATTCGGCTTATGCGAAAGCGCGACGTGGCCGCTTTATATGCGCGGCTTGGCGAAGCCGAAACCAAAAATGCGACGCAGGCAACATGGCAGCAATTCGTGAATGGGTTGAAACTGGCGAACGCGGCTCCCGTCGGCGAGTTGGTCACCGGTTCCCTGGACGCCCCCGTGTATTTCACGCGCTGCCCGGTGCAAGGCGGTAAATGGCAGGAAAATATCGCCATCACGTTTGCGTCGGGCCGCGCGGATAAAATAGCGCGGATTACAACGGAAGGCCAAATCAAACCTGCCTTTCAAGACGAGACGATAAAATTCGGTAGGCACGTTTGCGATTTGATAGCGAAAAAAGACGCAAACGCTTTGCACGCCCTGTATACGCAGCACTTTTTCTTGAAGCAGTACTCGCCTGACGAACTACGGGCGTTTTTAACGCGCGAGGTCACGCCCGAAAAACCGATAGGCAAGCGGATTGCGGACGTAGTATCCCCGGCGAGCGTTTATGAGGAGAACGCTTTGATGTACGTTGCCGAGTTTGCGCAGGGGCCGCACGATACGCGAAAAATCATATTGATGTTTACGCCCAATCATAAGAAAGTGGCGGCTTTTTATCTCATTCCCGGCGTCCCTGCCGCGCCCCAAACGAACGCAAACGTTCCTTAGTCATTCGGTTTCGCGGTGCGCCGCATGGTACAATGGGCGCAACTAACCCCACATTTTTGCAAGGACGCAGTTGGCTACGTATCCTCATTCCGCCGGTGGCGAAAGACGGTCGCGCTTGAAGCAGCCCGTCACGCAACCTACCTCCTCTACGACCTCGCCGGTAAGCGATAACGCCACTACCACGCGGCCCAGCGTTCTTCGGGCGGGCGTTATTTACGGGGTCGGTACGCTGCTTCTGCTCCTAAACGCCTATTTCGGAACGTATGCCTACGTCGTCGTGCAAGCGCTTTTGTGGACGCAAACCTCGCTACAGCGCGGCCCGATTGTGATGCTGTCCGCGCTCGTTTTGGTCAACTTTCTGGTTGTCAAGACGGCCAAGCGGTTCGCCCTGACACAACAGGAACTTCTCGTTTTGTACTCGATGCTGTGTATCGGCACGTGCGCGGGCGGGTTCGGTATGGTGCAGCAGTTGATCAATCAAATGGCGGCCCCGTTCTATTATGCGAGCGGAGGCAACGGCTTCAAAGATCGCTTTAATCCGTTTGTGCCCATCTGGCTCGCGCCACAAGACCCCGAAGTGTACAACGGGTTCTTCCGGGGCAACAGCACGTTCTACAACCTCGCTATCATTAAAGGCTGGGCCGTGCCGGTTTTGGCGTGGGGATCGTTTTTGTTCGCCATCTACTGGACGCTGTTTTGCGCGACGACTCTGGTTCGCAAGCAGTGGGTCGAAGAAGAGCGGCTGACGTTTCCGCTCGTGTTGCTCCCGCTCGAAATGACGGGCGTGGACACGAGCGGCGCGCAAGGGCAAGCCTCGGTTCCCTTTTGGAAAAACAAACTGATGTGGGCCGGGTTCATCGTTGCCGGTCTTTTGGAATCCGCGAACTTCGTCCACTTTTTGTATCCCGGCTTTCCCGGCGTCCCGATTAAACCGTCCGACGGCTTCAACGAAATATCTAAAATGGTGACGAGCCGCCCGTACAACGCGGTCGGGTCGGTTTGGTTGTCGTTTTACCCGTTCGCCATCGGTATCGGATATTTGCTGTCGCTCGATGTTTCGTTTTCGTGCTGGTTTTTGTATTTGGTCGGCAAAGCGTCGCTTGTCGCGTGTTCCGCGCTGGGCCTCAGCGAAGGCGGCGGGGGCGGGCCAGCCAACCGCGCGCCGTTTTTGCGCGAACAGGGCGCGGGCGCGTTTGTCGGTATCGCTTTGTTTTCCGCTTGGATGGCCCGCCGCGCGCTCATTCATGCGTGGAATGAGATGAAGCGACCCACGGGAGCCGACCGGAACGAGTTTATGTCGTACCGCATGGCCTACATTGGCGGTTTTATCGGTGTGCTGTTTATGTGCGGCTTTTTGGTTGCCGCCGGTCTGCCGATTGCCCTCGCGGGATTGTTCGTGTTCGTGTATTTGGCGTTCGCTATTACGCTTGCTCGCATCGTCAGCGAGGCGGGGGCGGGCTGGGCGTGGTCGCCCGGGTGGTCGCCCGCAAGTTTAACCGGCGACGCATTCGGCGCGAACCATCTGACGACAACCCAACTGACCGTGTTATACGGCTACACCGGCTGGATGTCGGATATGCGCGATAACCCGATGCCGCAATCGGTATCCGCAATGAAAATCGGACAGGGCGGGGAAATCAATCCACGCGCCTATTTGAAGCCGCTTGTGTGGGCGACCGGTATCGGTATTCTCGCCGCGTTTTGGGCGCATCTGGAAATTTACTACACCTACGGAGCCGCAACCGCCAAAGTGCGCCCGGCGCTATCCGGCGGAAGCGCGTACGGCGCGGCGCGTACCGCCGTCGCCATGATGACGACGCCGACCTTGCAAGACGTGACGGGCATGACGGCGGCATTTGGCGGAATCGTTATCGCGGTTGGAATGTCGCTGCTGAGGCAGCAGTTGCCGTGGTGGCCCCTGCACCCGCTGGGCTACGCGCTCGCTACGACGCAGTCGATGGATTATATGTGGTGTCCGTTCTTTATTGCGTGGCTCGCCAAGCGCATCACGCTCCGCTACGGGGGCATTCGCGCGTACCGAATCGCCTTGCCATTTTTCTTGGGGCTGATTCTGGGCGATTACGTAGTTCCCGCGCTGTGGGGATTGTTCGGCATGGGCACGGGCTACCAACAATATATGGCTTTCCCGCACTGACAGCAAGTACGCGGGTTGTAAACCCACGTGCGACTGCGCCGGGTTAGATTTTTTCGATGATAAGCGGTGGCTCTGCTACCGTTTCTCCCGCCTGCGCGAAGCTACAGGCCGATAGAACACGCTCTACAGCGACTTGCGCACTTTGTTCGTCGCGGGCGTGAACATAGGCGAGCGGTTCGCCGGACTGAACGCTTTGTCCAATGCTTACCGCCATCACCAAGCCGACGGCGGGGTCGATGCTGTCTTCCTTGCGAACGCGCCCGCCACCCAAACCGACGACCGTTTGGCCCAGTTCGGCGGCGTTCCACGCGGCGATAGTGCCGCCCTGCGGCGCGGGTACATCAACGACAACCGGGGCGCGGGGCAGAAGGGCGGGATTATCCACGACGGATACGTCGCCGTGCTGCGCTTCCACAATCGCGCGGAACGAACGGAGGGCCGCGCCGCTTTGCAACAAGGTTTCCACGTTCCCGTCAATGCCCGTCAAACGGAGGCCTTCCGCCGTGAGCGCAAGGCACAAATCGCGGAACCGCGCCGAGGCGGGGCCGAGCGTCGCGCCCGGTGTCAAAACGCGAATGGCTTCGGCAACTTCCAGTGCGTTGCCGACCGTTTCGCCAAGGGGCTGGCTCATATCCGACAGCACGGCGATGGCACGCCGCCCGTTCGCTTCGGCCCCGTTCACCAAACTTTGGGCGAGGTTGCGGGCGTCCTCGACAGTTTCCATAAGCGCGCCACTTCCTGCTTTCACGTCGAAAAGAAAGGATTGCGCGCCGCCCGCCAGTTTTTTGCTTAAAATAGACGACACGATGAGTGGCAGCGATCCGACCGTTGCGGTCGCGTCGCGGAGGGCGTAAATTTTTTTGTCGGCGGGGGCCAAGTCGCCGGTTTGTCCGGCCAAACACGCGCCCACATTTGCGACCTCGGCAAGCATTTCATCGGGCGTTAAATCCACGCGAAAGCCGGGAATGGACTCCAATTTGTCCAGCGTTCCACCTGTGTGCCCCAAGCCGCGCCCGCTCATTTTGCAGACGGAAATTCCGGCAGCGGCAAGGAGCGGCACAACGACAAGCGACGTTTTATCGCCGACTCCGCCCGTCGAATGTTTGTCCAGCGTCGGCTTGCCCACTGGCAAAACGGATAAATCGAGCATTTGGCCCGAACGCGCCATCGCGTCGGTTAGGTCGGCGGTTTCCTGATCGTTCATACCGCGCAGATAAATCGCCATGAGCAGAGCGGACGCTTGATAATCGGGAACGTCGCCCCGCGTGAAACCGTGAACGAAAGCGTCGATTTGCGCGCGCGTCAAGGCGTGTCCGTCGCGTTTGTTTGCGATGATTTCGGGCAGGGTGGGTGGGTTGTTCATGGCTTAGTTTACGCTCGTTTACGCCCGTAGAATAAAGACG
>CAXTBP010000209.1:0-9109 GCA_964241985.1 uncultured Armatimonadaceae bacterium | reverse complement strand
ACGAGGGACCGAACGGCCCGCTCTGCAGACGCAGGGCGGGTTCTTCTTTTTCCGGGAACTGCTTCCGGGAACTGCTTCCGGGAACTGCGGGAATCGGGAACCTGTTGGGAGACCGGAACGGGGAACCGCAAAGATAGCTGGGAATAGCGGGGGAGCGGGGGAAATGGCACAATGCCAGAATAACTTATAAGGCTCTCGTTACTATATGGTAACAAAAGCCTTTTTGCTTTGGGGCACTTGGCATAGGAAAAGGGCCGCTCCAGTTGGAGCGGCCTTTTCTGTTTGTCTTTGGTGGTAGAGGTTGCTATTTCTTGGTTGGTTTTGGCGGCTTGCCTTGTTTGACAATGTGTTGCCAAAGGCATAGGATGAGGCCGATTTGGACGCCGAAGGTGTCGAAGAATACGTCGGCGGCTGCGGCTCCACGCGACGGGACGAAGCTTTGGTGGTACTCATCGCTGGCGGCATAGAGGACGGCAATTAAAAAGGCGAAAATTAAGACGCGGCTGCGAAATTTGGGGTTTCCGTAGGAATACGCGCGGAAGATCCAAATAGCGAGGATGGCGTATTCGGTGATGTGCGCGGTTTTGCGGATGTTCCAGTCCACTCGGGCGATCTGCTCGAGAGACAGATAGTTGATGACGCCGGGAAAGATGCGCGCCAAAATGCTGTTTAGTAGCGACGTTGTGCTTTCCGCAGAGCCTCTGTCGGTGGATAGAAAAAATATCAAGCCCATCCAGATGAGCATGGGGCCGACATAGTAGAGGAAGCGTATAAAGGGGGGACGGGTTTGCACAATTCATTATACGCCGAGTGGGTACACTGCTTCTATGCCCGTTCTTGCTTTTCCGCCGCCTGAAAGTGCCAATGAACACGGTATCGTTGCCGCGTATGGTGACTTGCACCCGGATACGTTGCGGCTCGCGTATCAAAATGGAATTTTTCCGTGGCCGCACGAGGGGTTGCCGCTTTTATGGTTTTGTCCGCCGGAGCGAGCGATCCTTGATTTTGCCGATTTGCATGTTCCCCGCAGTTTGGCGAAAGCGCGGCGGGCCGGTCGGTTCACATTTACCATTGATAAAGCGTTTGGCGAAGTGATTGCAGCGTGCCAGTCTATTTCCCGGCCCGAACAAGAGGGAACATGGATTACGCCCGCGATGCGGCAAGCGTATCTGCGGCTGCATTGTTTGGGCGACGCGCACAGTGTCGAGGCGTGGGATACGGCGGGCAATTTGGTGGGCGGCTTGTATGGCGTGGATGGCGGCGGGGTCTTTTCCGGCGAAAGTATGTTCCACACGGCTCCGAATGCGTCCAAACTTGCGCTACTTTATTTGTTTGATTATTTGTCGGGGCGGGGCTTGGCGTTCATAGACATTCAGCAGCTGACGCCGCACATGGTCAAGTTGGGCGCAAAGGAAATTCCTCGCGCGGATTTTCTGCGTCGCTGGCGCGAAACGCAGGCGCGACATCTCACGTTGTTTTAACGACAGGTAGACAAAGAGCCGAGGTGGATGCTTCGGCTTTTTGTTTGTATGGTGCGGGGCTAAACGCCGTTTGCGGCGCGGTGAAGCAGGGTTTCCATCGTTGCCGGGCGGGTTGGTTCATAGCCGTCGAGGAGGAGTAGGTGCGTGTGGATAGCGTCCAGCAAATCCGACGGGAACGGGAAAAAGGCGTCTTCCACTTCGTCGGGGGGCGTGATCCAGTTGCGCGCGCCGATGACGGTGGGTGGGGCGTCCAAATGGTCGAAGGCCATTTGCCCAATCGTCGTGGCGAAGGTGTGCAAAATGGAACCGCGCTCGCAGGCATCGGAGGCAAGCAGAATGCGACCTGTTTTCTTGACACTTTCGATGACGGGTGCGTAGTCGAACGGCACGAGCGAACGGGCGTCGATGACTTCGGTCGATATGCCATAGTCTTTTTGCAAAGTGTCGGCGGCTTCGAGGGCGCGGTACAGGGTCGCGCCGACCGTGAGAATAGTCAAGTCGCTGCCTTCGCGTTTTACGTCTGGTACTCCGAGCGGCACTTCGTAATAGTCGGTCGGGACGCCGTCGGTTCCTTTGAAGAGTTCGGCAGTGTTGTAAAGGCGTTGAGACTCAAAGAAAATGACGGGGTCGGTTCCGTTGAGGGCGGCATTCATCAGGCCTTTGGCGTCGTACGGCGAGGCGGGAAAGACGACTTTAAGGCCGGGGATGTGGGCGCAAAGGGCTGTCCAGTCCTGCGAGTGCTGCGCGCCGTATTTGGAGCCGACCGACACGCGCAAAACGACGGGCATTCGGAGTAGGCCGCCGCTCATCGACTGCCATTTCGCCATTTGGTTAAAAATCTCGTCGCCCGCGCGGCCCAAAAAGTCGCAGTACATGAGTTCTACCAGAGCGCGTCCCCCTTCAAGGGCGTAACCGACGGCGGTTCCGGCAATTGCGGCTTCGGCGATGGGGGAGTTGAACAGGCGATGGTAGGGGAGGGCTTCGGTCAGGCCCCGGTACACGCCGAACGCGCCGCCCCAATCGCGGTTTTCCTCGCCATAGGCGACAAGGGTGGCGTCCTTGTAAAAGCGGTCAATGACGGCCTCGAACAAAGCGTCCTTGACGCCGACACACCGCGTTTCGGGGATTTTTTCGCCGCTCGCGTCAATGCCCGAGCGCGAGCGCCCGACAAGTTGTTTGACGCGCGGGTTCTCCTCAATGGGGTGCAGTACGGCGGGCTTGGTATCCGGGGCGCAACTTTCGACGGCTTGATTAGAAAACATCGTGCGGGCGAGCAAACTGTCGGGCGCGTACAAATCGGCGCGGGGCGAGCGTTTCAAATCAATGGCGGCTTCATACGCACGAAGGAGGGCGGCATCAATTCCGGCGAACGTGTCTTGGAAGGCTTCTTCGGTAGAAACGCCCGCCTGCAAGAGTTCGCTTTTGAAAACGACCAAGCTATCGACGGATTGCCATTCTTCGATTTCTGTTTTTTCGCGGTACGACGATTGATCTGATGGGGAGTGCCCGGAAAAGCGGTACGTAATCGTGTCCATGAGAACCGGCCCGTCGCCTTTTTCGACGAGGGCTTTTTTGCGGGCGATAGCGTCGATGACGGCGAGCGGCGATAAGCCGTCGATCCTCTCGGCGTGCATTTGTTCGGGGTTTAGGCCCGCGCCCAAACGGGCCAAAACGCCGAAGCCGCCCGTTTCGCCGACGGGCTGACCGCCCATGCCGTAGAAGTTATTGACGAAATTGACAATAAGCGGAAGGCCGCCTCTGACGGCTTCGTCCCACAGTCCCTTGAACTGTTCCATTGTGGCGAAGCACAGGGCTTCCCATGTCGGGCCGCAGGAAGCGGAGGCGTCGCCGATGTTGCAAATCACGACGCCGGGCTTTTGGTTAACGCGCTTGAACAGGGCCGCGCCAACCGAAATATCCGCGCTTCCGCCGACAATGGCGTTATTCGGGTACACGCCAAAGGGCGTAAAAAAGGCGTGCATCGAGCCGCCCATGCCCTTGTTGAACCCGGCTTCGCGCCCGAAAATTTCGGCAAGCGTTCCGTATAAGAGAAAGTCGATGGCGAGTTCCTTGACGCTTTGGCCCGCTTGTTTTTCCACGACATTGAGCGTCGCGCCGTCCATGTAATTTTCCATGAGCGACAGCAAAACGTCGTCGGGCAATTTGTGAATGGCGGACAGTCCCTTCGCCAAAATTTCGCCGTGGGAGCGGTGGGAGCCGAAAATATGGTCGTCCACGCCTAAGAGATACGCCTGCCCGACGGCGGAGGCTTCCTGCCCGATAGACAGGTGCGCGGGGCCACGGTGGTCGTAGGTGATGCCTTTGTAGGCGCGCTGGGTTTTGACCTCTTGGAGCATCGTTTCAAAGCCGCGAATCACCGACATATCGTGAAAAATGCGGTTCAAATCGTCTGATGTAAAATTGCCGGTTTGCAGTTCGTCTTGTACGGTACGGTCGTAGCGGTTGACGGGAATCGGCTCGAACTCGATATAGCCTTTGGCCCGCACGTCGGCGGGGCGAATCATCAGGGACTTGGGCACGGGGTTGGTTAATCTTTCAAAGGGATTGGGAAGCGGAGGCCAACGGTTCGGCCTTCGGAAACGGTAAAATCAGGCGCGGGCGACAAATGATACACGGTCGCGGTTTCGCAGGCGAAGTCGCACACGAGAAAGCCGGGCGTTTTATCGGGCAAAAGGGTTCCGGCGTTAATGACGGTCGTTATCGACTCGTCGGCGTTTGCGAGGGGGCGTACCATGCGCGCATGCGTGTGGCCCGCGACGATATAGCGGAATTGGTCGAGCCGTTTGCGCTGAAGCATCCACGCGATTTCGTCGTCCGAGCCGCCGGGATACACGCCCGCCATGTCATCGTCGCCGACGCCGTGACACAAAAGCAGCGGGCCGGAAACTGTGTCCATTGTGCGTTCGGGGCGCAAGCCGAACAAAAATGTTTGGTTGAATTTATCCACGGAATTTCGCGTCGTGTAAAAGGGCAGGCCCGAATAATAGGGCTTGTCGAACCAGCGGTCGTGGTTGCCGCGCACGGTAATCACATTTGCGTCGCGCAAAAGGCGGATGGCCTCGTTGGCGTCGCCGTCGCCGCTCACCAAGTCGCCGCTGCAAAGGAGGGCGTCCAAAGGTTCGGGCAGGCCGCGCAAGAAGTTAAGCGCGGACGCGAGGGCTTGGTCTTGCGCGTGAACGTCGCCGATGACGCCGACGCGGGCGAGCGAAATCGGCTCGGTTTGTGGTTGCGGCGGGGCGTCCATATTTGTACAATAGCACATCAAAACGAAACCCGTCAAGTCGCAGGCAAAACAAAACGCGGCAAAACGAAAGAAAACGAAATGTTTGTACAGGAACGCCACGAGCGAATACTGCGAAAATTGCGTGAATCGGGCAAAGTAACGGTCGAAGAATTGGCGCAGGATTTCAATGTTTCCGCGCCGACCGTGCGGGCGGATTTATCCGCCCTCGAAGCGCAGCACAAATTGCGGCGTACGCACGGCGGGGCGTTGCCCGGCGCGGGAAGCGTGTTCGAGCCGCCGTATGCCGAGCGGGCGATTTCGCAATCGACCGAAAAAACGCGCATCGGGCAGGCCGGGGCGCAACTCGTTCGCGCGGGCGAAACGATTCTGCTGGACGCCGGAACGACGACGCACGCCATCGGGCTTGCGCTCGCGTCCGCGCGCATCGCCGATTTGACGATTGTCACCAACAACCTGCCGACCGCGCTCGCCTTGATGGACGCGCCGGGTATTTCGACTATTGTGATTGGCGGCTTGATCCAACCCCGACGGCAGGCGACACTCGGCCCGCTCGCCGCCGATTTTTTGGCCCCGTTTCGGGCGGATCGCGTGTTTTTGGGCGTGTCGGGCGTCGATGCGCGGGCGGGAATAACGGCGGTAGATTTCGACGCCGTGCTTGTTAAACGTGCCCTAATCGACCACGCGGGCGAGGTCATTGTCGCCGCCGACAACTCCAAGATTGGGCAGGCAGCGTTCGCCCACATCGCGCCGCTCGCGCGGGTTGACGTACTGCTCAGCGACACACAGTTAACGAACGAGCAGGAACACCATTTGCGTGAGGCAGGTTTGCGCGGTGTATGCCGTTCGCAGTAAAAGCACCCTTGCTTGTGCGCACGAAAATATGATACTATACGGACGTGCTTAGAATTAACTTTGGTTAATTCTAACGAATCGTAAAAGCAAAAGGCCCCGTGCGTTGCAGCGCGCGGAGCCTTTGAGGCGAGGGCGTTGGTACGCCGTCCCATCCTAAACGGATTGTACCATTTCCCTTTCTTCACCGACCCGACCGCCGCCAAAAAGCGGGGTCAACTAAGAAAGGGATAGGTATGTCTATCCGAAAATCGCGCGTAGCCCGTGGCGGATTTACGCTCATTGAATTGCTTGTTGTCATCGCAATTATCGCTATACTTGCCGCGATTTTGTTCCCGGTTTTCGCGCAGGCGCGGGCCAAAGCGCGGCAGGCGACCGCACTTTCCAATCTTCGGCAAATTCTCAACGCCGCGCTGATGTACAACCAAGACAACGACGAAATGTTTCCGATGACGATGGAAACCGTTTCGACCGGAACGCCGGAAACCGTGTCGTATTGGGCCGTGCAAAATTATCAAGGGGCGCTCAATCCGTACATCCGTATGGGGCGCGGCGTGGAAAAGAAAGAAAACGTGTGGTTCGATCCCGGCGACCCCGACCGAAGCGAACCCGCGATGTGGGGATCGTTCAGCGACAACGGCCTTATTACCGGAGTGCCGCGCACGCTTGCGTCCATCGGGTCGCCCGCAGCCACGGTGTATGCCGTTTTGCGCGGCGACAACTGGGCCAAAGTCGTTGGCGTCGCGGTTCCAAGCCCCATTCCCGCCGCGAGCGATGCGTTTTGGCAAAGCGAATACTTCGATATGTGCCTCGATCCGTGGGAACCAACCGCGCCGTCCGGTTCGCTGTATCACTGGGCGAGCGGCAACGCGCTTCCGCCGTGTTCGCTTTTCCCGTCGGCCTCGCCGTGCGGAAACTGGGATACGCAAATCAGTAAAAAACGCTACGGAGACATGACCGTTTTCGCGTATTGCGACGGGCACGTCAAAGCCGCGCCGTTCGAGCGCACATGGCGCACGGCGACGGACAACGAGTGGGATTTGCGCTAACCGTGCAAGCCGGGCGTCGGGTACACTGATAGGGAACGGCGCGCCGCTGCTAACAAATCCCTGCGCCGCTTTTTGGATGATTCAACAATGAAACGACTTTTACCCGTCGGCCCGCTATTTGGCGCACTTGGCGCTCTTTTGCTTTTGCCACCGCTGTCGGGCTGCGGGCCTAAATCGGGAACGGCGGCGTCGGCGCAGGACACGACGGGCGAAAACGCCCCCGTCGCCCTTGCTTCCGCGCCCGCTTCCGGCGGAAGCGCGGCGTTTTCCGGTTCGTCTACGAACCCGTCCAAAACGGATTTGCAGATGGCGCTGGGAAATCCCGATAAAGCGACAACGAGCGCGAGCAATGCGGAGCACTACCTTTTGCGCCGCTCCCAATACGCGCTGTCGTATAACGACACTTTGCGCTTTCCTAACTGGGTTTCGTGGCATTTAATTAAAGCCGACATCGGCAGCGAACCGCGCGGCGCATTTACGCCCGACCCGGACTTGCCCCGAACGTTTACGAAAATTACGCCGTCGGACTACACCAACAGCGGCTACGACCGGGGGCACAACTGCCCGGCCAAAGATCGCAGCGCAAATCCGACCGATAGCAAAGCCGTGTTTTACATGAGCAACATGACCCCGCAGCAGCACGGCATGAACGCCGGGCCGTGGGAGCAGTTGGAGTCTTACAGCCGCGATTTGACCGGCGAGAACGAACTGTTCATCACGTGCGGGCATGGTTTCAGCGACAAGAAACGCAAAACGATTGGAACCGACAAAATCGCCGTGCCGGATTTTGGCTGGAAGATTGTTGTTGTCGTGCCGAAGGGTGCGGGAAATCCGGTCAGTCGTATCACGCCGACCACGCGCGTTATCGCGGTTCGGATGCCCAATATCAGCACAATTATCAAAAACGATTGGCGGCAGTACCGCACGAGCGTTCAGGACATTGAATCGGCGACGGGCTTGACGTTCTTTGATGCTTTGCCGAAAGTCACCGCCGAGGCCTTGAAAAATCGTGTGGATTTCGATATGTCCGCGCCGCCCAAAGGCAAACGCACGGAAGCAGAAACGTTGCCGGGGCCAAAAAGCGGCGGCGACACCCAAACCGTCGCACCTCCGGCGAACGCGACCGGGCAGGTTTGGGTCAACACGAAAAGCAAAGCGTATTGGAAGCCGGGCACGGAATACTATGGCAAAACCAAGCAAGGTAAATATATGACGGAAGCCGACGCGATCAAAGCGGGCTACCATGCGGCGGGAGGGCAGTAAATCCGTGGCAGACAAAACCGAAGAGAACAAGCCCGCCGAACCCGCGAAAAGCGACAAAAACGACGACAATCCGCTGGACTCGCTCCGCGAAGCGTCCAAAGGTCTGCTGTTTATGAGCGAGTCGGACAGACCGGTCAAGCCGCTTTTGTGGAAAGCCGACGGCGATACAACAAAAAGCGGCCCGATTTCTGAGGACGCGCTGAAAAAAGACGCCAAAATTCCCGATGGCGCAACGATAAAACCGTTGACCGTCGAAGAGTTTTTCAAACCGGCGACCGAAAAACAAGACTGGTTCGGGCCGGACGAAACCGCGTCGGCGGACAAGTTTCAAGCCCTCGTGGACTTTATGCAGAAAAATCTGACGGACACGAAAGTGTTTCGCGTAGAAAACAGCCATCCCGACGACAAAAGCCTGATTGACGTGTACGTTGTGGGCAAAACAACCGGCGGCGATTGGGCAGGCGTATCGACGCAGCTTGTGGAAACGTGAGTTAAAAGCGACATAAAAAACAAAGCCCGCGCCGAAATTCGGCGCGGGCTTTGTTTTTAGAATTGATTGACGGTGTCAAACCGTGATGGTCAGGCCGCCTTCGGGGATGAACTCCCGCAAATAGCGGGCCGATTCGGTGAGTTCGGCGAGCAGCTTTTCCTCGGTTTTCGTAGAGCCGGGGATAATTTCGCAGACGAGATAGTGCATGTCAACGGGCGCTAAAACTTTGGAAACCGGCGATTGGTCGTAGTTTTTGTGTGACGTGATTAGGGCATCGAGAACCGTTTGTATGTCAATCGCGCCTTTGGCGTTGAAGTCGGGTGTGAAGGGCCAGTGGTGCGAGGCGTCGCGGGTCGTTTGCTGCAAGTGGATGAGTTCCGACGTTGCGCCGAATTTTTCCAGCCACGTTTCGTAGCGCAGATCGTCGCCGGACAGGCCGTAATGGTTTCCGGCTTGGTGGCCCACGTCGATGGCGACGCGCAGCGGGCAGCCGTCGGGGTTATCCGTGTTGCAGTCGATGAGCATTCGCTCCATTTGCGCGAGCGTCCACGGCACTTCGGAGGGGATATACATTTGCTCCGAATAACAGGCCCGTTGTACGAGCGTCTTGGCTTCGCGGCAAATGTCTTTGTAGGCGTCGATAATGAGTACCATCGCCGCCTGGGTTTGCGTCGGGGCGGCCAAGACGTCACACGAAAAAGGGTCGATATGG
>CAXTBP010000208.1:0-9136 GCA_964241985.1 uncultured Armatimonadaceae bacterium | reverse complement strand
CGGATTTTCCAGTCCGCCGGATTGACTGAAGTGGCATGGACGCGCACCAGAACTTGGTCTTCTTTCGGTTCGGGACGCTCGACCTCGGCGAGTTCGAGCACGCTCTCGTCGCCGTATCCGTCGATTAAAATTGCTTTCATTTTTTCGCTTTCAAATTGCAGTTGGTTGTTCTTGGGTGCTGGGAACCGGGGCGCGCTACCACGGCACAAAACCGTTCTCGTCCGAGAACGTACCGGTCGGGCCGTCCGCGCCGATGAGCGCAAGGCGGACGGGTTCGCGCGCGCCCTCTTCCACGCTGCGCGTTCCGTTGAAGTTGTTGAGGGCCGTTGAGGTGAAACCGGGGCACGCGGCGTTGACCTTGATATTTGTCGATTCAAGGGCGATAGCAAAGGCGAGCATCACGGCGTGCGCCGCCGCTTTCGACACGGAGTAGTTGCCGAACATAGCGCGGTGCGGGTTCGTGGGGTCTGAATTTAGCGTGAGTGAGCCGCCGGAGCTTGCGGTAATGACGATGCGCCCCGCCGGTGCTTCCCGCAGAAGCGGCAGCATCGCCTGCGTGACGGCAATGACGCCGAACACATTGGTTTCGAATACAGCGCGAACATCGTCGAGCGGTGCGGTGGTGAGCGAATTGATGTCGCCGAGGTTCTCGAATTTCCTGCCGGGTCTGCCTGCGTGCGAGATGCCCGCATTGTTCATCAGCACGTCAAGCCGACCAAATTCGCTGCGGATGCGCTCGGCAACGGCGGCGATGGAGGCTTGGTTCGTGACGTCGAGTTGGACAGCGTGGGCGTCCGCGCCGATGCTCTTAGCGGCGGTCTCGCCTTCCTCGATTTTGCGCGACCCTACCAGCACGGTAAAGCCGTGGACTGCGAGATCTTTTGCAATTTGAAGACCGATTCCCTTGTTAGCCCCGGTGACCAAGGCGACAAGTTTGTTCTGCATAATATAATCCTTTTTTGCACTGATACGTGGTCAACGTTGTCTTTATGTGTTAAACATAATACTAAACGGAACCATATTCCAATTATAATCGGAACTTTGTTCCGTTTGCAATAGGAAATTACAAATAATTTGATGCACGATGAACACGATGAGACGGAAGTTCCGAATCAACAATCAAGTAGAGATATGAAATCTCACTCCCACACGCAGCGCCCCGTGCGCGCCGACGCGCAACGCAACATTGATTCGCTGCTTCGAGCGGCTATAGATGTTTTTGCTGTTTCTGGGGTGGATGCTCCAGTGCGCGAAATCGCAGATAAGGCGGGCGTCGGCATCGGGACGGTGTACCGCCATTTCCCTCAACGGTCGGATCTTATTGCCGCCGTTTTCCGTCACGAAGTCGATGCTTGTGCAGACGCCGCACCGTTTCTTGCAGCCGAGTATGGGCCGGTTGAGGCACTGGCACGATGGATGCAGCGATACGCGGGCTTTATCGTAACCAAACGCGGACTTGCCACCGCTCTACATTCGGGTGACCCGGCATTTGACACGCTGCCCTTGTACTTCGATAAGCGACTGCGGCCCGCCCTGCAAATTCTGCTCGATGCTGCGGTTGCGGCGGGCGAGGTACGCGCCGATGCGGAGGCGGATGACCTTTTGAAAGCGGTTGCAAGCCTTTGTATGCAAACTCACGACGGTGGGCCTGCGTATTCCCAGCGCATGGTCGCTCTGCTTGTTGACGGGTTGCGTTTCGGCGCAAGTTCATTGAGTTCATCGGATGAGGCATCAGTGACGGAGTTAGTGCCTTGCACTTAACGGGACGAAACCTCATGAAACCTTGTGTGTTCGTGTGGGGATTGTCTTTTTGCAACAGAATTACCAATTCTGTTTCAAAGTGGGAGCGACAAGGCGGTGAAACGGGGCGGTTTTGCCTCTATTGGGCGGCTTTTCGGCCCGGCAATCTGGTTGCCTGAAACACTTCTCGCGGTAGATGTTGCAGCGAAGCAAAAAGAAAAGCGGGCCGGTGAACTGGAAAATCAGATTCACCGGCCCGCTTCTGTATCTCACGCTGGTTTCGCCCTCAACGCCGCCGATGGCTTGCTGAAGTATCTTAGCGAGTATGGCGCTGAGCGTGTTTACGTGCACAGACTATTTTAGTTCGCAGCTTTGACACTACGGGGTTTGCGTTACGCGCGGGGCGTCGTTTCCGGGGGCGTCGTGGTCGGCGTGTTTGGATTGGTCGGCGTGTTTGGATTGGTCGGCGTGGAAGGTGTCATCGGTGTGTTTTCCGTGCCCGTGCCGGTTCCCGTCCCGCAAGCCCGCCACCGCGTGTCAATTCACTTAATGCTTAATACTCTTCTTGGCATCTTCCCCATGTTCCTGTGCTCAGTGGTAATTCAGTTGATGCCGTTCTGTAAATTAAGAAAAGCCTGTACGCAGCGCGCATCCCACTGCTTGCCCCCCCCACGCTTCAAAACCTGCTGCGCTTCCATCGGCGTCATGCCCTTACGATACGGACGATTCGCCGTCATAGCCGAGTAGGCGTCGGCGACGGCCATGATACGGGCCGGAAGCGGGATCGCTTCGCCCTGCAAGCCCTTCGGGTAACCGGAACCGTCCCAATGCTCGTGGTGAAAATGAACGGTGTCTACCACGTGCCGCAAACCGCTAACTGCCCCGACCAGAACGGCTCCCATCGCGGCGTGCTGCTTGATGGCGTCGTACTCTTCGTCGCTTAGTCGTCCCGGCATACGCAAAATGCGGTCAGGCACACCGATTTTGCCGACATCATGGAGCAAAGCGGCGACTTGCAACTCATCGATCTCACGCTGCGAAAATCCGATGGCTTGGGCAATCGCCACAGAATGCAGCAGAACGTCCTCGCTGTGGTGGCGTGTATAGCGGTCTTTGTTGTCCACCGCCGTTACCAATGCGTCCAGCATCGCAAAGCCGTCCACGGTCGCCTTGAGATGGTCGCGCAGTCGCTCGATGTGGTAGTCCTGATCTCCTACCTTATCGCGCAAAAGCCGCTCATCGGCGAGTTTCAGCACCTCTAACGGAACCACACTGCTGCTGTCGTCACCGAAGAAGGCTATGCCGCAGGAAACCGATAAAGGAATTGCCATGTCGTAGCCCGGCGGACAGTATCCGATGTCGCCCACGCAACTTTTGAGACGCTCTACAAAAAGCGTGGCTTCCCGCACCGTTCGGCCCGTGCCAACTATGGCGAACTCGTCGCCGCCCATGCGGGCCAAAATGTCGGTCGGGCGACACGCCCCCTGCAAAGCGCGGGAAAGGCGGCGCAGCACTGTGTCTCCGGTGAGATGCCCATAGGCATCGTTGAAAAATTTGAAATTGTCTAAATCCAAAAGCACGACGAAAAGCGGAGTTGAAGCACGTGCTACGGCGAAGGGTGCTTCGCTGGCTAAACGCTCGTGAAAAGCCCGGTGGTTGAAAAGATTGGTCAGGGGATCACGGTCGGCACGGTCAAGGGCCTCGGCAAGTTGTTTCTCTTTTTCTGCGCGCTCAAGGGCGGCAGTGAGTAGCTTTTCGCGCTCCATTTCCAATTCGCGCCGTTCGGTGGTTTCGCGCTGCACGGCAATCCAGTGCGTGTACCATCCCACCTCGTTGCATACCGGCTGGACACTGATTTCGACCCAAAAGGGCGTCCCGTCTTTTTTGTAATTGAGCAGTTCCGCGCGGAAACCTTCCCACGCTTTGAGCTTTTCGCGGATGAATCGGCGCGTTTCCTGATTGGTTCCCGGCCCTTGTAAGACGCGCGGCGTTTTCCCTAAAATCTCGTGTGGTTCGTAGCCCGTCATTCGCGTGAACGCCTCGTTGATGTAAACGACACGCGGGCCGCCGCTGGGCAGATCAATCGGTTCGGCTTCGGTGATGAGAATGACATCGTTTGCGTTGGTGACGATGGATTCGAGCAGGCGCAAACGCTCTTCTTGGCTTCGCCGCTCCGTGATGTCGCACACGTACACAAAAACGCGCCCATTATCTTTTTCGACTACGTTTTCTGCATTTACCTCTGCACCCACCAGATCGGAAGCGGGGGGCGCGGCGAACTGTCTGCACAAAATCTGTCGCCACTGACCAGTACCGTTTTGGAATCGGCACTCCAAATGCAGCGCGTTGGACGAGGCACTTACTTTGCTTTGGGCCGCGACATTTTCGATGAACGTGTAGAGTGCGGAAATGTCGTCAGGATGCACAAACGTTTGCGGTAAAGCCTCTCCCCGCAAGAACACTTCGCACTTGTCGTGCCCCAGAAAAACAGCTGACTGCTGCAAAAATCGAAGAAAAAACGCTCCCCGCGCAAACCTGCTTTTTTTGTGTTCGGTTTTTGCAGCATTATGGGGGCAGCGAGAAAGAGTAATGAGTGTGTCTTTCGGCGTGTTCTGAGGTAGGGTTTCAATGTTCCCCAAATCTGGGACGGCGGTTTCACCACACGATCCATCAAGCGTAAGCATGGACAAACAAACTCGGTTCTAAAAGCGGATGTTGCAACAAGTTAGGTGACCAATCAGGTGACCAAAGTAATCACAAAAATACGCTCACCGTTTGTATGCCGCCTTTACCCAAGCATTTGATAAACCGTACTCAAATACCGTGTCAGGATTATCCCTTTTGTGGGGATTTATAGCAATATGGGGAAATGGTCTTGTACATTTGGGCGAAGGACTTGGCGCTATTTGGGCCGAACCGTCTGGCAAGAAATATGACGATCCGTGCGCTCGTGTCCAATGAATTGTTCGACGCGGGCGGCAACCGCAAGTACCTGTCTGCCTCCGAGCGCGACGCCTTCATGCTCGCCGCCGGGCGCGCCCCGCGCGATGTCCGCACGTTCTGCGCCCTGCTGCATTATTCCGGTTGTCGCCTGACCGAAGCCCTTGAGCTGACCTACGACCGCATCGACCTCAGCGAAGGCACGGTCGTGTTCGAGACGCTGAAGAAGCGCAGGAAAGGCGTGTACTGCTCGGTTCCCGTGCCCGCCTCGCTCATCGAATCGCTCGACCTGTGCTTCGATGTGCGGGAGAAACAGCGGAGCCGAGGCGGAGGCAAGGGCGAGCGGCTGTGGGACTGGAGCCGGGCGACGGTATGGCGGCGGGTGAAAGACGTCATGGTGGCAGCCAAGATCGGCGACGGGCCGCAGGCATCGCCAAAGGGGCTAAGGCATGGCTTTGGGGTGAACGCGGTAAGCCGGGGCATTCCGCTGAACATGGTGATGAAGTGGATGACCAGTGGATGGGGCACGCGCAGTTATCGACCACGGCCATCTATGCCGATGCCGTGGGGGCGGAAGAAAAAAGCATCGCCGTCAAGATGTGGTAGATAGTGCTGGCGTGGTGACAGCCGGGGTGGCGGATGAGGTATACCTTTTCCATGAATCGTTCGCTTCGCCTCGACCGTTTATCAGTCCGTTTGCCTCTTGTCGTATTGCCGATGCTGCCAGCATTGGTAGCGCCCTTTTTACCAGCTCGTGCAGCGAAGCCGCAAAAGGCTTCCATTCAAGCGTCCTCCGCTGCACGGGCACTCGCTACAATCGATCCCGCCGCTATCGCGTTGCTCAAAAACGTGGAGGATAAGATGTTCGGGCTGCAAACCTATCAAGCCGACTGCTGGACGGTGCGAACCGGTGGCGGCATGACGCCCGGTCAGGTTTCCTACGAAGGCTCGACGCTCGTTTCCGCCAAACCCAACAAGATGCGCTACGAACTAAGGGAGCGAGGGCATGGAACCGCTGCCCAAGTCGCTGCCGTCGCCGAGCGGTTTGTTCAAGCCACCAAGCTAAAGACAAAAACAGCGACGCACCTTGCGGTTGCCGACCAAGTGGCTTACGTGTGCGACGGTAAAACGGTGTGGCGACAGTTCGCCGGAACCTGCCGGGCCAATACCGAGTATGTTGAGCCGGAAAATATGGGCACGCTGCTGGAGCCGTGGGAAGGCTTCTACGCCCGGTCGGCCTCACCCGAAGCCGCATTGCAGCGCTACCTCATGCCGCCCGTCGATTCGATGCCGGGCACAGGGACGAGCGTTTTGGAGGTCAAAGCCACGGGGCGCAAACTCGTGGAAGGCGTGGCCTGCAACACCGTGTTCATCCGCAAGCGCGTGACGGTTGTCAACGACACCAAAGAATACCGACAAACGTGGTACATCGGTGTGCAGGACGGCTTGGTGCATCGCCTTATTGAGCGCGTCCTGCCCAATGGTAGACCCGCCAGCACCCGGGAGGCGACCGTGACCAACATCCGGGTCAACGCGCCCATTGTCGATGCCGCGAAGACGTTTTCCTATACACCCCCGCCCGGCGTGAAGCTGTACGTTCAGGAAGCGCGCCCGCCGCTGCTCGCCGCAGGCACAATGGCCCCCGACTTCACGGCGCGGGACAAGGACGGTCAGCTCGTCACGCTATCGTCGTATCGGGGCAAAGTCGTGGTCGTAGATTTCTGGGCCAGTTGGTGCGGGCCGTGCATTGCGTCCATGTCGCACACGCAGGAAGTGATCAGCAAATTGCAAAAAGAGGGCGTGCCCGTCGTGTTGCTTGCCGTGGACGATGCCGAGATGCGAACGGCGTTTTTGAATTGGGTCGCCAAGCACGAGGCGGAATATGGTGCACTGACGTTCATTTATGCCGACCCGAAGGCCAAGCCAAGCATAAGCCGCAGCTATCAAGTATCAGGCATCCCGACACAGTACGTTATTGATGCAGGCGGAATGGTGCGAGCATCATTTGTGGGCTACGGAGGCCCGACGGATGATTTGGAAAGAGCGGTGCGCGGAGCGGGAGCAACCGGAACAAATGCAACAGCGCGATAGGTACAAAAACAAAAAAGAATCGGTTTCTAAAGTGGAACTGATATTGACAATGTTGACGCGGTATTGAAGTGGTATTCGCCATGTTTTCGTATTTCAAGGGACTTTGTGCGCGGCGCAAAGCCGAAGCTTTGTGTCAGCAAATCTATCCGGGCGAGCCGCTACTGGGTTCGTGGATCTGCGCCAATGAAACCGACCGCTTTGTGGTGCGCGTCTTCTACGGGCAGCGGGAATGGACGGGGGAAAAGATGCCGCCGTGGCGCGACTGCCTTATCGTTGCCGTAGATAAAGCAACCCTTCAGGCCGCGCCGGTCGAGGACGCTGCGCCTTATCAGCCCGTTTTGCGATAAAAACGGAACGTTTTTCAATCCTTGCGCCTGCCGCTGGGCTTGCCGCTACAATGGAAGCATGGAAACGCATCCGCTGTCCGATCTATCAAGCCTGAACACCGCCCCGCTTACTGTCCCACTGACGGTCTGGGAGGCCAAAGAGCGGGCCGGGCTGCTTGCCATAGAAAACGACGAATGGCGACAAAAGCGACTGATCGCCGAAGACCCGAACACGACGGCGGACGTGTTGAAGCGGATTTCCGAAGAAACCATCGCATTCTGTGAGACAGCCGTAACCAATTATATGGTTCAAATGGGATGCCTCACCGGCTCAAGTCCGCGCCGCTTGGTACGTCAGCAAAGTCAACCCGCCACTTATGTACATAGCCTGCTCCTGCAAGCCCTTGCCGCGCATCCCAATATGCCCCCGGAAGCGATACTGCATTTGATGCGCTTCGTGAGGAAACTTTCTCCCTTGAGCGGAAGAAACGCCCCGCTCCCCAGTGTATGCCCAGGCGGACTTTGCGGCAATCCCGTTTCACCCCTTATCGTTTTGGAAGCACCGGATTTTTGGCATCGGCTGGATATAGAAATATGCCAGTTGCTTTTGTGCCAAGAGTCTTTACCCGCGCAGGTTGCCGCCACTTTTTCGCATCATGCCGCAAGCTTCGTTGTGGAAGCCGCACGGCTTCATATATCGGTTGCGGGAAAGATACAGACGCAGAATGAAGGGCAAGCGGCGCTCGGTCAGTTTTGGGAAACGTCGCGTTCCAAACAAAGCATGAGCATAAAAAGACTGCGCGAGCGCTCCAAAAGCGCGGAGATCTTAGTGGTTCCCACATGGATACTACGCGCGTGGATGGAACGGCTCAAGGTCGCGGTGGCCTTGCCACTTTCGGACAAGCCTTTTCCCGACGATCTATGGAGCCGCTCGCCCCTTGAGCTTATGCACCACCTCGCCCGCGACGGCAACCGCTTGGTGCGCTGGGCCGCGCAAACCCGCCTTGCCGACCCCGATTTCACGTTCACTTGGCACGACGAAGAGAAGAATTAGATTGTCGATAGGTGATAGCTGCAATGTAGCTGCAATATAGCGGCAATCGCCTCTACTTGTTTGCGTGCGGTTCGGTGAGTTCCACGCCCACACGAATACGAAGCCGTCGGCCTGTTCGGGCAGCAGCTCCACTCGCGCCGAGAACCAACCCTGCACCAACCCATACCGCGAACAGATTCAGCAACTCGCCCGGCGGGGCCGAATAATGATGCGCGGCAACGTTGTTGATGGCAATGGACACCAAAGCAGTAAGGCCCGTCACGACCCCCAACAGCGCACCAAAGCGGCAGCTTTTGCTTTTGCCGCCCAGATACAAGGCCAGAACCGTAGGAACGATCATGTACATCAGCAAGGCGGTAGAGTTGTTGGTGCTGTCGCCCAGATTGATAAGCCCCAGCGTGAAGGGAAGCAGCAAAAGGTAAAGCACAACCGGAACCGCCAAAAGCCGCCGCTGCTTGCGCGTCAACTGGAATGGGAACGTTTCCACTCGCGTTTGGGCAACCGCTTGGCTTGTTTGGGAAGGGGAGGACGCCGTTGTAGAAGCCGTCGTAGAAACCGCCGTGCCACTCGCCATTTGTGCCAAAGCGCGCCGTATGAACTCCGGTTCGACACCGACCTCGTGACTCAGTGCTACAACTTCGTGGGGCGTCATAGTTTGGCGATGGTGGGTCTGCATCTGCTCGGCCAGCGCGATGATTTGCTTGACGGCAGCGGCATCGTAGCGCGGCGTGTCCAGCATATTGGGTGCGGCCGCAGCCAAAGGGAGCACTTCCTGCACGGCTTCTTGAGGCGCGATTGTGCGAAGCGGCGCGGGCTGTTCTTCGTTCGCTTGTGAGTGCTGGAGCGGCATCGGGGCGGCCTTTCGGGAACGACAGGAATGGACAGTAGCAGAACAGATAACAAAAAAGCGACACGGTTCCCAAAGTGGAGCCGGTCGCTGTGAGGTTCGTCGCGCTTATCCTCAACCCGACTTTCGGGCCGGTTC
>CAXTBP010000207.1:0-9156 GCA_964241985.1 uncultured Armatimonadaceae bacterium | reverse complement strand
TGCGGACGCAGTTCGGTATTCCGAGCGCGGTTTGATCATTTTGCCGGTCACCACCGACGAAACCCGACCGATACGTGAAGAAAGTCGAATGAAACGCGAACTGGAAGATGTTTGGAACGAGCAGGAACCGTCCCCCGCTCGCCGAGTGCGTTTGCAATATTTGTGGAACCCGGAACTTAGTATCCGATCTACGCCTCCGCCGTTGAACCAGACGGTTTGATTGAATTTTAGGAAGAAACAAAATTATGCCATACAGCGATAAGGTCATTGACCATTACGAAAACCCCCGGAATGTTGGGAGCTTCGATAAGAACGCGACCGATGTCGGAACCGGAATTGTCGGTGCGCCTGAATGCGGCGACGTGATGAAGTTGCAGCTTAAAATCAACGCGCAGGGCGTGATCGAAGATGCCAAGTTCAAAACGTTCGGCTGCGGTTCGGCGATTGCCTCGTCCAGTCTTGCGACCGAAATGGTCAAGGGCAAAACGGTCGAGGAAGCCCTGCAAATTAAGAACACGGAAATCGTGCAGGAGTTGGCCCTCCCGCCCGTGAAAATTCACTGCTCCGTGCTCGCCGAAGACGCTATTAAGGCCGCCATTTTGGACTACCAGAACAAGCAGAGCGGCGTGGCGCACGTCGGCGTTGGTGTTGGCGAACCGGTCGCGGCATAGGCCGGGGCGTTAGGAGAAAAAGCAATGGCAGTTGCCGAAGTGGAAGGGCCGGAAACGGTCAGCCCGATTGTCGCCCTGACACCGACGGCGGTCAAGCAAGTGAAGCGACAGCAGGAAAAAACCGGGAATGTCGGGGCGTATTTGCGGCTTGGCGTCAAGGGCGGCGGCTGTTCCGGTTTGTCGTATGTCATCGACATGGAGCGTGAACCGGACGAGTTCGATCTTTCTTGGGAACAAGAAGGCTTGCACATCGTCGTGGATCGCAAGTCCGCGCTGTATCTCAAAGACACGACACTCGACTACAACATCAAGAATTTGATGGAAGGCGGGTTTGTGTTCAGCAACCCAAACGCCGTGCGCTCGTGCGGCTGCGGAACCTCGTTTACCGCCAAGTAAACACGCTCGAAAAGCGCAAAGCCCGGTTTCCTTGATAAGGAAGCCGGGCTTTTTGCTTGGTGGCGACCAAGCACGGCAGGCGGTTAAATCAGGATATGCCTGCACCTCCGATTACACCCCTAACGCCGATTGCCGCGACGGCGAGCTATTTCGATATTTTAGGCGTGCCCGTTGCCGCCGACGAAGCGACGCTGGCGCGAAAATTCCGTGAGCAGTCGCGCGTGTACCATCCCGACCGCTGGGCGGGCGCGGACGCCGATACCCAAACGGTGGCTTTGGATTCGTCCGCGCTGGTGAATGACGCCTATCGAACGCTTAAAGACCCGTTTGCGCGGGCCGAGTATCTTTTGCGCCGCGAACGGGGAACTTCGCCGGACGATACGAAAAACACCAACAAGCCTCCGCAAGCGTTGTTCGCGCAGGTTTTGGAATTGCAGGAAGCCTTGATGGAATATCAAGAGGCTCGCATGGATGACGACGAGGAAACCATGACGCGCCTCCGTCCGCAGCTTGAAGAATCACGCACCGAATTTCAAGCAGCCTACGACAGTTTGCAAAGCAGCCTTTTCCCCTTGTTTGCGCAGTGGGACGAAAACGAAAATCGGGCCGCTGTGTTGGACGGCTTGGCGCAAATCGCGGGAACGCGCGGCTATCTGCGCCGGGTTTTGACCAACTTAAGCGGAACGCTAAAATAGGCGGCTTTCCGAACAGCTACCAAATGCCGGTTTCGTAAAAGCGGCGCAACTGTGCAATGGCTTCGCAAAGGTCGTAGTTGTTTTCTTTTAGCCAAGCGGGATTGTAGTAGGTATCACGGTACAAATCGCCGCTGTCGCAGATTAGCGTGACAACCGAACCGGACGCGCCCGATGCGTGCATTTCGGCGATACGGTGGAACGCACCGATGAGGTTGGTTCCCGTGGAGCCGCCGCAGCGATGGCCCGTCCGTTCTTCCAAAAAATGAATGGCGGCGAAGGCGCAGGCGTTCGGAACGACTTCCACGCAATCCACGACTTCGCGTAAAAACGAGGCCGGAACGCGCGGGCGTCCGATGCCCTCGATGCCCGAACTGTCCGTTCGCGTAAGGGTTGCGTCGCCGGTTCGCCAATAGTCGTGAAAAACGGAGTTGGGCGGGTCGACGATGCACAATTTGGTATCGTGGCGGCGGTAGCGAATGTAGCGGCCCAATGTTGCTGACGTTCCGCCGGTTCCGGCTCCGCAAATAATCCAGTGGGGAATGGGATACGGCTCGCGGGCCATTTGCGCGAAAATGGATTCGGCTATGTTGTTGTTGCCCCGCCAATCGGTCGCCCGCTCCGCATAGGTGAACTGATCCATGAAATGCCCGCCCAAATCATGGGCGAGCGTTTCGGCGACGTGCCGCTCGCTTCCCGCCTCGTCCACGAACATACATTCGCCGCCGTAGCGCGTAATGCGGCGAATTTTTTCCGGCGAGGTTGAGCGCGCCATAACGGCTAAAAAGCGCAATCCCAAAAGCTGGGAGAAATACGCCTCGGAAACCGCTGTACTTCCCGAAGACGCTTCAACGACCGGCGTGTTCGGGCCGATCCGGTTGTTGCACAAAGCGTACAAAAACAGCGAGCGGGCCAGCCGGTGCTTCAAACTGCCGGTCAAATGCGTGGACTCGTCTTTGAGATAAAGGTGGACGTTCGGAGTCGCAGGCAAACGCAGGGGGAAAAGGTGCGTATCCGACGACCGCGCGGCGTCGGCTTCCAGTTTTTCGATAGCGGCATTCGCCCAGTCGCGGGATGGCATGGCTTCCATTATAGCATTCGCCCAAACACGAATTGGTGTGGGGTACACTTGAACCATTCCATCCACCGTAAGCGAAGCAGGAACAAAGATGTTGTGGCGTAGATTGATTTGCTTATTTCCCCTAATAGGGATTGCGTTGCTGGGAAGCGGCTGCCAACTTGCGACGCCACTAAAAATGCAGGCAAGGCAGCTGGTAATTCGGCTGAATTTGATTCAAGTACCCGTCGCGTCGCATCGAATGTCCGGTACGTTGTCAAAAAGTGGCGCGAACGGATTAAAAAACAGGCCGTTCCATTTTCCGCGCGGAATGCCGCCGCAGGCACAGGCTCGGTTTGCGCGTCTGGACCAATCGTTTTCGCCTCCCAACGCGGTTCCCGAAGTCACCGCCGCGCTGCATATTGTGCAGACCGATTCCAGAATCGCGCCCGAACTGGGACAAAATATCGCGTTATTTGACAAGTATTCCTACCAAGCCGAAACCTTCAAGGACGGCACGATCCGCACCGAGTTTGAATACGGCGTGCAGGGAACGCGCGGGCAGGGCACGATGACGGGGCGAACCGTCGCACGAAACGGCGCGGTATCGCAGGACAAACTGGCGGTTCGTTTCGGCTCAGGTAAAACCGTCATTTTGAAGTAGGCGAACAAGACGCGATACCGTGCGGCAGGGTAAACTAAAACCATGCCGACCATCATTGGAATTGATCTGGGAACCACCAACTCGCTTGTTGCTATCGCCGACCGAGGCGTGCCGAATGTACTCGCCGACGCACACGGCGACGCCCTTGTGCCCTCCGTCGTGTATTTCCCCGCTGATAATAGCGCGCCGATTGTGGGCGAAGCGGCGAAAAAGCATTTGACGAGCGAGCCGGAACGCACCGTCTATTCCGCCAAGCGATTGATGGGTAAAGGCCTTGCCGATGTGGAAGGCGATATCAGCGGCCTTTCGTATACGATTTCGCCCGAGTATGCCGACGTAGCGCGAATCGATTTGGGCGATGGGCGTGTGGTTTCGCCGCCCGAAGTCGCCGCCCACGTTTTGCGGGCTTTGAAAGCACGAGCCGAGGCGCATCTGGGCGAGCCGTTGGAAAAAGCGGTCGTGACGGTTCCCGCGTATTTCAATGACGCTCAGCGGCAGGCGACCAAAGACGCCGGGCAGATTGCGGGTCTTGAAATTGTCCGCATCGTCAATGAACCCACGGCGGCGAGTTTGGCCTACGGCTTGCAGAACCGCGAAGCGGCGACAATCGCCGTTTACGATTTGGGCGGCGGTACGTTCGACATTTCCCTTTTGCGCTTAGAGGACGGCGTGTTCGATGTACTCGCAACGGGCGGCGATACGCGGCTTGGTGGCGACGATTTCGACGACGCTTTGGCCGCTCTGCTGCTTGAAGAGGCGGACGAAACCAAACCCGACGCGCAAATGCGCTCCCGCGCCCGCCTCGCGGCTGAGGCCGCCAAACGCTGGTTGACCGACCACGAACTGTGCGATGTCGCGTTCGAGAAAAGCGACGGCGACCGGTTCCATCGCAGTTTAACCCGGCAGGATTTTGAAACGCTGATTATCCCACTCATTGGGCAAACACTCGGCCCGTGCCGACAGGTTTTGACCGACGCTGGACTTACGCCCGCCGACGTAGACGAGATTGTGCTGGTCGGCGGATCGACGCGCGTTCCTGCCGTCCGTCGCGCCGTGCAGGAGTTGTTCGGCAAAACCCCGCACACGAATTTGAACCCCGATGAGGTTGTTGCGCTCGGAGCCGCCGTGCAGGCCGATATTTTATCGGGCGGGCGCACGGATATGCTGCTCCTCGACGTGACGCCGCTTTCACTCGGGATAGAGACGATGGGCGGGGCCGTGGAAAAACTGCTGTTCCGCAACTCGAAAATCCCGTCGTCGGCCCGCGAAGAGTTCACGACAAGCGTGGACGGACAAACCACGGTGTTGCTCCACGTCGTGCAGGGTGAGCGCGAAATGGCGCAGGACAACCGCTCGCTGGCCCGTCTGGAACTCGACAATATCCCGCCGCTTCCCGCAGGCATTCCCAAAGTCGAAGTGACGTTTTTGCTGGACGCGAACGGCATTTTGCAGGTTTCGGCTAAGGAAGTGCGTTCGGGCGTCCAAACGCAGGTACGGATTAAACCCTCCTACGGACTGGACGAAAAAGAAGTCAAGCGCATGGTGCGCGAATCGTTCACGTTCGCGGACGACGACTTCAAAGCGCGAATGCGGGCCGATATGCAAAACGAGGCCGACGCCGCACTGCTCGGCACGAAAAAACTGCTTGCCGGTGTCGGCGGGGAGCTTTCGGACGGGCAGCGTCAAACCATCGAAGAGGCCGCGAGCCTTTTGCAAACCGCCCGCGACACGGCCCCCGACCACACGACGATCCGCGAAGCGATGGATGCTTTGGAGCGCGTCGGTATTCCACTCGCCGAAATCGCCATGAGCGGCATCGCCCGCAATCTGGTCGGCGGCAAAACGCTGACCGAAGCCGCCGAAGAATTGGACAAGCGCATCAAAGAGGAACGCGACAAAAACGGCTAAACGAAAAATTTAAGCCTAAAGTTTGGTTTCCACCTAACCTATAATTTTCCCAGTTGATACTGTACTTTGTTTGCACGGTAGAAAGAACGGGAAGAGACTATGGTTTTTCGTCACATGAATCGACGACTGGCGACGGCGGCGGTTGTCGGAAGCGTTTTTGCAGCGGGTTTGCTTGCGCCACGGTCGGCGAACGCGCAAAGCACCATCACGACGTTGTTTTCGTCGGGCGTTACTAATGCAGGGGCGTCCGACACGTTCGGCGCGACGGATTTGCACTACGCATTGATTTCCGCCCCCATCCTTTTTGGCGGTAATCCGTCGGTAGCAAACCCCGCGCCCCTTTATGTATCCACTAAAGGAAACTACGCGGGCCGGGGAAACTGGATAGATGACGGCGTAGGGAACGGGGTATCGCGCTGGCTGACACCCGGTTCGGCGGACGCATCGACCCATGCTGTGGGCACGTACACCTATCGCACCACGTTCGATTTGTCCGGCTTTACTGCAAGCTCCGCCGTGCTCAACCTGCAAATGGCCGTGGACGATTCGGTCACGGTGCGCGTCAATGGAGCCGCCGTTACGGGCGCATCGGGAAACAGTCCTTCGACTTTCAGCAGCGCCACTATCAATAGCTCGAATGCGACGTTTGTAAGCGGTCTCAATACGCTGGATTTTGTTGTCGTTAACGGCGCGGGCCTCACCGGCAATCCCGTCGGTTTGCGGGTACAGGCGTCAGGCACGGCGATTTCGGCTTCTGCCGCCCCGGAACCCGGCGCGCTGTCTCTTATGGCGGTGGGTTTGGTTTCGGCGGGCGGCGGCTCGTTTGTGGTTCGCAAGCGCCGGGCCAAAAAGGCCTAACCGCGCGGTTAGTAAAGAAATAGGGGTACACTGAGGGCGGAAAGAACCCAAAGCGTGCGCCCTTTAACGATGGCAAACACGCCGAGCGATTACGTATCGCTCGGCGATTCCATGAGTATTGACGACTACAGCGGTATGAAAGGCGGTGGCGCGGCGAGTCTGTTGTTCGCCAACCAAAGCGTCGATTTCCCCGAATGGAATGGGCGCGATTTGCAAACCGTGCTTGCGCCGTGCCGTTTCCTTCCTCTTGCTCTTGACGGCGCAACGTCCGCCGCCGTGCGCTACGCACAAATCCCGCGCCTTAAAGAATGGGCCGTGCGTCCCGCCGTTGTGACCTTGACAATGGGCGGCAACGATTTACTGCAAACCTTCGGCGACAGCCACGCTGCCGATGCGGCGAACCGCGCCCTGCGCGAGCATGGTCGGGCCATTTTAACCGATTTGCAAAAAATGGTTTTACCCGGAGCGCCCATCGTTTTGACCACCATTTACGATCCGTCCGACGGAACCGGCGATACGGGTGCATTGCAAATACTGCCGTGGCCCGGCGCGCTCGCGTGGATTCATGCCTTCAACGAAACCCTCCGCAGCCTTTCCCGCGAGTTCGACACGCTTCTGGGCGACGCACATGCAACCTTTCAAGGCCACGGCCTGCTTGCCGGAAACCCCGCACAAACCGAACCGCGCCCCGCAAACCGCGATTTGTTTTACTGCGGCGTGATCGAGCCGAACGCTTGGGGCGCGAGTGCCTTGCGCGGGCTTTGGTGGGAAACATTGCAAACCGCGGGGCATTTGCCCGCAGGAGAACCGACCGATGCCGACGCGGCGTAGTTTCTTGGAAACGGGCGCGTTGCTGGGCACGGCGCTTGCGGCAGTTCCAAAAGAAGCGGGAGCAAAACCAATGGAAAACGAGCGCAATGCGTGGCGCGTGTTCGATACGCAAACGGGCAAGTCGATTTCGTGGCGCGAGTTGTCCGACCGGTTGGCGAGCGCCCGCGTGGTTTTCATGGGTGAGCAACACGACGATCCGCAGTCGCACAAGGTGGAATTGGCCTTATTTGAAACGCTGCATCAAAAGGCGGGCAAAAAGTTGACGTTCGCGCTGGAAATGTTCGAGCGTGACCAGCAAGCCGCCCTTGACGACTATTTGGCGGGAAAAACGACCGAGGCCGAATTTGGAAACCGGGCGAAGTGGTGGCCCAATTATCCGACCGATTACCGTCCGCTGATTGAGTTCGCCAAAGCAAAACAAATTCCCGTCACGGCGTCCAACGCGCCGGGCCGCATCGTCAAGCGCGTCGGCAAAGAGGGCGCAACCGCTGTTTTGTCCAGTTTGCCGAACGATGACAAGGCCCTGATTGCCGCGCAAAATAGCGTTCCCGACCTAAACGGCGGCGACGAATACGCCAAACGCTTTGCGGGCGTCATGGGCGCGGGCGGCGGGCACGGCGAAACGACGATGCCCGCCGACATGGTGCAGCGTTTTTTTGAAGCGCAGTGCCTCCGCGATGACACGATGGCGGAATCGGTCGCGCGACTTACGGATGCGGGCCGTACCGTGCTGCATTTGAGCGGGGGCTTTCATATCGCGTCGGGCTTGGGAACGATGCAGCGGTTTTTATGGCGTCGCCCGCTGCTTGCGCCCTACACGCGCGTCGTGCAGATTATTCCGGTCAAGTCCGCGCCCGACCCGGTGCGCGACAAAAGCGAGGCGCATTTCCTCATTTACGTTCCTGATACGCGGCCCCCGGCAAAGTAACGGGGATATGTACGAACCGAACATTGACCCGAAACTGGAACCACTGGAAGATCAAGCGCCGCACTGGTTTTTAAGCAACCACGCTGACAAAAAGCACGCGGCGCGGCAAATAATCGTTCAGAATGAACGCGCCGCCATTTGGGACACCGAAACCGGCAAGATTGTTTGGCAACCCGACGGTGTAAACGCTTTGTGCTGGGCGGAAAAGGGCACGATTGTTCTGGCGGCGCGGGAAGGCTACGAGCATAACCCAGCCTTGCATGGCGGAAACGGCATCCCGTTTATCCTTTCGCCTTTGCAGGCGGAATACACGCATATCGTTGAGGTATGGACATGGCCCGAGTTGTCGTTTTGTTTTGAAGCACCGTTTAGTTTGCCGACCGGATGGGTGTATCATCTTGTCGCCTCGCATACGGAAAACAAAGCCTGCATCGTGTGGCGCGACCAAACCGAAGCGGGTATTGAATGGGTCGCTTGGGACGCAGAGCGCATTTGGCAAGATCCAGACAAGGGCTATTTCGGTAAGGAGTTGAACGGTCTGCACGCGCCGGTATTTAGCCCAAACGGAAAGTACATCGCGCTGGTTTATGCCGCGACGTATTGGTGGGGCACTGAGGATGAGGATGAACCCGAAGGCCCTTCGTCGGGCGGCACGTTTTGCTGTGGAAAAGTCGTGGTTTGTGACAGCGAAACGGGTATGGCCCGCGAAACGGAAATTATGATCGACGTGCCGCCGGGCTTTCTTCCAAACCCCGACGATGAGGAAAGTGATGGTTTTGATTTTGTCCTGCCCGCTCTCTTTCTCACGGAAAAACAGTTTTCGGTTGGGTTACGCAATGGGGAAGCGCGGACGTTTTCTGTTGATTGAATAAAGTGCGGTAAGCAAGTCGGGGTTCTGGATATAATAAACTGAGCGGGAAGGCCAAGCATTTCCGCGAAAGGAATTCATGCCCCAATCTGCTATTGTTCGCGCCGCCCTTCTTTGCACGGTTGCCAGTGCCGGTATTTTCAGCGCACCCGCGACATTTGCGCAGATGCCGTCGCCCGCCGCACCAACCCCCGCCACTATAACAACGCCTTCGGGTTTGCCGCCGCTTGGATTGCCGCAGGATGCCGGGCCGCACGATGGGAGCGCGGCGATTGAGTGGTGG